>JAEYUA010000198.1 GCA_023433755.1 Bacteroidota bacterium | reverse complement strand
CAGGAAAAGGTTTTACATGCAAGGGGTAACATGCGGCTGGATGAAAATGGAGAAATCCATGTTATTATGGGGACCTGCCAGGATGTGACAGAAAAACAAAACCTGATCAGAAGTTTAAGCGAAAAAGAAAACCTCTACAAGCAGGCGGAAGACCTTGCCAACATGGGTAACTGGAAGCGGGATTTGCGGAATAATAAGATTGAATGGACTGACCAGCTTTACAGAATCTACGGGTTACTACCGCAATCAGAAGAGATCACACTGGAAAAATTTCTCTCCTTCGTTCATCCAGATGACCGGGAAGAGGTTAAAAAGGAAAATGAAAAACTGAATCACCAGGACAGGGTAGATTATACTTTCCGGATCGAAGCTGCGGATGGCACTTCACGCATCTTAAGGTCGGTTGCGCAGGTGCAGCGGGATGAAAAAGGAACTGCTGTTTTCGTAATCGGTTCGGAACGGGACATCACGGAAAAACAAAACCTGATAGACCGCCTGCGAAAAAGCGAATCACTTTACAAACAGGCACAGGCACTCGCTCATGTGGGCAACTGGACCTGGGATATGAGGGCAAATGACATTCAATGGTCTGACGAACTTCACCGCATTTACGGACTGGAACCGGGCAGTGTTCAACTGAATTATGAAAAATACATTTCCATAGTTCATCCCCGTGACAGGGAAAAAGTTCAAAAGCAGGTAGAACATTCCGCCCGCACCGGGGAATCCTGGCAATTCACACACAGGCTTCTTCACGAGGATGGTGAGGAACGCATCATATTCGCTACCGGAGAAGTAATTCATGATGCACAGGGTGAACCGGTAATGATGCTGGGCACCGCACAGGATATTACCGAAAGGCAATTGCTCATTGAGCGTTTGCAGGAAAGCGAAACTTTGTATAAACAGGCCCAGAGCCTGGCGCATATCGGCAACTGGACCCTTGACATAGCTTCTGGAAATTTTAACTGGTCTGATGAGATGTACCGCATCTATGAACTGGAACCAGGAGAAAAAATGGATACGGAAAAATGGCTCACCTACCGGGAGCCGCAAGACCGTAAGGCTTTGCTTGATTATTACGAAGCCTGCCTGCGTGAAAAAAAGATCTATGACCGGATTGAAAGAATTATCCTGCCATCTGGTAAATACAAAATGATCCACCGCAAAGGAGAATTTGTGCTGGATGAAAATGGAAACCCGGTTAAACTTATGGGCACCACCCAGGACATAACCGATGAATACCGCATACAACAGGAATTGAAGGATAACCAGACTTACCTGCGAAAGATTACTGATGCCACTCCCTCCATCATCTCTTCCTATAATGTGAATACGGGAAAATATGTTTTTGTAAGTGAAGGTGTTGAAAAATTACTGGGCTATACTTCAGGCGAAGTTCTTAAAGGAGGCGTGGCCTTCTTTGGAGAGATTATGCATCCGGAAGATGCAGTACTGATAGCGCAACAGAACAAGGCAGCCCTGGAAGAAGCCAATGCCCATACTGATAAAAATGATATGGTAATTGAATTCACTTACCGCATCAGGCATAAAGAAGGTCATTACCGCTGGCTGCATACTTACGGCACTATATTCGACCGCAATAATGAACAAAAAGTAGAACACATCCTGAATATTTCACTTGATGTGACCGACCAGGTGGAAGCATCCCAGAAAATCAAGGAACAGGAACACTTCATTAAACAGATTGCTGATGCTTCACCCACCATTCTATACCTCTACGATGTGGAAGCGCAAAGTATAGTATATGTTAACCGTGAGATCTTTTTTGTGCTGGGTTATATGCCGGAAGAGATCATGAATGCCGGCAGTGGTGTAACCGAATTGTTGTATCACCCGGAAGATTATACACTTCTTCCCGGAAGAAAACAAAGCGGCAAAACCTTTTCGCAGGTTGATTCCATGATCCAGTACGAATGCAGGATGAAGAACAAGGAGAACGAATGGAGATGGGTGCTGGTGAGGGAAATTGTATTTAATACAGACGAGAATGGAAAGATCCGACAGGTATTGGGCGCTGCTCTTGATATCAACAAGCGAAAGGAAATGGAAAAGACCATTTTGCAGAATACCCTGCTGCTGGAACAATCCAATGCCAGCCTCGAGGAATTTGCTTATGTGGCCAGCCATGACCTGAAAGAACCCCTGAGGAAAATCTCCACCTTCGGCGACCGGCTTGTGGCCAGCCAGGGCGACTCGCTTTCACCTGATGGAAAGATCTATCTAAATAAAATTGTGGATGCATCCCAGCGCATGCAAACCATGATCAATGACCTGCTGTCCATCTCCATGATCACTGGTAACACTGCATTTGAGCGATACAGTTTGCAGAAGATCATGGAGGAGACCATACAGACACTTGAATTTAAGATCGAACAGCAGAACGCGGTGATCAAGGCTGACCAACTCCCGGAAGCAAATATCATCCCATCCCAGTTCCGTCAATTGTTTCAAAACCTTTTGAGCAATTCATTGAAATTCGTAAGAGAAGGTGTGCAACCAGTGATAACCGTAAAACATACCCTGCTTGGCTCCCATGAGATCTCCCATTTTCAACTGGCCCAGGCAGATCAATATCATAAAATTGAATTTGCCGATAATGGAATTGGATTTGATAATGAATTTGCCAACAAGATCTTCGCCATCTTCCAAAGACTTCACGGCCGCAGTGAATACGAAGGATCGGGAATAGGCCTTGCCATTTGTAAAAAAATCATAGAACATCATGGAGGAATGATCAGTGCCTCCAGTATCCATGGACAGGGAGCAGTGTTCACCATTATTCTCCCGGCTACCTGATAAAATTACGGGGGAGAAATGTCAATATATTAATGCCTAACATCAGTCGCCATCATTGACAGGTGAACAGAGGAGTGACAAGTCAATAAAAAACCCATTTATCAACACACATCATCCAGGGTATATTTGAATTGAAAAAGGCGAGCCCCGGAGGGGCGACATATCAATATCTCTCCATAGCATTTGAGACAATCCTATTTTATTAAGATCCCAAAATCAAACCCCGTTTCCAACCATAATATGATCCGCTTCCACAAAAAATATTTCATCCTTGCGCTGGTTTTGTTTGTAGTGGAAGTGCTGATCGCACTATTTGCCAGGGATCGACTGGTAAGGCCGTACGTGGGAGATTTTTTAGTAGTAATGTTATTATACTGCGCCGTCCGCGCCGTTCTGAATCTTTCTCCTGTCAAAACTGCCATTGGCGTACTCCTGTTCGCTTACCTCATTGAAACGCTGCAATATTTTAAAATTGTTGAAGTACTCGGACTTCAGAACAATTCCCTCGCCAAAACCGTGATTGGTTATGGATTCGAGTGGCTGGATATGCTGGCTTATACCCTCGGGGTTATCACGATTCTACTCATTGAAAAGAAAAAATCATCTGCAGCCCTTACTGGTTACTAACTACCAGCTTTCACTAAAGATTGCCTTTCCATTAAAATTCAACACACAGGGTGAGTTGTAAAAGCAGACTACCGACTATCGACTACAGATTACCGACTTACACACCCATTCACTTCCCAATAACCTCCCAAATCGGTTGACCGATCGACGCGTTGGGCATTTGTATGTTGAGCAGGCTTGAAACTGTTGGTGCAATATCCGTCATATGGATTTCCCTGTGGGTCTTACCAGGTTTTACTTTCCATCCAAACCAGACCAGTGGAATATGTGCATCGTACAAATGCCATTGTCCATGGGTGGCACCCAAATGAAAATTCTGAAAATGGCCTGGTTTCAAAAGGATCTGCAGATCCCCGCTCAGCTTCTGGTTATAACCATTGGTGAGCATGGTTTTAATCCTTTCCGGCAAAGTGGTTCCTGCAATATTTTCGAGATCCACGATATGTGAAACCGAAGGCTGCCGCAGTAAAAAAGTTTTCAGGAAATTTTTAATCTCCGTTTTATCAAGACCATTCCTGGCGATAATACTGTCGTTCAGGAACAGCATGTAATTGCTCCATTTGGAGAGGAGTCCGCCCACCTGGTATTTTTTAGCGAGGGTATCAGTCATCTTGCGGCGCACTTCGTTATACTCCAGGGAACCGGCCGGTAATTGATGGTCCTGCATGAAATAAGGATTATGTGCAACGGCATGATCAGAAGTAAGGAATACCAGGTAATTTCCTTTTCCCATGCGTGCATCAAGATATTTCAAAAAATCAGCCAGGCCCAGGTCGAGACGCAGGTAAGTATCCTCCACTTCAATGGAATTGGGCCCGAAATTATGGCCAATATAATCCGGTGAGGAAAAACTAAGTGCCAGGAAATCTGTTACTGCCCTGTTTTGCCCCAGTTTTTCTTCTTCAATGGCAGCACGGGCCATATCAAAAGTATACGAATCACCATGAGGTGTATACTTGAAGGCATCATAACGGCCATGCGTAATCGAATCCAGCTTGTGCGGGAACCCTATGTCTTCCCCCGGCACCCTTACTTCATACCTGTTACTGTCTGCTGTACTTTGCAGGTAGGTCCGGATGGGATACAGCGTATTCCAGTTTTTTTTGAGGTAAGCATCCGGGAGCTTCCTTGCATTGAATTTCTGAACCCAGGCCGGCAGCTCCTGCATATAATAACTGCTGCTGATCCAGCCTCCTGTTGCATTGTCAAACCAATAAGCCGCATTGGCTGAATGTCCGCCGGGAAGAATGGAACTCCTGTCCTTGATAGCTATGGAGATGGTCTTATTCCTGAAATTGGTGGCAAGTCTCAATTCGTCTGTAACGGTCGTGCTCCAGAGGTTGCGCGGCGACATTTTACCTGCAGCAGAATTACTCCCTACAGATTGTACGCTGGCATCTTCCGTACAATAAACATCGCGGTTGAGCAAGCGGTCATACCAGGAATTGCCCATGATACCATTAAACGCGGGAACACTCCCGGTATATATGCTCGCATGCCCGGCGGCGGTCTGCGTGGGTGTGTAGGGGATAAATGCATTATCGCAACTGAATCCTTCATTCAATAATCTTTTGAAACCATGCTGGCTATAGCGGTCATAAAACCGGTAGAGATAATCCCATCGCATCTGGTCGATCACGATACCCACTACGAGCTTTGGTCTTTGAAGGGACTGGGAATGGGAATGAAAAAAGCTGAGAATTACTGTACTCAATAGAAAAAACTTCCGCATCATAGATTTTGAGGCCTTAAAATTACTAAGATGGTTGCTGTCTCTGCTTTAACATTTTATTATTTAAGCATAAACCCTGATGCCCCTTCCATTAAGGAGGCTCCGTTGAGGCTTCCCTGCAAAATCCTTATTTTTGCGCCGGCCAAAAACCACACCCTGAACCCTCAGCAGGCAGCTACTTCCCCGCCAGAAAGGGAGGAAACCTATTTTGAACAGTAAACTTTAAATTAAAATATGGCAGATCTTTTTGAACGACTCGTGAAGAATTATGGTCCGCTCGGACAGCACCGTGAAAGAGCTTATGGTTATTTTGCCTTCCCTAAACTGGAAGGTGAAATTGGCAGCAGGATGAAGTTCCGCGGTAAGGATGTGATTGTGTGGAGCCTGAACAATTACCTGGGACTGGCCAACCATCCCGAGGTTAGAAAAACGGATGCTGATGCCGCCAGGGATTTTGGCCTTGCCACACCCATGGGAGCAAGAATGATGAGCGGGAATACCAATTTCCACGAGCAGCTTGAAAAAGAACTGGCAAGTTTTGAAGGAAAAGAAGATGCCTGCCTGCTGAATTATGGTTACCAGGGCATGGTGAGCATCATTGATGTATTATGTAGCCGTCATGATGTGATCGTGTACGACGCCGAAAGCCATGCCTGCATTATTGATGGGGTGCGCCTCCATCCCGGCCACCGTTATGTGTTCAAACATAATGATGTGGAAGACTGTAAAAAACAACTGGAAAGGGCTACCGCTTTAATTGAAAAGCAGGGTGCCGGTGGTATTCTTGTAATAACCGAAGGTGTGTTTGGCATGGCTGGCGACCAGGGTAAATTGAAAGAGATCTGCGAGCTGAAAAATCAATATAATTTCCGCATACTGGTTGATGATGCCCATGGTTTCGGAACACTGGGAAAAACAGGTGCCGGTGCCGGTGAAGAGCAGGGTGTACAGGACCAGATCGATCTGTATTTTTCAACCTTCGCGAAAAGTATGGCCTCTATCGGTGCCTTTGTTGCCGGGGACAGGGCCATCATTGATTATATCCGCTGGAACATCCGCAGCCAGATCTTTGCTAAAAGTTTACCAATGCCATTAACACTTGGTAATCTTAAACGACTGGAGCTGCTGCGTACTAAACCAGAACTCAAGGACAAGCTTTGGGAGAATGCCCGCAAACTGCAAAACGGCTTAAAGGAAAAAGGTTTTGATATCGGGAATACAGATACACCTGTTACCCCGGTTTATATGAAGGGTGGTGTGGAAGAAGCTACCGCCATGGTAATGGATCTCAGGGAAAATTATGGTGTGTTTGCTTCTGTTGTAGTTTACCCGGTTATTCCAAAAGGACATATCATTTACAGGTTGATACCAACAGCGGCCCATACAGATGAAGATATCGCGGCAACCCTTAAAGCTTTTGATGAGACAAAGAAAAAGCTTGACCAGGGTGCTTATAAAGCTGAAGCAATCCCGGACATGGCTGAAGCGAAATAATTTAAAAACCCTCGTTACCGGGGGTTTTTTTTTAATATATATATGCGTGGATACATTCAACAAACTTTCAAATAAAGACCACTGACCTCAAAGCACAATGAAAAATATCAAAATCTGAAGTTGGCATATTGACATGACGGCCTGCTGGGGCTTAACGTCTCGAATTTCATTTTTAATTCAATTGACATGCTGGTTCCCTGGGCCTGGATACCTGAGTAAAAAATGTGATCAAATTTCGTTAGATATGAAAAATAGTATCCTGCAAATCCTCAAATCCAAAAAACCCTGATTCAGAATACTTTCCCATGATGCTTTCAAACAAGATCATAAATTACAGGAAGAACAGGAACTAACCGTATAATATGCCCATAGTAGTGAACCTGGATGTAATGCTTGCCAAACGAAAAATGTCACTTACGGAACTTAGCGACCGTGTTGATATTACCATCGCTAATATGAGTATTCTCAAAAGCGGCAAGGCAAAGGCGATCCGGTTCTCCACCCTGGATGCCATTTGTGAAGTACTGGAATGCCAGCCGGGTGATATTCTTGAATACATGACCGATGGCGATTACCAGAAACTGATGAGGCGCTAACTGGAAGCAATGGCTGTTTTAACTTAACCAAAACCAAAAGCCGCGCCGCTTTTACACCAATGGCGCCTGCCTTAAAGTGCAATCCAGTACATTTACGGGATAAATTTCAGACACATGAGAAGTTTGCTCCTGCTATTATTTTTTATTCCCCTGTTCAGTACCGCCCAGGACAAAAAGATTACCCTGGATGATTTGTATAAAAAAGGAACCTTCCGTGGTGAATTTATTCCTGGTTTCATTACACAAACAGATGATAATCTTTTTGATCCCAATGCCATCATTGATGAATCAGGGAAAAAACTGGATACCCGCGACTACGAAGTGAGCGCTGATAAGAAAAGGGTTCTGTTTTTCAATGGCCGCGAACCCATCTACCGCAGGTCATCCAAATCGAATGTTTACGTATATGATGTAGCCGCGAAAAAAACCGTACTGCTCAACAAAGGCAAAGTGCTGCATCCAACTATTTCTCCTGATGGCAATAAACTTGCTTATGTTTTCGACAACAATCTTTACATCTATGATTTTAATTCCGGGACCAGCAAAGCCGTAACCACAGATGGCAAATGGAATTACATCATCAATGGAAATTGCGATTGGGTGTATGAAGAAGAATTTGAATTCACCAGGGCCTTTGAATGGAATGCCGACGGCAGCCATCTCGCCTATTATAAATTTGATGAGAGTAAGGTGAAAGAATACGCTTTCACGGTGTATGATGATGCGTACAATAAACAGTACACTTATAAATATCCCAAAGCAGGTGAAGAGAACTCAAAGGTTTCCATTCATATTTACAATGTTGCAACAGGCCAGGATGTAAAGGCGCAATATGAGCAGGGTGACATTTATATCCCCCGCATCAAATGGACACAACAGAACAACAAGCTGGTGGTTTACTGGATGAACCGTCACCAGGACCATCTGAAATTATTATTGACTGATGCCGCTACCGGGGAGGCACAAACCATGTACGATGAAAAGAATAAATATTTTGTGGAGATCAATGATAACTGGTGGTTCCTGAAGGATGGAAAGAATTTTATGTTCACCAGCGACATGAACGGTTACACCCAGCTTTATAATTACAGCATTGACGGGAAAAAGAAAATCCAGATCAACAAAGCCCGTTATGATGTGGCAGGTGTGGAAGCTGTGGATGAAAAAAACAGGCTTGTTTATTATACCCTGGCCTATCCCACTCCCATGGACCGTAATCTTTTTGTAAGTGATTTTGATGGAAAGTCAACCACCATGCTTACCAATGGCAGCGGATGGCACCGAATTGAGTTCAATAATGATTACACCCAGTTCTATGATTATCATTCCACCATTGCCACTCCGCAGGTGGTAAGCCTCTATACCATCAACCGCACCAAAAAATCCATCAGCGCGGTCAGGAACAAAGTAGTGAATGAGAGTGCCAAACTCAAATCTGTTCTTGGCCAATATGCACTGGGCAAACCTGAATTCATCAGGGTGCCTAACAGTAAGGGAGATACGCTGAACGGATGGATGCTGAAACCCGCAAATTTCGACGCTTCCAAAAAATACCCTGTATTGTTTTGCAATTATGGTGGTCCCGGCTCACAGCAGGTGGCCAACAGGTTTGGCGCCGTGAGCATGTGGCACCAGATGCTGGCACAAAATGGTTTTATCGTAGTAAGTGTTGATAATACAGGAACCGGGTTCAGGGGTGAAGAATTTAAAAAGAAGACCTACCTGCAACTGGGTAAGTATGAAATTGAAGACCAGATTGATGCCGCGAAATACCTTGGAGGGCTTTCCTATATTGACAAGGACAGGATCGGCCATTGGGGATGGAGCTATGGTGGATTTATGAGCTCACTGGCCATTACCAAAGGTGCAGATGTATTCAAAGCAGCGGTGGCAGTTGCACCGGTTACTTCCTGGAGGTACTATGATAATATCTATACAGAGCGCTACATGCGTACGCCCCAGGAAAACGCCAGTGGGTATGATGAAAATTCACCCATCAATTTCACCCACCTGATCAAAGGAAAATATTTGATCATTCATGGAACAGCAGATGACAATGTGCATTTCCAGAACAGCGTGGAAATGATCAAGGCCCTGGTGAAGAGCAATATAGATTTTGAAAGTGCTTATTATCCCAATAAGAATCATGGCATCAGCGGCATGGCCGATAATACCACTTACCACCTGTACAACAAAATGACCAACTGGTTGTACCAGAACCTGCGCGATAATACTGCGCCGGTTGGTGGTGCAACGCAGAAAGGCAACAAAGCATTCTGATAAATCCGTTGGCGTAACATAACCCGGCAGTGATCCCAGGATTGCTGCCGGTTTTCGTTTTATATGGCCTTCAAAGTGATAAAAGCCCTTTGTTATGTAATGAATTGCTCCCAGGAATTTTCCGGCCAACCTCGGAGGTGGCTGTTTCAAAAAATCTCCGGGAGACCCAATATGATCAATGTATATAAAAGGACACCAGGCTGTTTAACCTGTCAACCTCCGAGGTAACCTCGGAGGTTGACAGGTTTATTCCTGACATCCACCCGTGGTATTTACATCGTATCTTCATTTCAATGAAAAAGATCGCAGTAGCTATTACGGGGGCCAGCGGCTCTATCTATGCCAGGCAACTTCTGCAAAAGCTTGATTCATTAAAAGACCAGGTGAAGGAACTCTCCATTGTCATGACAGACAATGCCAAAGAGGTATGGAAGACGGAACTGGATGATGAGAACTATGACAGCTTCAACGCAAGGTATTTTTCAACAAAGGATTTTAAAGCTCCTTTTGCTTCCGGCTCCGCCAAATATGATGCAATGATCATTGCTCCCTGCTCCATGGGTACAATGGGAAGGATTGCCGCCGGCATTTCCAATGACCTGATCTCAAGAGCTGCTGATGTAATGCTGAAAGAAAGAAAAAAGCTGATCCTGCTGATCCGCGATACCCCTTACAACCTGGTGCACATCCGCAATATGGAAACGGTAACGCTGGCAGGCGGAATCATCTGCCCGGCCTCCCCTTCTTTTTATTCAAGACCAAAAGACCTGGAAGAAGCAGTGGCAACAGTGGTGGACCGTGCAATTGATCTCGTAGGCCTGGAAAGAGATTCGTTCAGGTGGGGAAAGGGATAGCGGCAAGTATCAAGTTGCAAGTATCAAGCTGCAAGCTGCAAGCTGCAAGACCTAAATTCAAATATTGATTACAGATTTCTGCAATATTATTAAATCCCCTTATTTTATTTCAGCCTTTACTTATATAACGAAATTTTCTTTTAACCGCTATCATCCTTACTAGCAGCTAGAAACTAGAAGCTAGCAACTATAAAAAAAAGGTTGACGAATCAACCTTTGAGTATAAAATGAATTTATGAATCGGAGACACTTTTCGCAGCTCACAGCCCAAAGCTCGCAGCTTACTTCCCAAACTGCTTCCTGATCAGGTTCAACGCACTTCCTGCTTTGAACCATTCAATCTGCTGTTCGTTATAGGTATGATTCAGCTTTACCTTATCTGAGGTGCCATCCTTATGGTTCAATACCATCGTAAGCTGCCTGCCTGGTGCGAAATCGGTCAGACCAATAATATCGATCGTATCATCTTCCTGCACTTTTTCGTAGTCTTCCTTGTTCGCGAAAGTCACACCCAGCATACCCTGCTTCTTCAGGTTGGTCTCGTGGATACGTGCGAAACTTTTCACCACGATCACCCTTACACCCAAATGCCTCGGTTCCATTGCTGCGTGCTCACGGGAAGAGCCTTCCCCATAGTTTTCATCACCAATCACAACAGAGCCCATGCCTGATGCTTTGTACTTACGCTGCGTAGCAGGAACAGGACCGTATTCGCCTGTCAGTTGGTT
Organism: Bacteroidota bacterium; assembly: GCA_023433755.1. GTDB lineage: Bacteria > Bacteroidota > Bacteroidia > Chitinophagales > Chitinophagaceae > Flavisolibacter. The sequence continues at coordinate 566 of JAEYUA010000198.1, read as the reverse complement.
TTTGACACTGTCGGTTTGCCCGTTGAAATAATTCACCGCGCCGATCAGCATGTTATTGGAAATATTATCAAGATGGCCGCGGTATTTCAACCAGGGTCCGGCCATGGAAATATGGTCAGTGGTGCATTTGCCTCTTGCCTTGATCAGCAAACGCAAACCTTTGAGATCTGTTCCTTCCCATGCAGGAAATGGTTCTAGTAACTGCAACCTTTGTGATTCAGGACTCACCACCACCGGCACATCCTTACCATTTTCGGCAGGCGCCTGGTAGCCGGCATCTTCCACATGAAAGCCTTTCGGAGGCAATTCATAACCAGTTGGCTCATCCAGCATTACTTCCTGTCCCTGGTCGTTCAGCAGTTTATCCTTGAGCGGGTTGAAAGAAAGCCTTCCTGCAATGGCATAAGCCGTTACAATTTCCGGTGAAGCCACAAAAGCATGTGTGGACGCGAGGCCATCATTTCTTTTTGCGAAATTCCTGTTGAAAGATGTCACGATCGTATTCTTCCTGGACGGATCATCAATATGCCTCGCCCACTGACCGATACAGGGTCCGCAGGCATTGG
>JAEYUA010000178.1 GCA_023433755.1 Bacteroidota bacterium | reverse complement strand
ATTCTCAAGGGGTGGCTCTCACCTATTGCCTCCCTGATGGCGCTGATCCTTTCCACATCCTTTTCCAGCGTTTCACCCAGCTTCACCTTGATGGCGGGAAATCCTTCTTCTAAAAATCTTTTAGCATCTGCCTTCATTTTTGCTGGTGTTCCAATGCTGACCGTCATATCTGTCTCCAGTTTCTTTTTGTTGCTGCCACCCAGCAACTGGTACACTGGTACGCCTGCATGTTGCGCAGCCACATCATGCAATGCCATATCAAAAGCGCTTTTGATGCTGGTATTACCATAAATGGTACGGTCCATCAGCTCCATACATGAAGCAATATCCACTGCATCTTTTCCCCTCAATACCCGGGCGAAATACTGCCCCACTACAAAGCAGGTATCAATGCTTTCACCATTGATGGACATATAAGGGCTGCACTCCCCGTAACCTGTACAACCATCTGCCGTACGCAGGATCACTACCAGGTTCTGCACTTCATTGATGGGGCCCAGGGAGATTACGAATGGTTCTTTCAACGGAATAAAAAGCTTGTACAGTTCTATCGAAGCAATGGTGGTTCCGGAACGCATTAAAATTGATTTTAGGCAAATAAAGTTAAAAGCGCCTGATCACTTGCAATAAAAACAGTTTTTGCACGATTTATGAAGGAATCATTCAAATGCCTATTATGAAAAACTTTTTCTACCTGCTGGCCGCGGCCGTTTTTTTTACATCCTGTAAAAAAGAGGTAGATGCGCTGCCGGAGGCTACCCAGACCGGCGCCAATACTTTTGGTGCCAGGCTGGATGGAGATTTCTGGATCCCTCAGAAATTTGGTATTGCTCCAACTGCCCCGCTCCTGGAAGCAAGGTATACCGGCACCAATGGCATCTTTATCAACGCCAGGAATTTTTCATCTTCACCCACTGAAACTGAATTTGAGATCTACCTGAAAAATATTACAGGCACTGGTGTATTCCAGCTCAACCAGCAAACCAATAAATATCCACAGGAAAGTGCGAGCTATGGTTATTTCATCAAAAGAAAATTCATGCCGCTCAATGAATGGATCACGGGTCCCCAGCACACCGGCACTGTTAACGTAACCAAATTTGATACGCAGAACCACATCATCTCCGGAACTTTTTCTTTCAATGCCGGCAGTGTTGACAACACAGCCGCAGCCATTTCTGTAACGGAAGGCAGGTTTGATGTAAAAATTCAATAACCAGGATCGAATGAAATGCGAATACCTGCCGCAAGTATTAGCGGTAAAGGAACATTTTTATTTTGATGCAGAACCGGCGCAGGGTAATCAGAGGAAGGAATGGCGGTGCGGAATTCAGAATAGAAATAAAATTTGCCGCCCAGGTCTATTTCCATTCCCGCCGCGAGGTCGATAGTAAGCCGGTTGAAGCGGTGCTCACCTTGCAAGGGCAAACTAGCAATATCATAGACTGCCGTATCCACTTCAGTTGCATAACTGTTAGAGGCCCGGTTGAACATAAGTCCAAAACCTGCCCTTCCATAAACATTCCACCTGTCCTCCGCATTGTGCGCCCCCTTGAAATAATGTTTCCATCCCACAGAGATCTCCCTGCTTTCCCATACCCCTTTCACCCTTACAGAAACTGGTGAAGGACTTGTAAGCGGATCAAATGCCGGCGCGACAAACCTGTTGCTGAATCTTCCGGGACTAAAATAACTGAGCCATATATAGGCAGATTCTTTTTTATCAAGATGAATATCGGCGATCACTGTTTGCCCCACCGCCCAAAATTTCTGTTTCGGACTGAAATTGCGCATCAGTGCTCCATCGGTGGCAATGCTGAAAGAAGCCTGGGCTTTCACCAGCACTGGTAACAGTGTACAACTCATAAACAGTAATCCTTTCAGCGCCCGGTTCATGTATTGTAAAGAAACAAAAAAGCCGTTTGCTTTGAACAAACGGCTTTAAAAATTCAGTTGCTATCATTTCCGCAGTGTCAGCTCCTTTATTAGATGGCCGGCACCTCCGAGTTTGTCAATACACCAAAGCACATAACGGATGTCCACGCAGATGGTGCGGTTGAGATTTTTATCAAAAGCGATCTTATGGCTCAGGGCTTCGTAGTTGCCATCAAAGGCAAGACCCAGCAGCTCACCATTGCCATTGATCACAGGAGAACCTGAGTTACCACCGGTGATATCGTTATCTGTGATGAAGCCCACTACAAGATCATTTCTCTTTGCATCCTTGTACTGGCCAAAATTCTTTTCCCTGGCTTCTTTGAGCAGGTTCTCTGGGAGATCAAATTCATAATCGCCGGGTTTGTATTTATCCAGCAACCCTTTCATGGTGGTTACATAATCGTAAGTAACTGCATCCCTTGGCTTATAGGAAGCCACCTTTCCGTAACTCACCCTCATGGTGAAAGTGGCGTCGGGATACATAATTTTTTTAGGATCCATTTCCCTTACACCCTTCATATACAGCCTGCCCCATTCATTGTTTTTTGTAAGGAACTGCTGGTACAGTGGTGCATATTTACTGTTGTAATTTTTCACGAATGTGCTGGCCAGGTTGTAAGCAAGATCCTGCTGCAGCGTATTGGCATCCGGAGATTTTACAAAAGCATTCCATTTCTCATCATCAAAAATCATGGTGTTCTTAAAAATAGCCTCCGCGTATTTTTCGTAAGTAGCCGCCTTATCCAGGTTACCATATTCATTCCTGATAGCAGTGTACAATCCCTGTGGCTGCTGGTCGTCCGGTACATTTTGCCTGTACATACGAAGAACCGCAGCTAAGATGCGTTCATCAGATGGTTTGTTTTCAGCAGCAAGAAAATTCTGTCTTTGCGCATTGGCTGCATCAACTGCTTTTTTGATGTCAGCGGTTGAAGCGCCGGGCCTTACCAGGATGTTCTCAACCTGCTGCAACGTGGATGCAAAGGCCATCAGGGGTGAACCCAGCACACCTTCTATCAGGTACTGGCGGTGCAGTGCATAAGGTCTCCAGGCCGCGTAAGCCGCTTCCAGGTCAGAAAAGATATTTTTGTACTCCTCCTTGTCTTTGGCCCATTTCATAAAGGCCTCTTCAGATTTTCTTTTTTGCCCGTACACATCATATTTGAGAAGTTGCTTGCTCTCACCATCAAAAAACTTCCAGTAGTTGGCAATACCTGCATAGCTTGATGCGAGTTGAAGTTTGGTAGCAGGATCCTTTTTCATTTCCTCGAACATGTTCTTGAGTCTCATGTCGCGCAACTGCACAAGTGTTGGATTGTTGATATCCGTAGCGAGTTGTACACCCAGTGAAGATTCATAACGGTTGGTGCCGCCGGGATAACCCCAGATCATTGCGAAATCACCTTCCTTCACACCCTTCAGCGAAACAGGCAGGTGCCATTTAGGTTTCATGGGTACATTGGCGGTACTGTATCGTGCGGGCGAACCATCAGGCGCAGCATATACACGGAAAACAGCAAAGTCGCCGGTATGACGAGGCCACTCCCAGTTGTCGGTATCCCCGCCAAATTTGCCGATCGATTCTGCAGGTGTACCTACCAGCCTCACATCACGGTAGCGCTGGTAAACGAAGGCCACGAACTGGTTGCCTTTGAATAAAGGACTGATGCGTGTTTCAATGCTTTTTGCGGTATCGCTCATTTCCTGGTTGATGGCGGAGAGCACACGGCCCTGGCGCGAAGCTCTTTCAGCGCCGGTGAGACCTTTCAGCGAATCCATTACCCTGGCAGTAACATCTTCGATGCGCAGCAGGAATTGAACGGAAAGATTACCACCAGGAATTTCTTCATCGAGGTTCTTTGCATAAAATCCATTCTTCAGGTAATTTTTCTCAACGGTGCTGGCGCCTGCAATCACACCATAACCACAATGGTGGTTGGTGAATAGTAATCCTTTAGAACTTACCATTTCACCAGTACAACCATTACCAAAGATTACGATGGCGTCTTTAAGAGAAGCTTTGTTGATACTGTAAAGCTGGTCTTTTGAAAGTTTAAGACCTTTCTTCACCATGTCGTTATACACCTGCTGTCCCAGTAGCATGGGCAGCCACATGCCTTCATCGGCAGCAGCCTTTGAAATAAAGCTCACTGAAAATATCAGTGCAATCACTATTTTTCTCATGTTCATATAATTTAGCGTGGCAAACCTACTTAAAATTCCAACCCTGAAACTGATAAAGCTCATTGTTGTATTTTACATCCCTAATTACCATATGAGAAAAAATTATTTCGCAGCCGGACTGCTTTTGACGCTAACCATTATCGTATCCTGTAAGAAAGACCCCCCAGCCCCTCCTCCACCGCCGCCTCCCCCGGTAGTAATACAGCCTCCGCCAGCATTTGGATTTTATGTTGTAGGTTATTTCCCCTCGTACCGCAGCCTGAATGATGTACCCGATGTAAAATTCAAAATGTGCAATGTGGTCAATTATGCATTCTTTGCCGTGAATGCCAATAAAGAGCTTACCGTAAATAATCCCAGCCTGGTTCCACAACTTATCAATAAGGCTAAAGCCAATAATGCAAAAGTGTTCATGAGTATTAATGATGGGGCTGGTGATGGTAAAACCAATTTCAAGAACATGGCACTGACACAGGAAGGCCGTCGTCACTTCATCAAAAATGTAATGGCCAATGTACGCCAGTATGGGTTTGACGGGGTAGATGTAGACTGGGAATTCCCCACCAC
>JAEYUA010000124.1 GCA_023433755.1 Bacteroidota bacterium | reverse complement strand
AATCTTAACGTTTAGCCCGCCTGCCGCAAGCATAAAAATCGTAGCTTCGCGCCTCAATTTTTGGCCGCATGATCTCTGTAAATAATGTATCGCTTTCCTTCGGTAAAAGGGTTTTGTTTGATGAAGTCAATATCAATTTCGTCAAAGGGAATTGTTATGGTGTGATCGGTGCCAACGGCGCCGGCAAATCCACTTTTTTAAAGATCCTTTCCGGGGAGATCGAACCCAATAAAGGAACAGTCAGCATCTCTCCCGGCGAGCGTATGGCTGTGCTGAAGCAAAACCAGTTTGAATTTGACGAGCATACCGTTCTCAACACCGTGCTCATGGGTCATAAAAAAATGTGGGAAGTGATGCACCGCAAGGATGCCATCTATGCCGATCCGGAAGCAACCGAAGATGATTACATGAAGGCCGGTGAACTGGAAGCGGAGTTTGGTGAGATGGGTGGTTATACCGCTGAAAGCGATGCGGCCACCCTGCTGAGCGAACTGGGTGTGAAAGAAGAATTTCACCAGAGCCTGATGAAGGATATTCCCTCCAACCTCAAACTGAGAGTATTGCTTGCCCAGGCGCTTTTTGGAAACCCGGATATCCTGCTGATGGATGAGCCTACCAACGGATTGGATATCGAAACTATCGGCTGGCTGGAAAACTTCCTGGCTGATTATGAGAATATCGTCCTGGTGGTTTCTCACGACAGGCACTTTCTTGATGCCATTTGTACCCACGTGGCTGATGTGGACCGCTCCAAGATCAAGATCTTCACCGGTAACTATACTTTCTGGTATGAATCATCACAACTGATGGCCCGCCAGATCAATGACAAGAATAAAAAGACAGAAGACAAACGCCAGGCTTTGATCGACTTCATCGCCCGTTTCTCTGCCAACGCGTCCAAATCAAGACAGGCAACGGCCAGGAAAAAAGCGCTCGAAAAACTTACGATCGAAGAGATCGAACCTTCCAACCGCCGTTATCCGGGTATCATCTTCCAGCCACTGCGCGAAGTGGGCAACCAGATCCTGAACGTGGAGAACCTGAGTTCTTCTGTTGAAGGCAGAAAACTTTTTGAAAAAGTAAGCTTCACTGTCAATAAAGGCGATAAGATTGCGATCCTGAGCCGTGACCCTCTCGCGGTAACCAATTTCTTCGAGATCATCAACGGTAACCTGGAGGCTGACAAAGGAAAATATGAATGGGGCACCACCATCACCAAGGCCTACCTGCCTCTTGAAAACAGCCAGTTCTTCCAGAATGGCCTGTCATTGATGGAATGGCTGAGACAATATGTGCCGCCGCATGTAACGGATGCCGATGAACCCTTCCTGAGGGGCTTTCTTGGAAAAATGCTTTTCAGTGGTGATGACATCCAGAAAAAAACAACGGTGCTCAGCGGAGGCGAAAAAGTACGATGCATGCTCAGCAGGATGATGCTGCAGAATCCCAATGTGATCGTGCTTGACCAGCCCACCAACCACCTTGACCTCGAAAGTATCCAGAGCTTCAACGAAGGCTGCCAGGTATTCCCCGGCATTGTATTGCTGACATCACATGACCATACCTTCATGCAAACGGTAGCCAACCGCGTGATCGAGATCACGCCTAAGGGTATCATCGACAGGCTTACCACGTTTGATGACTATCTTGAAGACAAGCGAGTGAAGGAATTGCGTGAGGAGATGTATGGGAAGACGGTGTATGCGTGAGAGCGGCTAGCTACTAACTAGCTACTAGCTGCTAGCTTCAAGCTGCAAGACTGTGGATCCAACATTTATTACTGTTTCATAAATCTCTATTTGAGGAGATGGACAAACTATGCATGTAAGCCACTCTCTCGCAGCTAGTAGCTAGCAGCTAGCAGCTCGCAGCTAATACCACGCAGTTCGTAGCTCGCTTCTTCCTCCTACCTTTATCCTCCCCATGCATACCCTTCATCCATACAGCATCTTCCACCTGGGCGACCGGGCGCTGACGATCGATTTTGGAAATGTGATTGACAGGGCTGTGCATCAGAAGGTGATGCGGTTGTATGAACATCTTGCCTCGCAAAAACTTCCCTTTATTACGGATATGGTTCCCGCCTACAGTTCTCTTGCAGTGTACTACGATGTACATGCATTGAAACTGGTGCAACCAGGGGCCACCGCATTTGATACGATCTCCGACAGGATCAATGCCATGGCCATTGACCTTGAAACCGCACCCCGCACATCATCTGTCGTAGAGATCCCGGTTTGTTATGCCCTGCCCTTTTCAATGGATTCAGAAGTGGTACGCAGGCAACATGATATCACGCATACGGAAATCATCCGTCTCCATACAGAAAGAACTTATTATGTGTACATGCTGGGTTTCATTCCCGGCTTTGCCTATATGGGTGAATTGACGGAACAACTGCAAATGCCCCGGAAGGAAACACCACGGCTCAAGGTGCCTGCCGGTTCAGTAGGCATTGTTGGCAAACAGACAGGCATTTATCCATTGGAATCCCCGGGAGGATGGCAGATCATTGGAAGAACGCCCCTTAAATTATTTGACAAGGAGAAAGAAAACCCCGTGCTTTTATCACCGGGTGATACTGTAAAATTTTATTCAATCACCGAAGATGAGTTTGCGCATTATCAAAGCAGGCCTGTTTGACACCATCCAGGATACAGGCCGCAATGGCTTCCAGCACCTCGGCATCAATCCCGCTGGTGCCATGGACCGTTTTTCCGCGCAACTCGCCAATGCATTGCTGGGAAAAGATTTGGATGAAGCTGTAATTGAAATGCATTTTCCTGCAGGACAATTTTTGTTTGAAAAAGATGCAGTGATCAGCCTGACCGGCGCAGATTTTTCTGCCAGGATCAATGGCAAAGCCATCCCCCTGGATCACCCGGTTGCCGTTAGGGAAAATTCTCTTTTACAGTTTAATCACCCGGAATCAGGCGCAAGGTGTTACATGGCCGTATGGAATGAATTATCAATTGACAAGTGGCTGGACAGTTATAGCACCAGCCAGCGTGCAGGCGCAGGCGGTTACCAGGGAAGAGCTTTTCAGCGCTATGACCAGGTTGGATTTCGAAAACCACTAGTGCTGGAAAAAATACTGAAAGGAAAAGAGTTTTTGGTTTTGCCGTGGAAATCACAGGAAGCAGTGGAAAAGAACAGGAATGAAATTCAATTTATCATAGGAAGTGAGTGGTTCTGGCTGGAAAAGGAAATGCAGGAAGCTTTTCAGAATCACTGGTACCAGGTTACCAACGAATCGGACCGGATGGGTTACCGGCTGGCGGGACCTGTTCTCAATACCTCGGTACAGGAACAACTGGTATCAACGGCTGCAAGTTTTGGTACCGTGCAATTACTGCCAAGCGGCCAGTTGATCGTGCTGATGGCCGACCACCAGACAACGGGAGGTTATCCGCGAATCGCACATGTGATATCCGCGCATCTTCCTTTGCTCGCGCAAAAAAAACCAAATGATGTAATGCGGTTTATGATAACGGATCTTAATACGGCAGAAGATAAAATGGAAAGGCAGCAGAAATATCTGCACGAGATACAAATAGCTAGTAAATTCAGAATGAAAACCATGATCTGATGCTGGTATGTGATCTTAATTGTGATATGGGTGAAGGCATGGCCAATGAAGCATTGATCATGCCTTTTATCAGCTCGGCAAACATTGCCTGTGGCTTTCATGCGGGTAACTCAGACATCATCAGGAAGACCATGGACCTGGCGCTGAAATACCAGGTGAAGATCGGCGCGCATCCTTCCTTCCGCGATAAGGAAAACTTTGGAAGAAGGGAAATGCAGTTACCGGCAGATAAACTTTACGCGATCATGCTGGAACAACTCATCAAGATCGACATCATTGCTAAAGAAAAGGGAGCCGCACTGCATCATGTAAAGCCACATGGTGCCTTGTATAATATGGCTGCAAGAGACCGGACCGTAGCTGCAACCATTGCCACTGCGATAAAAGATTTCAATGAAGACCTGGTGCTCTATGGATTAAGTGGCAGCGCCATGATTGAAGAGGCGCAGGCTCTTGGATTGAAAACAGCCAGCGAAGTTTTCGCGGACCGCAGTTACCAAGATGATGGTACGCTCACACCCAGGTCGGAACCAGGTGCCCTGATCGATACTGAAGAAAAAAGCATAGCCCAGGTGTGGTTGATGATCCGGCAGGGACAGGTACTATCATTGAATGGCAAACTGGTACCAATAAAGGCGGAGACCATCTGCATCCATGGAGATAACCGCCAGGCGGTGTTCTTCGCCCGCAAACTTTACAGCATCTTACAGCAAAATAACATTGCCAGCACGCCTGCCTAAATACAGCCTGTTCAGCGGTGCCACCATGGGAGCAGCTTTTCTCATGGCGAATTCTTCCATCGGTCCGGGCTTTCTCACGCAGACATCTTTCTTCACTGAAAAACTCCTCACCAGTTTTGGTTTTGTCATTCTTGTTTCGGTATTGCTTGACATAGGCGCACAACTAAATACCTGGCGGGTACTAACGGTGAGTGAAATGAGGGCGCAGGATCTTTCCAACAAGCTATTGCCCGGGCTTGGATATTTTCTTTCCATACTGGTGATCTTTGGAGGCTTCGCCTTCAATATTGGCAATATAGCAGGTTGCGGGCTGGGTGTGAATGTACTCACAGGTCTTTCATTTGAATCAGGAGCTTTGATCAGTTGCGGCATTGCGCTTTTATTATTCTGGATCCGTGAAGTTGGCAGGATGCTGGATATGGTGACGCCCTTTCTTGGCCTGCTGAAAATTACACTGACCCTGGTCATTGCATTCAGTGCCAATCCTCCATTGATGGAAGCAGTGCAGCATACGTTTGTCCCGGAACAGATCAGTACAACAGCCATTGTAACCATTGTAGGGGGAACCGTAGGGGGCTATATTACTTTCTCGGGTGCCCACCGATTGCTGGATGCAGGCATCAGGGGCAAAGAAAATATCAAACAGGTTGACAGGAGCGCCATCAATGGTATTTTGATTTCAACCCTCATGCGTTTCATTTTATTCCTGG
>JAEYUA010000065.1 GCA_023433755.1 Bacteroidota bacterium | reverse complement strand
GCATACAGGCTATCCTGGTGTTTGGTTCTAACATAGGATGTGTCAAGTAGTGCATAATAATTCACCATTTCATCGGCCCTCATCAAATCCCAGTAAAGTGCCTGCATCCTGTCGGCAGGCAAAATACTTTCAGGTACAGAAGGTTTGCAGGAGACTGTACAAAAGATCAATAGAAAATACGCCAGTTGCTTCATCTTAATTCTTTATAGGCCCCGGCGTTGGTGAGGTCAAGTTTCATCAGGTAATCACGGGCACGCACCCTTGTCTCACCATCAGCCTTGCTGAAAATCTCCACCAGTTCCGTGCTCTTGCCCTGGAAGAAGAACTGGATGATCATTGAATTGGGATTTTCAATATTCAGTGTATTGAGATAATTCAATGCATTAAGAATACCGGCCCTGCCTTCCGCTTCATTCTCATAGAACTGGTCAAGACCGTGGCGGTAATAAGAATAAATAGCATCATGCATCAGCGTGAAACGGCTGTCCACCAGGCCCTGTATCAGCTTGAAACGGTTGCGCAGTCCATCAAATGCTTTCCAGCCATTGATATCACCTGCTTCAGGTGCGTTGTTCACAATATTCTGTGCTTTTTGAAAATACAGATCACCTCCCCTGGGAGAAAAAGAATCATAATCAAGCCCGATGATCAGGTTGGCATAAAAGGCGAGTACCGCGGTGATGTTGGCAGCCATGGCATCATTTCCCTGCACCCGGTTCTCATTGAATTCAATGGGCTGGAACTCCACGTATTTAAACTGAAAGGCCGCATCCTGGAAATTTACAAGAGGCGATTCATAAGAAGTATTGTAAACCGGCCTTGCTGCCTGTACTGTAAGTGTGGCCTTGAATATATTATTGCCGGAATATTCTTCTATGGTAATCAGAAAACTGCATTTGATCTTTTCCTGGGGCTGGTAAGTACCAGTGGTCCATTTCCTGTTGTTCAGAAAATTGGTCAGCGCGGTCTGCAGGGTCTGGAAAATTTTTTTGTCAACCTGCGTACTCACCTTGGCCGACATCACTGATACCCTTGCCTGCAGTTCCTGTGCATTTACAGTAACTGAAAGCATCAGCACCAGTGAAAATAAAAATAGGTTTTTCATTTCTGTTCAATTATGGCATCTATGATTTGCCTGGCGATCTCCTTTTTAGATTGCAGCGCCAGTACTTTCTGCTGCCCGTTTTTAAAGTAAAGAGTCACCTTGTTGGTATCTCCCCCAAACCCGGCACCTTCGTCGTTCAGTGAATTCAGCACGACCAGGTCCGCGTTCTTTTCTTCCAGTTTGCGTAAAGCATATCCTGCTTCATCATGTGTTTCCAGTGCGAATCCTACCAGCAACTGTGCATCTTTTTTGATTTTACCCAAACTGCCCAGGATATCCTTCGTTCTTTTCAGGCTGATGCGTAATGCCTCATCATCTTTCTTCTTGATCTTACGGTCTGCCACTTGTTCAGGTGTATAATCTGCCACCGCCGCCGCCATGATCGCGATATCATAATCCTGGTGCTCCATGCTTTTCTCATACATCTCTGCGGCGGAGACAACTTTTTCAACCGCGATGTTCTGATGCGAGGTGCGGATGGCCACTGGTCCTGTGACCAGCGTAACACTCGCCCCCCTGGAGGCCAGTTCTTCTGCCAGGGCAAAACCCATTTTGCCGCTGGAATGATTGCCAATAAAACGAACAGGATCGATGGCTTCGTATGTGGGCCCTGCTGTTACCAGGGCTTTTTTACCTTTTAACTGCCCTGCTGTATCCAATAAAAACCTGATCTCTTTAAATATGGCCTCCGGTTCGGCCATTCTCCCTTCGCCAAACAGGCCACTGGCCAGTTCACCCCGACCAACCTGCATCACCCTGCAGCCGTTCCGGCTGATGGTTTCCAGGTTCACGGACGTGGTAGGATGCAGCCACATATCCTCATCCATGGCAGGGGCCACCATTACCGGGCAGATAGCCGAGAGGTAAACCGCCATCAATAAATTATCACTCCTTCCCGTTGCCATCTTGCTTAGCGTATTGCAGCTTAGCGGCGCAATAACCATAAGATCGGCCCACCGCCCGAGTTCAACGTGGTTGGACCAGCTTGCATCATCAAAGAGTTCGGTCAGCACCTCGTGTTTTGATAAGGTGGAAAGGGTCAGGGGCGAAACAAAATCTGTTGCAGCAGGTGTCATCACCACCTTTATTTCGGCCCCGGCCTTGATAAGCAGGCGCACCAGCATGGGAATTTTATAGGCGGCTATGCTGCCTGTGATGCCGATGAGTATTTTTTTGCCGGAAAGCATGTTCGTTAGTAGTCAATGGTCCATAGACCATAGTCCATGGACTTTTATTAATGGTTCTGCGTCAGCCAAAGCTTCAGCGAAGGCTGGTAAAGATCGTGATTTCCTTTAACAGTCCATGGTCTATGGTCCATTGACCAATGACTTCTCCAACGCAAAAGCGATCCGTGGAATGCGGATCGCTTTTATGTTAGAAAAAACCAGGATTACTGGAACAGGTCCTGCTCTTCATTTTTACGGTGATAGATTTTTTCTTCAATGAATTCCTGGGTTGCCAGCAATGCCGGGTTGGGCATGCGCTCGTAAGCACGGGAGATCTCGATCTGCTCTTTATTCTCGTGGATCTCTTCCAGTGAATCGGTATGGCTCGCGAATTCCTCCAGCTTATTATGCAATTCCTCTTTTACAGAGATATTGATCTGGTTGGCCCTTTTTGCAATAACGGCAATGGATTCGTACAGGTTACCTGTCTTCATTTTGAGCCCGTTTACATCGCGGGTTTCAATATTGTTGGAGGTGCTTGTACTAAGCTGTCTTCTTAGCAGGCTCATTTTTATAAAGATTTAAATTGTTTCTGGATTGATTTACAAATTGTTCAACTTCTTTTGCCAACTGGCTCTCAGGAAAACGATCCATAAAGTCCTGGGCTTCCTCGATCACCTTCTCAAACCTTTCGGCTTTTTTCTCCTCAATGCTCATTTCCGCGAAGCGAAAATAAGACTTGATGGTCATAAGTTTATATTGTTCCGCTTTATCGCTATCCGGGAAATTGTTCAGCAGGGTGGTAAATGCCACTGCCGCTGCCCTGAACTGCCCCAGGTCAAAATAAAGCTGGGCTGAATTATGATCCTTGGTTTCCAGCTTATGCCGGGAAATTTCAATGATCTCTGCAGCCTCCTTGTTACGGGGAGACCCGGGATGGGTATTGATGAAGGTCTGCATCATACCCATGGCCTTAATGGTATTGCTCTGGTCCAGCTCCGGTTTGGGTGACTGCTTATAATAGGTATATGCCCTCATAAAATCCACTTCTTCTGCCCTGGTGCTGTTGGGATAAATCTCCAGGAAAGTCTTAAACAGGTTCTCGGCGTTCAGGTAATCCTTCTGGTAATAAGCGCAATACGCATATTTATAATAAATATCCTCGAACTCCGGCCTGCCCCTGTAAAAAGGCATCACATCCTCGTAAAGTTGCTGGGCGAAATTCCATTTTTTCTTGGCATAATACTGCTCTGCCATCCTGAGCTTGTACTCTGGATCCTTACTCTTGAGGACCTTATTGATCCCATTGCAACCAAGCAGAAAAAATGAAAAAAGGAGAACTGGGAGAAATTTCATAAAGGCTGGCAAAGTTAAACAGTTTAGGCAAATATTCCCTATTTATCGGGAGAAGTAGGGAGGGCGGCCGTTAAGAATTCTTTAAAGCTATTGGCTAATGGCTATTGGCCATTGGCCATTGGCAAAAAAAAATAAGGTCGCCAACGGGCGACCTTATTTTTTTTATATCAACCAGGTCTTAGCGACCGAGGTTTGGATTAGGAACTGTTGTTGGCAGTCCGGCATCAGCATCAGTAGCTGCGCGGAAATCAACGGTATTGCAATCGCCACCTTCCTGGCCAATCTGCCAGTAGAAACGGTCGCGGGAGATACCTTCAGATTCTACCAGGTAAGTGATCACAGCGTTCACCCTGTTCCAGCTTCTTTGCTGTTCTGCTTTTGTAGAAGAGCAATAGCTGGTTACTACTACGCGGCAATCAGGATTCTGACGCAGGCGTGCAGCCAGTGAAGCGAGTAATGCTTTATCATCATTGTCCAGGTTAGCAGATGTACCGCTGAAGCTTACGCTTGGCAGACCGGCAAGTGCAGTTTCACAAGCACCCAATCTGCTCATACCTTCGAAGCAAGAATCAGCAGGGCAAGGACATTTACCTACACCATCAGCATCAACTGGCTGGCAATAAGTTGGAGTGATTTTCTCTTTATCACGGCTGTCAGGAACACCATCACCATCAGTATCAAGACTTACACCATGAGTGTCAACCGGGGTGTTAGGAGGAGTCTGCTCCAGGTCGAACTGGTCAGTTACACCATCACCATCAGCATCAGGAAGAACCGGTTTAGGCAGGATCATGTACTTAGGCTTGCGGATTTCCTGGTAAGCATAATCCAGTGGATTCTGCCACCACAAAGGTTCAACAGCTTTAGCACCCAGGTTGATGTTCAAACCTATGGTTGCATAATTATATGTATCGAAGTTGCGTGTAAACACTGGTGTATTCTGCACCTGCTCAGCCCACTGCTGACCATCAAGCAGGTCATCATTGGTGAAAGTGAAGCGGTCTTCAATTGCCAGGTTCAGCCTGTTGCTCAGTTTGAAAGCAACACCACCACCGAAGTGACCAACTGGTTTGAAAGTTTTACCGAAAAGTTTAGGACGACGGTCGCCATGGTTCTCTGCCGGAGTTTCGTAAGAATCATCCATCAGTTCTTTCAGATCGTCACGAACGTCTTTCCTTGTTTTCCAGGTTCCCTGTGGAATGCCTGAGAAGTTATA
>JAEYUA010000126.1 GCA_023433755.1 Bacteroidota bacterium | reverse complement strand
TGCCATGTACCAACAGTCAAGCCCCATCAATTTCGTTTCCCCGCAAGCTCCGCCAACAATTATATTGCATGGAGATACGGATGCCGTGGTTCCCTATGCGCAGTCGCAGGCTCTCCAGGCCAAACTGCAGCAGCAGGGCGTGGTGCACCAGTTGGTAACCTACCCGGGCCTGGGTCATGACATCTGGCCACCGGCCACCATGACCGATGCATTCAATAAGATCGAATTATTTATCAAAGCCAACGTACAATAAACCGCAAGCCGGTTCTGCCGTTCATCATCTTTATCTTCTTCAGCATAGCTTCGCTTCTTAATTTGACATCCTGACCAGGTAAACTGGTCCTGATTCATCAACAAAAAAAGAGGCTTATGAAGAATTTTTCGTCCAGCTGGCTGCTCACTTTACTGCTGCCTGCCCTGGTATTATCATCCTGGAAAAAACCAGGAGCACCGGAAGACCTGCAGGTGCCGGTAACTTATTACAAACTGAAGAACGGAATGAAGGTGGTGCTTTCACCCGATAAGACCGCACCGCTGGTAACCGTAGGCATTTATTACAATATCGGTTTCAGGATCGAACCGAAGAACCGTACGGGCTTCGCGCATTTATTCGAGCACATGATGTTCCAGGGATCAGAAAACCTGGGTAAGATGGAATTCATCAACCTCGTGCAAAAGAATGGTGGCATCCTCAATGGATCTACCCGGTTTGACTTCACCAATTATTACGAAGTTCTGCCTTCTCATAAGCTTGAAACAGCATTATGGGCAGAAGCAGACCGCATGAAAGGACTGAAGATCACGCAGGAAAATCTCACCAACCAGCAGGGCGTGGTGAAGAATGAAGTAAAGGTGAATGTACTGAACCAGCCCTATGGCGGGTTCCCCTGGCTTGATATGCCGCAGTATGCCAACAAGAACTGGTACAATGCGCATAATTTTTATGGCGACCTGGCAGATCTTGATTCAGCCAAACTCGAGGATGTGGATGCATTTTTCAAAACCTTCTACGCTCCTAATAATGCAGCACTGGTAATAAGCGGAGATTTCGAGATCAATGAGGCGAAAAAATGGATCGAAAAATATTTTGCTCCCATTCCTGCATCCGAGCTTCCTGCTAAACCGGATTTGTCGGAGCCCAAACAGGAAAAAGAACAGAGGTTTACCAAGGAAGACAAACTGGCGAAAAAACCAGCGCTCGCCGTGGCTTATAAAATGCCCGAGAGAAATACTCCTGAATATTATGCCATGGGATTGATCGACCAGATCCTTGGGCAGGGACAGGACAGCAAACTTTTCCAGTTGCTTGTACAGCAGAAAGGATATACATCCAATGTTTCAGCCGGCATCAATATCGGTCTTGGAAACATGTTTGATTACAATGGTCCTATGCTCTGGATTTCCAATGTTACTTACGATTCCACCATCACTTCCGACCAGATCCTGGGCGCTTACGACCAGGCGATTAATGAGCTGAAGCAGGTAACCAAAGAAGACCTGGATCTTGCTTTGGTGAAGATCCGTTCGAATCTTTATGACCAGATGGGCGCGCAGTTCGGACTGGGCAAGGTGAACCTGCTTGCCTGTTTTGCCTTGTTTGATGATGATCCTTCCCGCATCAATAAACTGGAAGGTGAATTCAAAAAGATCACCCCGGAACTGATCAGGCAAACCGTTCAGAAATATCTTGTTCCTGAGAACAGGACCATCCTGATCATCGAACCAAAAGCTCCAAAAGTTTAAAAATTATCCATCATGAAATCATTACGCAATTATATCACCGCCCTGCTCCTGCTGGCCATGCTGCCCGCAATGGCTCAAAAGCAGACACCACCCGCAGGTGGAAAGGCCAAAGACTTTAAACTGTCCGATAAAAAGATCAGCACCCTGCCGAATGGTTTGAAAATAACCATGGTGCATTATGGTGAATTACCCAAGGTTACTGTAAGCCTGATCATCAAAACCGGTAATGCTCATGAAAGAGCTGACCAGGTTTGGCTCGCTGATCTTACCAGCAGGATGATCAGGGAAGGAACCAAAGACCTCAATTTTACTGCGCTCTCAAAAAAAGCCGCGCTCATGGGTGGCAATCTCAATGTATTTGTAGGGATGACGCAGACCACCATTACTGGTACCGTCTTATCTGAATACGCGCCTGAATTCATTAAACTGCTGGCTTCACTGGCCACGGCTCCTGAATTCCCGGCTTCCGAACTGGAGCGGTTAAAGACCGATATGAAACGCAGGCTCATTACGCAGAAGAATGTTCCGCAGGCACAGGCGCAGGAAAAATTCTTCGCCGCTGTTTATGGCGATCACCGTTACGGTAAAACTTTTCCAACAGAAGAAATGATCAGCAGTTATACCGTTGACATGGTGAAAGAGTTTTATGAAAAGAATTTCGGTGCCAAACGTTCAGTACTGTACGTGGTTGGAAAATTTGATGACAAGAAAGTTGCGGAAGCGGTCAATGCTTCGCTCAGCAAATGGAAGTCTGGCCCGGATGTATGGTACCCCGAAGTGAAACCCAACGTGGTAAAAGATACCTTGCTGCTCGACAGGCCGGGTGCACCACAGACCACAGTGATGGTGGGCCTTCCCGTGGTTACTCCCGATCATAAAGATTATGTGCCCATGCTGGTAGCCAACACCCTCCTCGGTGGTTCTTTTGGCTCACGCATCACAAGCAATATCCGCGAGGACAAGGGATATACCTATTCTCCCTTCAGTACCGTGCAGAACATCAAGGGAAGCGCGTTGTGGTACGAGCAGGCCGATGTAACCAGCGAACATACAGTTGATGCATTGCTGGAGATTGAAAAGGAAATCAAGAAACTGCAGGTGCAAGCACCCACGCAGGAAGAACTTACCGGCATTCAGAATTATTCCGCGGGCATTTTTGTGCTGCAGAATTCTTCACCGGGCGGTATCATTGGACAGCTCAACTTCCTGGACCTTTATGGGCTGGATGACAGTTACCTGGAGAACTATGTAAAAAATATTTACAAGGTCACGCCTGAAACCGTGAGCAGCATGGTGAAAAAATATATTGATTACGATAAGATGACCAAGGTGATGGTAGGTGATAAATCCGCTGTTCAAAAACAGGTGGATGCACAAAAAGCCAAACCAAGAACATTCTGACGGATCAGTTCAACGACAACAAGAGAGAGAAAGTTTTTGCTTTCTCTCTTTTTTTTGGAGTATAAGCCGGATAATTTGCGGCTCTTGCTTAATTTGAATGATGAATGCAGGAGCACCACTTGCGGAGCGCATGCGGCCCCGGTCACTCGATGAACTCGTGGGGCAGGCCCATCTTGTAGGGAAAGGAAGCATTCTTCGCACCGCCATTGAACAGGGTAAAATTCCATCCATGATCCTCTGGGGTCCTCCCGGTACAGGTAAGACCACTATCGCCAACATCATTGCGCATACGCTGCAGGTACCCTTCTTTACGCTGAGCGCCATCAGCTCGGGAGTGAAAGAAGTGAGGGAAGCCATTTCAACCGCACAGAAATCAAGAGGAGCCATTCTTTTTATAGATGAGATCCACCGCTTCAACAAAGGACAGCAGGATGCCTTGCTGGGTGCAGTTGAAAAAGGGATAGTATCACTGATTGGAGCCACTACTGAAAATCCTTCTTTTGAAGTAAACAGCGCCCTGCTCAGCCGCTGCCAGGTATATGTATTAAAATCACTTTCGGAAGAAGAATTGGTGCAGTTGCTGCACCAGGCGCTTTCAAAAGATGAATGGCTGCGGGAAAAAGAAATCTCACTCAAAGAAACAAAGGCCATGCTCACCATTTCGGGAGGTGATGCCAGGAAGCTGCTGAATCTTCTTGAACTGGTTGTAGAAGCCTTAAGCGCTGAAAAGAAAATCGTGATCACAGATGAAAAAGTGATGTCCATTGCGCAACAGCGCATAGCCATGTACGATAAAAGTGGTGAACAGCATTACGATATCATTTCCGCCTTCATCAAATCCATGCGCGGCAGTGATCCCAATGGCGCCATCTACTGGCTGGCAAGAATGGTGGAGGGCGGTGAGGATGTAAAGTTCATTGCCCGGCGCATGGTGATCTTCGCCAGTGAGGACATTGGCAATGCCAATCCCACTGCATTGGTATTAGCCAATGCCGCTTTTGAAGCCGTTAACAAGATTGGCTATCCCGAATCAAGGATCATACTCGCGCAGTGTGCTACCTACCTGGCATCATCCCATAAAAGCAATGCATCGTACATGGCAATTGAAGAAGCCATTGCCATGGTGCAGAAAGAAGGTGACCTACCCGTTCCGCTCCACATCAGGAATGCGCCAACGAAACTGATGAAGAACATCGGCTACGGGAAGAATTATAAATATGCGCACAACTTCGAAAACAATTTTACCGAGCAGGAATTTCTGCCTGACCAGTTAAGCGGCACTGCTTTTTACGAGCCCGGAAAAAATCCACGTGAAGAAGAATTGCGCAGGTATCTTAAATCACTCTGGAAAGACAAATACAATTACTGACATGAGAAAAATTATTGGATTCGCCTTATTACTGTTTACGCAACAACTCTTTGCACAGACGATAATCCAGCGCGACCCCACGATAGAGCAGATGGTAAAGGAAGTATCACCTGACAGCCTCCGTTCCTATATTGAAAAGATGGTAAGCTTTGGCACGCGCAGCACGCTGAGCACCACTTCAGATCCCAAAAAAGGAATTGGTGCAGCAAGGGAATGGGTGGTGAAAAAATTCAGGGAGTTTGGCAAAGCTTCCAATGGCCGTTTGCAGGCTTATGTGGATACCACCACGCTGGCACCAGATGGCAGGAGGATCGACAGCAGGATCAGCCTGGGTAATGCGGTTGCCATATTAAAAGGAACTGATCCCAATGATGACCGGATCTACCTGGTGAGCGGGCATCTCGACAGCAGGGTGTCTGATGTAATGAACCGCACGGCCGATGCACCCGGCGCCAATGATGACGGCAGTGGAGTGGCGGCGGTGATGGAATGTGCAAGGATCATGAGTAAACATTCTTTCCCTGCCACCATTGTATTTGTTGCCTTCAGCGGTGAAGAACAGGGATTATTAGGTGCCAACTTTATGGCGTCTTCAGCAAGGGCTAAAAACTGGAACAACGATGCCATGCTCAATAATGATATCATGGGCAGCAATAACAGTAATGAAACCAATATCATCAACAACACACAGTTGCGGGTATTCAGTGAAGCCTATTCGGTAACTGACACCGGCAGGATTGCGCAGCAGATCCGCAGCCTGGGCCTGGAAAACGACAGCCGTTCCAGGCAACTGGCGCGCTATGTAAAAGAAACCGGTGAAAGGTATGTGGACCACCTGGAGGTGGTATTGGTTTACCGGCCCGACAGGTTCCTGCGCGGTGGTGACCAGACACCATTTCTTGCGAAAGGGTATACAGCAGTAAGGCTGACTGAAATGAATGAAAATTACAATCACCAGCACCAGGACCTCCGTACTGAAAAAGGAATTGAGTATGGGGATCATGTAAAGTTCATGGACTTTGAATACCTGAGAAAAAATACGGCCGTCAATCTTGCCACCCTGGCCAACATGGCCAACGCTCCTTCAGCGCCGCAGGAAGTAAGAATCGAAGTCAGGCAGCTATCCAATGCCACTACGCTCAATTGGAAAGCTCCGAAGAACGGCAAGGTGAAAGGATATTATGTGCTGATGCGGGCCACCAGCAGTTCCATGTGGGAGAAGAAGATCTTTACTTCACAAACCGGGATTACGATACCTTATTCCAAGGACAATTATTTTTTTGCAGTACAGTCGGCCGGTGAGCAGGGCCATGAAAGCCTGCCAGTCATTCCTGCTGTGGGACGTTAATGAACATTATGGAAATCGCCTGGCAACTTAAAAGATTTGAAGAGCTCAGTCCGGCTGAACTCTATGCCATATTACAGTTACGCATAGCCGTTTTTATTTTGGAGCAGGAATGTCTTTTCCAGGATGCGGATGATAAGGACCAGTGTTCCTTTCACCTGATGGGATGGAAAGAAGGTAAACTTATTGCCTATACCCGTTTAGTACCACCAGGTGAAATATATACACAACCCTCTATTGGCCGTGTGGTAACAGCCGCATCCGAAAGAAATACCGGGGCAGGGAGAGAACTGATGAAAAGATCCATAGAAGCCTGCGAAAATTTATTCGGCAAACAACCGATTAAAATCGGCGCACAACTCTACCTCGAAAAATTTTATTCCTCGCTCGGTTTTGAAAGAGTGAGCGAGGTATATATTGAAGATGGGATACCGCATATTTATATGGTAAGGAAGGCTGATGGCTGATGGACTCGGCTCTGCTTATCTTAAGCGGGTACGTTTTTCTGCTACTGATATGTCGCCCCGCTGGGGCTCTGCATCGTGTGTGAATAGTATTCTTTTGTTGCACTGAAATGCCTCCCTTTTGGGACTCATTTTTAATAAATTTTATTCTCAAACAGGCTAAGAAAAAATTGTTCTCTATGCATCCAAGCCCCAGCGGGGCGACATATCAGTAGTAAAGGATGAGTAAATCAGAGGATAAGCCCCGTAGGGGCGATATATCAGTCCAATTGACTGGAAGCTTATACAATTAAATTGTACAGCAATCATGATGCTTGTACTTCTTAAATAGGGACTGATATGCCGCCCCTACAGGGCTCTGCTTGCTTACGCCAGGAACGTTTTCCTGCTACTAATATGTCACCCCGGTGGGGCTCTGCATCGTGTGTGAATTATAATTCTATTGCTGTTAGTGGTATGTCGCCCCTCCGGGGTCCTGTAACGTGTGTGAATTATATTTTTTGTTGCAACTGAATGGCGCGCCCATTTGGGACTCACTCTCAACAAGTCTTATTCTCAATTGGCTTTGAAAAAGATATCAACATAATTTTTTGCTAAGCCAAATAATGAATTAATAATTTTTCATACCTGGCAAATGCAAAAAAACTCGGTTGCACATGATATAATTATAATAGTAGCATTTACCTATACGTAGATTTACGAGCATCACCTTAGGTAATCTCCTATTCAGCAATATTTTTTTCTTCATCGCTTGCATGTTAAATATTCCTTCTCTACTTTAGCCCCGTTATCCAAATCCTAATAAAAACAAAATCTAATTCTATGAGAACAATTGTACTTAGCGTACGTACATTAGTACTCATCTGCCTTTTCTTCGCCACCGCGTCCCGCACACAGGCACAATCCATCTCACTTGGTAATGGAAAAGTCGAATTTGGTATAGGCCTCGGCCCCCTTTTCTTTTTGGGAGACCTTGGAGGAAATACCGGGGTGGGAACTAGATTCGTAAAAGATGTAAATCTTCCTGTAACCAATTTACAAAAAGGTCTTTTCCTTAACGTATATCCTGCTGAATGGCTCGGTTTGCGTGTTGCAGCCAATCATGGTGTACTTGAAGGATATGACAGCCTTATTCGCGACAAAGGCAATGCGGAAACTTACCGTAAAACAAGAAACCTGCAATTCAAATCACCTTTGTTTGAAGCTTATGCAGCCATTGAATTTTATCCTACTGTTTTCTTTGAAAAATATGACGGTCTCCAGGGCAAACTGCGTCCTTATGGTGTGATCGGAGCCGGTGTTTTTAAATTTAGACCACAGGGAAAATATTATGCACCTGATGGCTCCAGCCGCTGGGTGGATCTTCAGCCTTTGCGCCTGGAAGGACAGGGTATGGCAGAATATCCTACAAGGAAAGAATACAAACTTTCTTCTCTTGAAATTCCCATTGGTGGTGGTGTGAAATATTACATCAAGGAAAACATGTATGTTGGTTTTGAGATCATGCACCGCAAATCCTTTACAGATTATGTGGATGATGTAAGCACCAACTATATCGACAATACACTGTTTGCCAACTACCTCACTCCTGAGCAGGCAGCAATGGCCAACCAGTTGTATTACCGCGAAAACTTCGTGCCTTATGGCCCGCAGTCGAGCAACGCACCTTACCTGAATGAGCAGCGTGGCAATCCCAAGCAGAATGATTCCTTCTTCTCTTCCATCCTGAAACTGGGCTGGAGGCTGAACGACTGGAACTCTCCGAATGGAAGAGCCCTGAGGCAGTTGAGGTGCCCGGCATATTATTAAACCAAAACCTATATGAAAACGTTTCTTCTGACTGCTTTGGTGATCGTAACCGGCTTTACCGCTTCGGCACAGGTCAACAACAAGGGCTCCGAAAATACCAGGGAGTATGTATCGGAAGCCAGGTATGAAGCAAAAAAGAATGTGGTAAAACTGTATTCCAAAAAAGAGAAAGGCACGGTTATCATCACCTCCCACAGATCCATGAATGTACAACTGTACATCTTCGACCTCGAGGGAACCATGATGCACCAGGCCGTTCTTAAAAGCAGGCAGCGGACCAAAATCAGCAACCTTGCCAAAGGAACTTACACGTATACCATCTTCGCCAACGAAGAAAGTATTGAAGAAGGCCAGATCATCATAAAATAAAATAACTACCAATAAGAGGCAGAAAGTCTAATAAAATTCGATACCCTGGTTGATGAAACCTAATCCGTTCCCTATAGTACGCTAATTAAAAATTTTATTAATCGCTTTCTGCCGCCCTTATTGGGATCTCAAATCAAGTTCTTTTCCTAATCCATAACTGTTAACCCGATAGCAGGAAAATTGGTGTAATCTAATATCCGAATGAAACAGACCTCAATCGCCTGATTCAATAGATTTACTTAATCACTTCCTGCTGCCTTCGGGTCTTTCCCCACTGTGCATTTCTTTTTCAGGCCCTTCCGCCTGATTTTTTTAACTTACTTATCCTTCACACTTATTATCTGTCCCTTGTTGACCGGGATGAACCAGACACCCTTAAATGTCGGGGCGAATGCCGAAAAGCCATCAGAGTAGGCTCATCAAAACCAATCAACATTATGGACCAGATGAATTTTCACAAACAGAAACTTTATGTTCTGATCATCGCAGGTATAGCTTTCATTGCTTTGCTGCTACCCTGGCTCAGTGTAAATTTCCTGGGTACTTCCCGTTCCTGGAACGGAATCAGAGGCTGGGGCATCCTTTCACTCATTGGCGTGCTGGCCGTCGCCATCCTTAGTTTAAACGGTAACAGGCAGGACGATTATTCAGCCGATTACAGGAAATATGTGATGTTTGCTTTTGGGGCTATCGCGGTCGGTGCATTTTTATTCTGGCTTAGAAAAACTTCTGTATCGGGTGGCATGCCGGATGAATTGCTGAAAACCGGTATTGGTCTTTGGATCTGTCTTGTGGCGGGGCTTGCAGGATTGGGTTTAATGAATGGGTTGATCAAGATAGAAACGAAAAAGCCTATGGGGTAAAAAAATAAACCGCCAAGAAAGAAGGGCGCCAAGACATATCCTTGGCGCCCTTCTTTCTTGGCGCTGCGCCAGCCGAAGCTTCAGCGAAGGTTGGGTAAAAAAAAACTACTTCAACTCCTCCGCTAAAAATTTCGCTGTAAAACCTTCCTTCACTCCCACCATTTTCTCCGGTGTACCCTCAAACAAAACCCTGCCTCCTCCTGCACCGCCTTCAGGGCCAATATCAATAATATGATCTGCTACCTTGATCACATCCATGTTATGTTCGATCACCAGCACGGTATTACCGCGGTCAGTCAGTTTATTCAGCACTTCCAGCAAATGATGGATGTCCTCGAAATGTAAACCCGTAGTGGGTTCATCGAGTATGTAAAATGTTTTACCGGTATCACGTTTGGCAAGCTCTGTGGCCAGCTTCACCCGCTGGGCCTCTCCCCCGCTAAGTGTGACGGCTGACTGTCCGAGCGTGATATATCCCAGTCCCACATCCTGCAGCACTTTTACCTTGCGGTAGATATAGGGAATGGCCTGGAAGAATTCCACTGCTTCCTCCACCGTCATATTGAGCACATCGGCAATAGACTTTCCTTTATACCTGATCTCCAGTGTTTCCCTGTTATATCTTTTGCCATTGCATTTTTCGCAATGCACATATACATCAGGAAGGAAATTCATTTCAATGGTGCGCAGTCCGCTGCCTTCACAAACATCACAGCGGCCGCTTTTCACATTAAAGGAAAAACGTCCTGCATTATAGCCGCGGATCTTTGCTTCGGGTATGGAAGCAAAGAGTGTCCTGATATCAGTGAAGAAACCACAATAAGTGGCGGGATTGCTCCTTGGTGTTCTGCCAATGGGCGACTGGTCGATCTCGATCACTTTATCAATATGATCCAACCCTGTAATGGATTTATGCGCCAGTGGATTAACCCTTGAATTATAACAATGCTGCGAAAGCAAAGGATAGAGTGTTTCGTTCACCAGGGTTGACTTGCCGCTGCCGCTTACACCCGTAACCACGATCATTTTTCCCAAAGGAAATTTCACGGAAATATTTTTCAGGTTATTGCCCGTTGCTCCTTTGATCTCGATATGTTTTCCATTGCCCTTTCTTCTTTCCGCCGGCACCGGGATGGATTTTTTTCCATTCAGGAATGCAGCGGTGATTGTATCCATTTTCCTGATATCCTTCGGGCTTCCCTGGGCCATGATGCGGCCGCCATGAAAACCTGCCTTGGGACCTACATCAATCAAATGATCCGCAGCCAGCATGATGTCCTTGTCATGCTCCACTACCAGCACACTGTTACCGATATCGCGCAGATTCTGCAAAGCAGTAATGAGCCGCTGGTTGTCGCGCTGGTGCAGTCCAATACTGGGTTCATCAAGCACATAGGTAATGCCCTGCAATTGTGAACCGATCTGTGTGGCGAGACGGATGCGCTGCGACTCTCCCCCGCTCAATGTTCTGGTTGGCCGGTATAAAGTAAGATAGGTGAGACCCACATCAAGTAGGAACTGCAAACGCTCCCTGATCTCCTTAATGATCTCCCTTCCTATCACCTGCTGCTTGTTGCTTAGTCGCGATTCAATATCATCAAACCAGCTTACGAGCTGTACGAGATCTATGCTGCTTAATTCCGCAATATTCTTTTCATCAATCTTGAACCAGAGACTTTCTTTTTTCAACCTGGTGCCGTTGCAGGCCTGGCAGGTACTTAATTCCATGAAGCCTTCCGCCCATCTTTGAATGGATTCACTGGTGCTGGTGGCAAACCATCTTTTCACCTGGTTCACCACACCTTCATATTCCCCGCTGTAAACATTTCCGTCAAGCACTTCATCATCAAACTGGAGTTCATCTTCAGCAGGCACCTCTTCCCTTCCATACAATACAAGATTCAGTGCTTTGGCCGGAAGATCCTTGATAGGTTTATCAAGACTGAATTTATTTTTCTTCGCCAGTCCCTGTACCTGCCTGAAAAAATAAGCCTCTCTTTCTCCGCCAAGGGGAGCGATGGCTCCTTCATTGATGGAAAGCGTATCATCGGGCATGATAGCCTTGAGATCTACTTTATAAACCTGGCCCAGGCCCTTGCAGGTTGAACAGGCACCATAGGGTGAGTTGAATGAAAATGAATTAGGTGAAGGTTCTTCATAACTAAGTCCCGTATCCTCACACATCAACTGGCGGCTGTAAGTGGCCCACTCCATTTTGGACGGTCCGGCTGCCACATCAGCCGATTTTTTTGAAGTCTTGTTTTTGATTGTGCCGGCTGAAGTTTTTGTTTTGACCTCTTCAACAGTGTCAGCAAAAGCTTCCACGAACATCAGGTCCTTACCCAGCTTCAGCGTTTGCTGCACACTCTGGCTGATGCGTGTACGCATATCCTTTGTCACCTTCAGCCTGTCAACCACTAACTCAATATCATGGATCTTGTAGCGGTCAACCTGCATCTTGGGTACCAGGTCTTTGATCTCACCATCCACCCTCACTTTTAAAAATCCTTTCTTGCGCACTTCTTCAAAAAGTTCACGGTAATGACCTTTGCGTCCACGTACCAGGGGGGCAAGCAGGCTGATTTTATAACCTTCAAATCTTTTGAAAATATTATTTACGATCTCCTCTTCACTCCACCTCACCATCTTCTTTCCTGTATTGTAGGAATAGGCTTCACCGGCCCTGGCAAAAAGCAGTCGCAGAAAATCATACACTTCGGTAACGGTACCAACAGTTGAACGCGGATTTTTATTGGTGGTTTTCTGTTCGATGGAGATCACCGGGGATAGTCCCATGATCTTATCTACATCGGGTCTTTCCATCTCACCAATGAACTGCCGTGCATAAGCGCCGAAAGTTTCCATGTAGCGCCGCTGCCCTTCTGCGTAGATGGTATCAAAAGCAAGTGAAGATTTGCCACTACCGCTGATACCCGTTATCACCACTAATTGGTTCTTGGGAATATTGATATCAATGTTCTTGAGGTTATGTTCCCTTGCACCAAATACTTCTATAAATTCCTGGTCCTTTTCAACTGTTTTATTCATATGAATCCCGAGGGTTGCGAAGATAGTGCAGCCTTGCGTTTTGCTAAAAAATTTAACAAGGAAGCGTCCCGGCACTTTCATCTATAAATGAGGAATCTCAAAACAGGCTAGACTCATATAGCTGATTATCAGGCTCATCGGAATAAGGCTCGCAAAAAACGTATCCATTTTTCCACGAAAATTGATTTTGGCACAGTATTACGTAAGTAGCACAAAACCTTTCCATTTAAATCGCTCAACGTATGAAAAACACTATTTTCCTCTTCATCGCTGCTTTATTTATCAGCGTTACATCCAGTGCGCAGTCTACAGTAGATTCTATCAGGGCCAAATACCAGTTACTGCCCATGCCTGAAGCACTGACCATTGAAAAATCTTTTCCTGTATTAGGTACTTACCAGTTGACCGCTGAGGATGGCAGCAGCCAGAGTGTTTATGTAACACTTGATTCAGCCAACAAAGGAATGGTATGGGTTGAAGGTTTGCCTGAAGGTAAATTCAAGGCATACTTAAGACAATCTCCTGGTACCTACAGGGTGATCGAGCAAAAATCCGAAAGCGGAAAACAAATCCCTGAAGGCACTTTGCATTTTGATCCTTCTACCAACACCCTGAGTGTTGCACTCGGAAAAAAATTCGATGAAGTGGATCCTGTTGCAGTCTTCAACCTTGCCGGTGATGCCCAGATGGCTGATGCCGCTGAAGTAAAAGTGAAGACCAAAAAAGGAAACACCAAGTCAAAAACAAAACTGGTATTCTATAATGCCCTGAAAGCAGATCAAACAACTACATCTGCAGGCTGGAATCCCGCACAACAGTAATACGTTTTCATTGCATAGTGAAGGAGGCTGCAATTGCAGCCTCTTTTTTTTATCTTCATGCAAAGCCAAATATGTTTTCATTTTTCCGGAAAAAAGAAAAAGAGCCTGCCAGCAAAGACCTTGTATTCATAACCGCCACCGCCAAACAAAATGCTATATCAACGTATATGAGCAGCCATCCGGATGCGCTCCTGCTGGTATGGTTTGAAGAAAGTTATGAGGAAGCGGTACAACTCATGCCTGCTATGGAAGCAAGGATCGCCATGACAAGAACCATCTCAGGTTCCAGGCTTCAGAACCAAACCGTGATTTTTTACGAACACCATCCACTGGTCGCAAAAGAAAAAGAATGGCTTGAAGAAAATCATA
>JAEYUA010000189.1 GCA_023433755.1 Bacteroidota bacterium | reverse complement strand
ATGCATCCATTGAGCAGACCAATGCCATGACGCAGAAAGCTGAGAATTACCTGCGTGGTAAAAAGGAAGTGACGAAGCTCATTGCCATGGTTGGACAATCCAGTGAAGGCATGGGTGGTGTTCAGGGAACGGCTTATAAGTCGGAGATCAACGTTCAGTTGGTTGAAAAAAGTGAACGTGCCGATCCTTCCAATATTTATGCTGCCAAGATTAAAAGGGAACTGGAACCCATACTTGTGGGAGCTAAAGTGAAAACTGTGCCAGTGAGTATCCTGGGTACGGCGGAGCAGGCACCCTTGTCACTCGTAGTGGTTGGACCTGAGCTGGATAGTGTGATGGTGTTCGCGAAAGCGGCCATGAATGAATTGAAAAATATTGAAGGCGCCACCGAAATGAAACTTTCTGTTGAAGCGGGCAATCCCGAGATCAATGTGCAGGTGGACCGTGATAAGATGGCTTCACTCGGACTTTCACTATCAACGGTGGGTGCAACCATGCAGACCGCATTTAGTGGTAATAACAATGGAAAGTTCCGCCAGGGTGAATATGAATATGATATCAATATCCGCTATGGCAGCTTCAACCGCCAGAGTATTGATGATGTAAGCAATCTTTTATTCCTGAATGATAAGGGAGAACAGGTAAGGCTTTCACAGTTTGCCACCATCCGCCAGAGTTCTGGTCCGAGCCAATTGGAAAGAAGAGATAAGAGCACATCCGTGACTGTGCAGGCGCAGACAGTCGGCAGGCCGACAGGTACTGTGGCTGCTGAGTGGCAGGCAGCTTTTGACCAGATCAAAAGACCTACCGGTGTGAGTTATATCTGGTCGGGCGATATGGAAAACCAGAGCGAAGGTTTTGGTTCGATGGGAATTGCCTTGCTTGCAGCTATTGTACTCGTTTACCTGATCCTGGTTGCGTTGTATAACAGTTTCGTGTACCCGCTGGTTGTATTGTTTTCTATTCCCTTATCAATTATCGGTGCCTTGCTGGCTCTGGCGCTGACAAATAATTCACTGAATCTTTTCACCATTCTTGGACTGATCATGCTGATTGGGCTTGTGGCGAAGAATGCGATCATGCTCGTGGACTTTACCAACCAGCGGAGGGCGGAAGGTGCATCAACATACCAGGCATTGCTTGATGCCAACCATGCCCGTCTGCGACCGATTCTTATGACAACGATCGCGATGGTGATCGGTATGCTGCCGATTGCACTTGCAGCAGGTGCTGGTTCTGAATGGAAGAATGGACTTGCCTGGGTAATCATTGGTGGTCTCATCAGTTCACTTTTCCTCACGTTGGTAGTGGTACCGGTGATGTATGCCATTTTCGATAAACTGATCAACAAATTCACAAAAGGTAAAAAACCACAGCCAATAGAAAGGTTGATGGTAGCGCCTTACACAAAGAATATGATGAACAATGAGGTCTTTGACCCTTCACATATCTAGGCTGGCTTTGCAATGGCAGGTTTTGTTTAGTTTGGTTATGATCAGGAGGGTTTCGGCCCTCCTGTATCTTTAAATAATAATCATGGAAAAAAAATTATCAGCTATACCGGTTTCAATTCTCGATCTCGCCACCATTCGTGAAGGCGACAGTTCTGCAGGTGATGCATTCAGGCGCAGTCTTGAACAGGCCAGGCACGCTGAATCGCTTGGCTATAAACGTTACTGGTTTGCTGAGCATCATAATATGGAAAGTGTGGCTTCCTCAGCCACTTCGGTATTGATCGGGTTTGTGGCAGGCGGCACGGAAAAGATCCGCGTCGGTTCGGGTGGTGTAATGTTACCGAATCATGCACCGCTGGTGATCGCGGAACAGTTTGGAACGCTGGCATCATTGTACCCGGGACGTATTGACCTCGGGATCGGGCGGGCGCCGGGCACCGATCATGTTACCTCTTATGCGCTCAGGAGAAATATCAGGGGAGACATCAATGATTTTCCCAATGATGTGATGGAGCTGATCAATTATCTTGGTCCGCTCGATACCAGTGCAAAAGTAAAAGCCATTCCGGGAGCCGGAACGAATGTACCTGTATGGTTGCTGGGTTCCAGCACTTACAGCGCCCAGCTTGCAGGTGTACTTGGATTGCCATTTGCATTTGCAGCGCATTTTGCACCGGCGCAATTGATGGAAGCCCTTGAGATGTACCGGAAATCTTTCCGGCCCTCCTCTTTCCTGGAAGAACCTTACAGCATGGCTTGTGTCAGTTCCATTATAGCGGAAGATGATGTCGCGGCGCAAAGGCATGCCACTTCTTTTTACCAGATGTTCCTGGGTATTTTCCGTAATGAAAGAAAACCATTGCCACCTCCTGTAGATGATATGGATGAATTCTGGACTCCGCAGGAAAAAGCGGGAGTAATGCAGATGATGAAGTATGCATTTATTGGAAGTAAGGAAACCGTTGCAGGTCAACTGCAGGAATTTTTGAACCAGACAGGCGTGGACGAAATCATGATCGCGTCGAATATTTTTGATATGGAAGCCAGGAAAAATTCGCTCAGTGCCATTGCTTCACTTTTCAAAAAGGAGCGCTGATGGTCCATTGCCCTCCTGGATTTGATCTGAAAACAGTTCATTTCCTGGATTTTACCTGGGAGAAATACGGGCTAACGGGGAAAGGCGGATGATCTTTACCGTAGTAGGGTAAAATCATTTATTTTACAGTATCACATGGAAAAGCAGGCACCTTTCGATGCGGCATTATTTGAAGAACTCTATGATGTGCAACCACAGGCAATCATCTGGATGGAGCCCCTTTTATCAGATGAAGGCATCCCAGTAGATTTTATTTTTCAATATGCCAATGAAGAGGGCCTGCACTATCTCAACCTTACTCCCCGTGAATTCAGGGGACTGAAGCTATCTAATTCTCCCACACTTACTGAAGAGATGCGCAGGTCGGTGCTGGCTGAAATGATACAGGTTTACGAAACAGGAGAACAGTCTGTAACCAGGGTTTACAATCCTGTTCTGAACAAGCATGCCAGGGTAATCCGCACCAGGCTTCGTAATGGTATTCTCAGTATAGTGCAGGATGTTTCAGAAGAAGTAAGGATCATCAGGCAACTGGAAGAGCAGGCCAATGAGTTGCAGGAACAAAAGACTTTGCTCGATAATATCCTCAAAAATTCTTCCAATGGCATATCAGTCAGCAAGATCTTCAGGGATGAATCAGGGAAGGTGGTCGATGCGCTTACCATTATGGCGAATGATGCGGCAGTCAGGTATATGGGATTGCCGCGGGAGGTCTACCTCACAAAACGGGCAATCGAGATAGAACCGGGGATTTTCGAAACGCCCTATTACCAGGCCTGCATACGTACGCTGGAGACTGGTGAGCCCTTTCTCATGCAATATTTTGTTGAGGCAACACAGCGCTGGCTGGAGCTGACCGTATCAAAACTGGATTATAATCACCTCATCCAGGTGTTTACTGATGTTACTCCTATTAAGAGCGTACAGCTTGAACTGGAAAAGACTGCCAATACTTTGAGCTCAGTATTTAATTATGCGCAGAGCGGCATGTTCACATTTGAACCTGAATTTGATGAAGCAGGCCGTATAGTTGATTTCCGCTTCAGGATGGTGAATGCAGCCTTGTCGGAATACGCCGGGGTGCCCGTTGAAGAACTGGTCAACCAGCCGGGAGTCAGGTGGTTCCCTGGTTACCTGACCAACGGTGAATTTGACCTGTACAAAAAATGTTTTGAAACAGGAGAACCACAGCGGCGCGAGATCCACTACCATGCCCACGGCCGGGATTATTACCTGGATATGCAGTGTGTGAAAGTGGGCGGGCACCTGCTGGTGACCATGAATGATTATTCCTCATTGCGCCATTCCCAGCATGAACTGGAGCATACCATAAAAAGACTCGAACAGTCCAATTCTTATCTTGAAGATTTTGCACATGCGGCATCACATGATATGAAGGAGCCCCTGCGGAAGATCAGGACATTTACTGACAGGCTTAAGACGGTATTGTCTGACAGGCTATCTGATACCGAGGAAGGCCTATTTTCCAGAATCGAGGTTTCTGCGGAAAGAATGCAGTTGCTGGTTGATGATCTCCTGGAGTTCTCGCATGTGAGCGAGAAGCCCAAAGAAATGGAGATGGTAGATCTCCATGAGAAAGTTGAAAAGGTATTGATTGACCTGGAACTGGCCATTGAAGAAAAAAAAGCAATTATTCATTTGGACAGTCTTCCAACGGTGTTGGGTAACCGAAGGCATCTGCAGCAGTTGTTCCAGAACCTGATCAGTAATGCACTCAAATACAGTAAGCCGGGTATCCCTCCGGAAATCAGCATCAGTGTCAGCAGGATTACCGGGCATCCCAGGGTTTCTGCAGCCTTCATGGAAGATCCCTATTATCTTTTTACCGTGAAGGACAACGGCATCGGCTTTGACCAGCAGTATGCTGATCATATTTTCAAAATGTTCCAGAGACTTCATGGCCGTACAGAATATTCAGGCACAGGTGTAGGACTTTCCATTGTAAGGAAAGTAGTGGAAAATCACAATGGGTTTATTTGGGCTGAAGGCCGTGAAGGTGAAGGTGCCAAATTCAGTGTGCTGCTTCCTGCCCCGGAGTAGGTTTCACGCAAAGCCGCAAAATCGCAAAAAACTGTAGAAGTAAATATTATTCTCAGAACAGTAATTTACCTCCTTATCTCCTTACCGTCGATTTCACTCGTAATATCAAAGGTTGAAATGGCGGTAATTTTTTTACCGCAGAGAAAGAGAGAAAAAGAGATGGCGCAGAGAGAAAAAGATAGAGGGGCTACCGACTTTGAACTTTAAACTTTCAACTTTGAACTGTATTACATCAAGGCAAACCTGCAACACATCAAGATGATTTCTGGTTGATGGCCGGATGTTATCCATTTGTACTGTCAAAAGCATTCGATCAACTAAAAATCATTGTATGAAAATCGCATTGAATTTTACAAGGCTGGCAGGCATAATCATCCTTGCTACCCTGGTACAATCTTTCAGCACACCTTCCGGTGGTGATCATTTCCAGATAACTGTCAATGGAAAAATGCTGCTCGAGCATTTTGTGAATACCGGCCAGAAGATCCAGGATGTTTCTTTTGCTGCTTACAAACCCTCAGATGTGTTGGCAGTTCAATTCAGTCACTGTGGGGAGGTAGGACAGGCCCGTGCGCTGAAGATCAAAGATGCTTCCGGTAAATTATTGAAGGAATGGAAATTTGATGGGACGAAAGAAGCGGTAATGCGCATTTCAATGAAAGAGTTTACTGCTTCCCTTCCTAAAGCAGGTGGCGCGTCATTATTTTATGCGTCTAAAGAATTACCTGCTGGAATTTTATTATGCCGGGTACTACCTGTACAATCGAAAAAGGTTGTTACTGCTAAATAGTCATTGAGATAATTAATCCTTGCGTTTCCCTTGGCGTCCTTGGTGCCTTGGCGGTAAAAAAAGCATACCGCAAAGCACGCGAAGGACGCACAGGGATACGCAATGTTATTTCCAGTATACACCCATCAAAGGTGAAGACTATGTAAAAATTTCAGGAGCACCGGATTTGCCTTCAAAAAAATGTAGCTTTATAAATCATCCCCACCCACAGAAAGATATTGATCGATTGCAGCTATAGGAAGAGGTTCAAAGAAGCATACCGGTATGGAAGGACAGGAACTGATCAATACAATACTGGCTGCACAGCAGCACCGTCAGCATTTTCCCGAAAAGCAGGCAGTGAGTTCTTTCATTGACCAGCTATATAATTTTCTTTTCCTCAGCCAGGAGTCAGAAGAGATGCTGCGTGAGCGCATGAACGGGTTGAAAGAGAAGCTGGACTTATTGCTGATTGCTGAAAATTCCCTTGAAACTTTTTCTCCCTCCCAGGTTTTTGAAGCCCTTCCGGGCATATATCATTCGCTTCAACTGGATGCAAAGGCTATTGCGGATAGTGATCCTGCTGCAAGAAGTGTGAGCGAGGTCATTGCCACCTATCCGGGTTTCTATGCTACTTATGTATACCGTGTTGCCCATTTTTTATGGCAGCAGGGTTTTAGGTTATTACCCAGGTTTTTTACCGAGTATGCTCATAGCAAAACCGGGATTGATATTCATCCAGCCGCGGTGATTGGCCAGTCATTTGCGATAGATCATGGCACCGGCATTGTGATAGGGGAGACCAGCCTGATTGGAAATGAGGTAAAGATTTACCAGGGTGTTACACTCGGCGCACTCAGTGTTTCCAAATCCGTGGCGAATCTTAAAAGGCATCCTACCATTGAAGACCAGGTAGTGATTTATGCGGGCGCCACCATACTGGGGGGATCTACCGTGGTAGGAGCAGGCAGTATCATCGGTGGTAATGTGTGGCTTACTTATAGTGTTCCCTCCAATTCTGTGGTCTATCACAAAAGTGAAGTGCATGTAAAGGACAACAACCCTTTTCCTGAACCATTGAATTTTGTCATTTAACATATTTCATCACCCTTAATTAATACCATGAAGGCAAATAATATTTTAGAGCTGATCGGCAGAACACCACATGTAAGGCTTAATAAGATTTTTGGAAAGGATTACGAAGTATGGATCAAGCTGGAACGCCAGAATCCCGGGGCCAGCATCAAGGACCGCATAGCGCTCGCTATGATAGAGGATGCGGAGAAAAAAGGTATTCTCAAAAAGAATAGCGTTATCATAGAACCAACTTCAGGCAATACCGGCATTGGCCTGGCGCTGGTAGCAGCGGTCAAAGGATATAAGCTGATCCTGGTGATGCCGGAAAGTATGAGCATAGAAAGGAGAAGGCTCATGTCGATCTACGGAGCGGAGTTTGTATTGACGCCCCGCGAAAAAGGCATGAAAGGAGCGATTGAAAAAGCTGGTGAACTGGCGGCCGGTAATCCTGATGCCTGGATCCCCCAACAGTTCGATAATGCAGCTAACGTGGAGGTACACCGCAGCACTTCCGCGCAGGAGATCATTGATGATTTTAGTGAAGGTCTTGACTATGTCATAACCGGTGTTGGAACAGGCGGACATATAACAGCGATCGCGGAAGTCGTGAAAAAGAAAATGCCTTCATTGAAGGTTTTCGCGGTGGAGCCCGAGCTTTCGCCTGTGCTGAGCGGTGGCAGCCCTTCGCCGCACCCCCTGCAGGGACTGGGAGCAGGGTTTATTCCATCGATCATGAATGTAGCTGCTATTGATGGAGTAATCACTGTAGGAAAGGATGAATCCTATGATTATGCAAGAAGGCTGGCAAAGGAAGAAGGAATTCTTGCGGGCGTATCCACCGGGGCCGCACTCGCGGCAGTAGCAAAAAAACTTCCCGAATTGCCCAAAGGCTCAAAGATCCTTACGTATAATTATGATACGGGTGAAAGATATCTTTCGATTGAAGGCTTTTTCGCATGACGATATAAAAGGCTAAAGGAATATGATTACCAACTTCAAATTGGGGTTGTTTATTTGTTTAGCCTGTTTTTACAATAGAACTGATTTTATGTTAACCGCGAAGGACGCTAAGCACGCAAAGAAAGACGCAAAGTCGGGTTTCCGATATCTACGAGCCGCGGACTCTGACTTTGAACTTTCAACTTTGAACTCGGAATTCCTCTACCAGTATCCCGGCATGGCCAGGTTTCCACCTCTTTTGGTGCAGTCAACGCAATGAGATGGTTTGAGATCTATTTCAATTAATTCTTGCAGGTTGTGCCCAATGAAAAGAACAGGCATATCAGGAGGATTCTCAACATGGCAGGGTTTTGCAAAAAAGCAATTAAAACTGCAAAGTGTAAGTATCGAAATTGAGTTTTTTGATTTTATTGATTGTTATTCTTTTTCCAGACTGCTCATCTATCTTATACCCGGTTTGTTTTACAGTAATGGTGTGCGCCTGTATGTTGTATGTATAATCCGTTTTAAATTCATAGTAGCCTTTTTGGGTTTTAGCCCTGTTGCCACGGTTGTCTTCTCGGGAGATCATGCTAAGTACCAGTTCACCATCGTGGTAAAATCTCGTAGCCACAGAAGTGGTACCCATTCCTTCGTAAGGATCATCCACTTTTAAAAGGTCGTAGCCATCGCCCAAATTAATTAGGGACAGGCTATAAGACTTTATGCCGAATGATCCGTGGGTCGCAAAGTTTCGTTTAAACTTCTGTATATATATGCTGTCATTCTCAATGGTGTAGGAAAAGTAGCCAAGGTTTACGCCACACACATGGCAGTTGTTGGCATTTTCAAATTCGCCATCTTCGTTTGTAATCATCGGCGCAGTTCTGAAAATGGTATAATAGATTTTTTCATTTTCCCGTCCTATCATCATTGTTGTGTCAACAAAAGAATACAAGAGGTTTTCCTCACCAAGCTGGCCATTAAATTCATGTATATCAGCCGGTGTAGCGTTCCATTTTACAGCCTTTTGATTTGCCTTGTATTCGCCCTTAAGTAAACTGGTGAGGAGGTCAGCCGGAGAATAAGATACCGGGTAGCCAACCGGTGAAGCAAAGAGGTTATTGGAGAATAAAACCAATAGCAGCACAATGAGGGCAACATTCCTTTTTCTATCCTTATTGCAAAGTGGGTAGGCAGATGGGGAAACCCTGGTAACTATTTTGCGGCGTTTCTTCATGCGAATAAATTGATTGTTTTTTTTTGTAATCGGGAAGGCTGTCTTTGCTTTTTTCTTGCCCTCTTGTAAAAAATCAACATTATTCCCGGAATTAAAAATGTAAACATCCAGCTAAATCCTGAGCGTCCATATACGCCATCATGTTTGTCTTTATTGCTCACCATAGTCCAATCGGGGGTATTTCTACTTCTTTTTTCTTTTGGGACGTAGCGTATAGATGGTGTTACAGTTTTTAATTTTTCTACAGTAGGCAATGGTTCGTTATTGGAGTAGAACTGTGAATAATTGTGTTCTAAACTGTCCGGAACCCCGTCCCGCATATAGCTAAGCATTAGTTTAATACTGACAGTGCTTTTCCAGGGATTAGGTTTTACTTCGGCCCACTTGACCGATGATTGTACCACCACACTTTTTTTAGCATAAGCGTCATCACGCAGGTACGACCGTACACCCAGCAGGCCAGCAAGTATGCCGAAAATGATCAAAATTGTGCCGATTATGCGCATAAGACTATGAAAGATAGGTGTCGTCCTTCATACAAGTAGAAAACAGGATGGTGGCCACCATTGGCAGTTTGATGTAGTTAGCTGTTTTCATCATTTTAACCAGTTATTATCTGGTTTACCTTATTTACGGGTGAACGTATATTCGTATAAAGCCTGGTTTCCGGAGGCAGGGTCTATTGCCCGGGTGTACATTTCAAAATTTTTACCGGTACGCGTATAATCCACGTAATAGGTAAGCGTTTGCATGGGGCAAATGGCAGCAATCAAAATTCGCTTTTTAGCCGGGTCGCACTGGTAGTACGCACCAAACTTTTGCTGGGCTGCATCCTGGTCACCACAAAAGTTGCTGGTGTTTATTTTTGATGGCACGTAAGAAAAACGCACCGGGCCGTAAAAAATAAAATGACTGAATACATCTCCCCCTTCATTGGAGTTAATGATCAGTTCCACGGAACCATAATCAGGATGATCGGTTTGAGATAACTGCCTCCCGTCCGGGTCATACACCGTTACCCGGTAATTGGCAACATTGTATTTCCCGGCAAGTTGTTTTTCCTCCGCATCCACTATTTCGTAAACCTGTTTTTTACAGGCAGAAAAGAGTACAGGCATCGAAAAGAGTATTATTATTAGATGAATAGTTTTCATTTCATTTGTTTTTTTTATTGAAGGAAACCAGCAATACATTAGCTGTTACAGTATACACAATACCCTTCGGCCGGCCATAAACAGCCGGGCTGCTTTCCCAAAGCGTGTTGCCTAACGTAATAAAATCATTATAGCGCTGGTTCACATCTTCCGCCAGGTACACACGGCGCTCCTGAACATCAGAAAGCGAAGCATCGGAATAAAATTCATCCCTCCAGCCATTCATTGCAGTTTCGGGTGCGCCTATTACGGTATTGTAGGTTTCAGCCCGGAAACTTATGCTCAGGCGCTTCACCAGGTTGACATCAAGTCTGCCTCCAAAACGACCGTGCAGGTTAAGATGACTTTGAAAAATACCGGAAACACCATCGCCGTTCGCATAGGTATCGCGGCCAAAATTGTTGTGCAGGTAAGAGTGCAGCCGGAAATAACCAAAATCAGCACCTACCGTCATGCCGGCAAACACTCTTCCCTTAGCAATAGGCAAGAGCAGGTCGAAGTAGCCATTGTTTTCAGGTGTTTCAATTTCCATTTTACGGATGCTGCCGTTTGTGTATTGTGCCTCAAACTTCATGGATTGGTTAAACCTGCGGGTGTATCCCAAGCGAAAAATGCCGGCACTGATTTCGACCCCTGCTACCGGCCCTTCAAATTGTTGCGGAATGGAAAGCTGTGTGCGAAGGCTGGAAGCAAACACCGAATTGAAAGATGTTGCGAAGCGGTTAAGACTTTCGTGTTTGAACGATTGGCGTGCATAACCACCAATCACATTGATGCCCATGTATTTTTTCAAATGATCAAATTGAGGGCTCATTACCTGGGCATGGGCATAGGAGCAGGATAGTAAAAGGCATGCGGACAAAATTCTTTTCATAGCGCAGTTTAGGATTTTCCCAAAACTATCATGAAACCGGGCCTTTGCCTATGGGCCGAACAGCCCATTTTTTGTGAGAAACCTTGCAGAAGAGCGTTGCATTTTGCTTTTTCCACCAGCTATACCAGGCTTTGCGCTTTCAGTTTTTGATAAAGTATGGATGGCGGGGATTTTAAATCTCCTGTTTAGGCATGCTGTTTTACCGGTTAATTTTTGAAATTCTTACCGCTGGTATCAATGGGGAAATTTGAGCAGGCAAAACGACTCGAATAACACTTGTTGAAGTGGCTAAAAAATGGAGAGAGTAGCAGAAAAACATTTTGTATGGGGCGAAGTGGGGCTTTTCGAGCCCCTAAAGTGATTTCATTTTTCAGGCTATTGCATGCCCAAAAGAGAATACAGAGGGAAATGAAAAAGGGACAAATCATACTGGTGATGATTTGTCCCTTTTAGCGGACCGGACGGGACTCGAACCCGCGACCTCCGCCGTGACAGGGCGGCATTCTAACCAACTGAACTACCGATCCTTAGTTGGGGTTGCAAAAATAGGAGGATAAATAATTGGTTCCAAAAGAAAATTTGCGCCCCCACCCTTTACTTAAAATATTTATATAGATCCTTATCGGCCCCCTTCCACTGTGCGATCTTGGCCAGGGAATTGATCAAGGGTTCCTGTAACCAGGAAGGGAGGCCCTGCAAATAAGATTCGCTATAACCAAGCAGCAACGCCATATGCCAGGGATTCTTTGTCATATCATCTTTCAATGAAGCATTGGCGGAGGCGGGGAAATAGAATTCCCACAGCCCGGCGGCCAAAGCCGTTTATTATTTTCAGCGACTTACGCCGCCGATATAAAGTTCAATAGAATTACCTCAAGATCAAATTGCTTCCAAAAGCCCTGCTTACGCCAATGCAATGTTATGGGCAGCGTTTATTACAAACGCTTAAGCTCGACAAGTAAATTTGGTAAGAAATTTTCTTTGATTTGCCATACGATTTGATAATCAATTCACATGTAGTCATGCACAATCCGATTTCTGAAACCACGGATTTTATGCCAATCAATAGAGCTATAGGAATCCTTATATTCGTCTGGAAGACGGTTAGCTGCCTCTCCTATTATCTCAAAGTTTCGAATTACCGCGTCAACAGTTTTCGAATCTTTCAAAAATGATTCGAAATCCATGTCCCCAATATATTCAAGAATTTTTGAACCGCTTTCAATAATATCATCAATAAGCAACTTAGGATCCCGCTTAGACATAAACGATTTCTGATTCTATAGATTTGAGATATTGCGGCTTTATTCCATTACGAGAAAGAAGATCAACTTTCCTATTCAAGCTATTCTCAAGATAATCACCCAGTTCGATAAATTCTATTCCCACCGGTCTATTGAAATCTACAACGATATCAATGTCACTAGTTTGGTTAGAAAAATCAGATCTTACTACAGAACCGAACAATCCAATTGAGTTAACGCCAAATCTTTGCTCGAGCTCAGGCTTTAACTTCGAAATTGTTTGTATATAATGATCCAGGTGGTTCATACTTCAAAAGTAAGATATTCTTTTCAACGAGTTTCCTCACGTTGCCCATAACAGAAGGCCATCATTGATCAAACCATAGGCTACATGCAGGGTGTTTTCATGTTATCCTGATGTGATGGCATTCCTTGACCTACCTCAATGCCCTTTCTTGCCTTTCATCAAGCGCCAGCCTTTTTTTCACTGGTAATTTTGTGTTCTCAGGATTCAGATCCTGCGGGAAGGACCTGCAGGATACTGTTCTTCAAAGCTTTCTGATATTGATCCCGCCAGCTATTTCACAAAAACGCTGTACGGAACTTTTTTTAACCGGGTATTGGTTACATCACTGCCTTTAAATTATTTGTTATGGATCGCACGAATAGTATGAATTGTAATACGGAATCAGGTATTTGCGAGGTGCTTCCTGTGAAGAATGATCCGTCCCTTAGAAAACCTCTTAAGCTGGTTTATTTCACAGACCCGATCTGTTCATCATGCTGGGGAATTGAGGGACAGCTAAGAAAATTAAAATCGGAATATGGTGCGTATTTCGATATCGAATACCGCATGGGTGGCCTGCTTCCATCCTGGGATGCCTATAATGGCAGTGATGTGGGTAAACCTACAGATGTGGCCAGCCATTGGGATGAAGCCGGGGCCCATTACGATATGCCCGTGAATGGTGATGTATGGCTTGAAGACCCGCTTTCTTCTTCGTATCCGCCCTCTATCGCCTTCAAAGCTGCACAGGTTCAGGATGAACATAAAGCATTGCTTTTTTTGCGTCGCATCAAGGAAATGGTTTTCGTTGAAAAAAGAAATATCACGAAATGGGAGCACCTTGAAAAAGCTGCGCTTGAAGCTGGTCTGGATGCAGCTCAATTAAAAAAAGATTTCGAAGGCGAAGGGATGAAAAGATTTGAGAACGACCTGGCCCTGGCTGCAGAAGCAGGGGTAAGAGGATTTCCCACTATTTATTTTACTGATGATGAAGGCAACCGCCTGAAGGTCTATGGAAGCAAACCCTATGAAGTGTATGAAAAAACCTTGCTGAATTTATTTCCTACGGCAGTAAAACAGAAACCGAAAGCAGACCTCCAGCAATTGTTCAGTGAATACCCAGGTATAACCGCTAAAGAATATGCAATGATTGCCGGTATTGTAATAGAGGCTGCTACAGTTTACCTGGATCGATCAGTGAATGAAGGTCACCTGCTGGCTGTTCCTGCTAAAAATGGTTCTTTGTATAAACCAGGAAAATAGGTGTTTGAAACCAGGTCCATGGTCCATTGAACAGGGACAATAGACCATGTTCAATGGACCTGGACCATGATTACTTACAGCATTCTTTTTTCCTCAGGAAAATCGCTTTGAATATTTTAATTATCCATTTCTTCATTATCTCTTTATTCATCATTTAAGGCTGTATCTGAAACCCGCATACACCAGCCTTCCGCTGACAGGTCCCCATATCATGGAACCATCAAAATGAGGTCCAAAGGGCTGGTCCGCTGAAAGAATAACATTCTCCTGGAAATAGTTCGATAAATTTTCAC
The DNA here is from genome assembly GCA_023433755.1 of Bacteroidota bacterium. Classification (GTDB taxonomy): domain Bacteria; phylum Bacteroidota; class Bacteroidia; order Chitinophagales; family Chitinophagaceae; genus Flavisolibacter. The sequence goes on along the minus strand of JAEYUA010000189.1, from coordinate 21,679 downwards.
CTCCCAGGTAAAGCTCGAAGTTTTTTTGTTTGCCCAATGATTTACTAACCTGCGCATTCATGGTAACGTACATGGGTGAACGTTCCTTCATCTGGTAAGGCAATGGATTGGAAGCAGTAGATGGAATTCTTTTGCTTCCGGTGAGGTTCGCGGTATAATCAAATTTCCATCCTTCCAGTTCATAGGCCAGGTTTATGAAAGCCCTGTGCCTGGCCGTAAATGGCTTTTCCAGTAAGCGCCCGCCATACGTTGTTTTTACATCAAAGAAGCGGTAAGCCAGTCTTACATCAAATCTTTGCAAAGGGGAGAGGCTTAATTCTGCCTGGAAACTGTTGGAATAAGACCTTCCTTCCAGGTTGTAGAATTTTAATTTCCTGACATCCTCTGCATCAACGATCACCTGGTTTACAAAATCATTCCTGTAAAAGTCCAGGCCAATGCCGGCATCCCTTCCAAATAATTTGAATTTCTGGTCGAGGCCCAGACCTTTGTTCCACGCGATCTCTGGTTGCAATCCATAAGCGCCTTCACCATTGTCCATGATTTCAATGGAGCGGTTGCTAACAAGAATTCCCATATTTTCAGCAATGATATTGGCCGTGCGCTGTCCCCGTCCTGCACTCAAACGAATGGTGGTATTACTGGCGGGTGCATAACGGATGTTCAGCCTGGGTGTGGCAAACCAGCCATACAGGTTATTATGGTCAGCACGAAGTCCGGCCACGATATCCAAATCATTGTTGGGTGAGAATGTGTACTCCGCGAATGCTCCGGGAATCACTTCCCTGCGATCAAAGGCCTGGCTTCCAAGCTGCTCATCATATTCATCATAAATAAATCCCAGTCCGGCCTTGATGCGGTGTTCATCATTCTGGATTCTTGACTGGTAGATCAGGTTTCCATAAAGATTCCGCTGCCGTGCATCATAAACATTTTGGCCAAAATAGGCATCCTGCCTGTGATCAAATGCGGAGACCTGAAGGCCAATGCTGCGGTGCATTTTTTCGGGGAATACATAACCTGTTTTTGAAAAAACCTCGTAGCGTTTTGTTTTGATCCCAAGGCCATATACCGTATTGGAGAATTTATCATTCAAAGGATCGAATGCCAGTTGCCCGCCGGTTTTATCATCACGCATCAGCTTGAACCCGAAATGGGAAATGAGTCCCTTATCGCCGGTATACTGCCACCGGTGAACAGCACTGAACTGGTTACCGGTTGGCAGGTCCCTGAAGCCATCCTTATTGAAATCCTGTTTGCTGTACAGGAAATTATCATGCAGCAGCAAACCTGTTGACCACCTGCTGTTGATCTTATGAGCCCAGTTCAGGTTCAAATCAGTTTTTCCCATGGAGTTGACATAACCATTGAGGTAAAGTTTCTCACTGCTGGCCGGTTTTCTTAATTCCACGTTGATCTGCCCGGCAATACTTTCAAACCCATTCACTACAGATCCCGTTCCTTTAATCAGTTGTATGGATTCCACCCATGGACCTGCAATACTGTTCAGTCCCAGTGGCGTGGCAATACCACGTGGGCCAGGGAGATTTTCTACAGTGAGTTGCGTGTACACACCGGACAGTCCAAGAAGCTGGATCTGTTTTGATCCGGTAGCCGCATCGCTGTAGGATACATCCACTGAGGGATTGGTCTCAAAACTTTCACTAAGGTTGCAGCAGGCAGCTTTAAGCAATTCTTTTTTAGTGATGATGGCGGTGCGGAAAGGATTGTACTGATCGATATAGGTTGGGCGGACCCTAGCCCTGATCACAATACCATCCAGGCTTTGTGTTTTGTCGAGGCTGACCTCTATATGCTGCATACCGCCAATAGAAAGTGTGTCTGGTTTGAAACCGGCATAGGTGATGATAATCTTTTCTGTTTCCGCTACCTTTCTCAACTGGAACATACCATGCGGATTAGTAATGGTGCCTCCGGAAAAACCAAGCCACTGGATACTGGCTCCGGCCAGCGGGTGGGAAACCCCATTGATATTTTCTGTCACCAGCCCGGTGATGAGGTCTGCCGCATTGCTGTTGATATCGATATGATCCATGCCGGTCATTTCCCTGTAATGGCAACATTCGGGAAGGGCGTCGTAAACGGCATCATCCGCTTTTTCTTTTTCAGTATCATGCCCGGCTTTTACCAGCGCCTGGTGAATGGCAGCTTCGCTAATGAAGGCAGGTTGGGCCGTAAGGGTGACTGTCTGCGTTTGCAGGTCCCAGAGGGGATTGGAAACTCCTTTGATCTTTAAGGCTTTTTCAATACGCTGTTTGCACATGTCGCAAACACCCTGCACTTTAATACGGTAAATGGTATCGGCAGGGGATTGAGCCTGCGCTGTAAATGCCAGTAAACTGGCAATGGAAATAATGAATAGTTTTCTGAAATTCATAATTGATAGAAAGATTGATGCATGAATAATGGTTAGAGAACCCTGGTGAATTCATGCGACTATCAAATTCTGAAAATGCAGTAGAGGCGGTTGAGGTCTTTGTTTAGCGGAGGCGGGGCAAATACTTCCGGAATCAATATGGTTTTTGAAACGGCAGTGTATGAACTGATGGAATAGGAAGAGGCAGGAAGGCTGGTCCATTGAAGTACCGGTGAAAAAACCTGGGTGCCATGCTGTTCGCCATTGATTTTTAGTTCCAGCTTTTGGTCATCACAGCATTTGGAATCATTGGCTGGTTCAGGTTCGCCATGGCAGCTTTTATTTTCCTTTTTGTGAAGGTCAACAGAAGCCAGTTCACCGCAGCAAAAATGAAAATGCAGGGTCATGCCAAAGGAGGCACTGCCATAAAAAACAAGCAGCAGTATAATGAACAGCTTTTTCACTTCAGGCAAAGCTAGGCCTTAGGGCCGTCAAAAGCTTATGACCCTAGTCAGGTGAATGTTAAAAAAGCAAGGAGACTCTGAATCCCTGCTTTGCAGATTCCGCACATTTCTGTTTAACTTCATTAAAACCCCAAGCCTGTTATGCCCCAGTATGTAACGCTTTCACAAACAATGAATGATCTGCGAAAGGAGGGATATGTTGAAGACTTTAACCTGCAACAGAATTGCCTGGAATGCCGAAACGGCCAATTCAGGGTTTTTGCTGATGAATTTAAGATCGATAAGTTTTACCGTTTTGAAGGAGATAGTAATCCTTCCGATGCAGCCATTCTATATGCCATCTCTTCCGATAAGCACCAGCTTAAGGGTGTGCTGGTCAATGCCTATGGTATTTACAGTGAGCCGGTCACCGATGAAATGCTGAAAAAGCTCGAAATACGGTAATTGCCCTGACTCATTAAATCCCTCTTTTCCATTGCATGAAAAATGAAGTCTTCACCCTGATCGATATTATCGGAACGTCTGCTTTTGCCATATCAGGGGTGTTTGCCGCCATGGATAAGAAGCTGGACCTTTTTGGGATTTTCATCATTGCTTTTATCACGGCTATTGGTGGAGGAACCCTGAGGGATATGCTGATTGGCGACCTGCCCGTAGCCTGGATCAGTTCCAATTATTACAGCCTGGTAATTTTTATCAGCGCTTCGGCGGCTCTTCTTTTTTACCGGAAATTCAAAGAAGCTTCCTCCATCCTTCTGCTCTTTGATTCAATTGGCCTGGGTTTTTTTACCATCCTGGGCATTCAGAAAGGCATCCAGTTCAATTTATCGGTGGGGCTATGTATTGCGCTTGGAACCATCACCGCCTGCTTTGGAGGATTGATCCGTGATATTGTACTCAACCAGATTCCCCAGATCTTACAGAAGGAGATCTATGCCACGGCCTGTATAGCAGGAGGCATCCTTTATTTTCTCATGATGAAGGCTGATGTGAGAAGTGGCTCCCTTGAAGCAGTTTGTATTTCAGTGATCGTGATGATCCGCCTGTTAGCGGTGAAGAATAAATGGAGCCTACCGGGAGTTTACAGTAAAAGATTGAAGTAAAGGATGGTCGAATAGTTGAAAAATCAGAACGGAACTGATACTTTGTAAAAAAATATTCAAAAATGTCCTGGAGTTCAGGATCAATAATATTCACAATGAATTGGGCACTAAAAATTTTTGCTTTACTTTCTTTGGCGCTGGCAAACCGTCAAATTCCTCCTGTAAATAATTCACTATATATTCAAAATAACTCTGTGGATCCCAGGATTATATTTTATGATGATTTCAGTAATAATAGGAACAACTGGACCATTGCGAACAATAAGAATGTGAAAGCAAGCATGGATAGTGGTTTTTATTATTTAACTGCAGTGGGCCATGCTTATGGGGAGGCCCAGGAGGTGAAGATAAATTCCCGGAGGGATTTTGAAATAGAAACCAGGATCAAAATCCTCAGCGGCAACCCGGAACATAAAAATTATTACAGCATGATTTTCTGGGGCCGCGAAGCCATGCAAAGTTATTACTTCACATTCGCCAGGGACGGATTCGCATCAGTTGAATTGTGCAATGGAAAGAACCAAAGCAGTTGCAAGGCTGAAAAGGGTTCATTTCAGAAAACAAAGCTCTTGCCTGAGGATTTTAATGTGTATAAGATCAGGAAGGTTGGCGACACATATTACTTTTTGATTAATGACATGCAAATTTATTCGATGCCTTTTCAGCCCTTCTTCGGGAACCTGATTGGTTTTGGTGCAGGCAGGAAAGTTTCACTGGCGATTGATTATTTTAAAGTTTCTTATCTGTGATCTGAATGTTAGATGATGTATATCCAACAACCCGGATGATGAATGATAAAAAATGAATGGACTTTCATAATGTCATTGGCCTGTTTACGGCTTGAATGCTTTTCATAAATTAGAAGGATGAACAAACTGATTGCAGCCATCAACATGACCCTTGATGGGTTTTGCGACCATACAGCCGGAATAGCTGATGATGAGTTGCACCAGCATTATGCTGATCTTTTAAAGACCGCAGATGCCATTTTATATGGAAGGGTAACTTACCAGTTAATGGAATACTGGAGGTCCGTGTTACAAAATCCGACGGGCCAAAAAGCTATGGACGATTTTGCCCTGGTAATGGACAGGGTCCCCAAAATTGTTTTTTCACGGACCCTGAAAACACTGGATTGGGATAGCGCCAGGCTGGCAGCAAAGAGCCTGGAGGAGGAAGTTGCAAGCCTGAAAAATTCAGGTAGTGAGGAGAATAAAAATATTTATGTGGGCAGCCCGGGTTTGATTGCTGCGCTTACCCAACTGGGTTTGATAGATGAATACCAGGTCTGCATTCATCCATTCATCCTGGGAAAAGGACTGACCTTGTTCAAAAACATCAGGCAGCAAGTTGCTCTTTCCCTGCAGGGTACCAAAACTTTTGGTTCCGGCGCCATCATTTTATTTTATCAACGGATACATAAATGACAATATTGGATTTGCAAGAACTAAAGATGAATCCTGCCTATGATACGAAGTTGGGCGATGGCAGGTGGCAGCAGGTCAAAGTCTGCGAACTGATAACCAGCGACCATTTTCATAATACTGCAACCCTTCTGTCCTTATCCAAAAAATATACACACGATCCTGCAGCAGCGCTCATTTACCTGCTGCAAAAACAATTGATCACGATGAATCTCTGGAACCAGGACCGGGAACACTCAATTAGCAATTTCATTGATCTATTGTGCATATGGGGAAGGTTTTCAAACAGGAAGGGCAAGGAAATGAATGTTGACGTTTTTCGTGAGCGGTATACTTCAACTGTTGAAGGACTGACATCAGTACCATCTTTTGAATTTTCAGAAGATGGAGTTATCAAACCTTATGATGAAAAAATTTTGAAAGAAGAAATTGTACGGGTGATAAGTTTTGATGATACCTGGAATGAACAAAATTATCTTGTTGAAACCCGGGAGTGCTGGTTTCTGTTCAGTTGGCTGACCATGGCCTGATAGCTGCCTGCCAGTAAAATGTTTAAAAGGTCTAACCGGTTGACTGCTTTTTACGGGCGAATAAATTTTTTACCGTATGCACCAGTTTCTCCACCAGGAAGCCGATGATCAATCCACCAACCGCGCAGGCCAGCGCCTTGAGCAGCCATCCCAGTGCTGGCATATGCGCGAAAGCAAGTTCCAGTTCATGAAGGAGATGAGCAGTATACGGAATGCCATGCGCAATGATTTCAGCTCCTACCCAGAGCATGGCCGCAGTACCGATATAACTAAGGATCTTTAGAAAATGAGGCATGAATTTAACAATGCCACGTCCGAATTTCCTGGTAGCAGGACGAAACTTTTCCTGTGCGAGGTGTACGCCAATATCATCGGCCTTCACAATCAGTCCAACAAAACCATAAACGGCAATGGTTATGAAAACTGCAACGGCCAGCATCACTACTACCTGGTTGACGATGGGTTCTCCGGTTACCTGGCTGTAAGCGATCGCCATGATCTCTGCTGATAGTATGATGTCCGTTCTTACCGCGCCGGTTACCCTTTCCTTTTCCAGTTCCTCCGGTGTAATGATCTTCACTTCTTCTTTTTCAATATCTACTTCATGATGTTTGGCGAACATGGAGTGTACTTTCTCGTATCCTTCAAAACATAAATATGCGCCACCCATCATAAGTATGGGTGTAATGGCCCAGGGAGCGAAATAACCGAGCAGCAAAGCCGCGGGACTCAGGATCAGCAGTTTGTTGAGCAGTGATTTTTTGGCGATCTTAAAGATGATAGAAAGCTCGCGTGAAGGGTCCAGGCCCACTACATATTTAGGCGTTACAGCCGTATCATCTATCACGATACCGGAAACCTTGCCGGTGGTTTTGGCTACCTGCGCGGGTACGTCATCAAGGCTGGCTGCGCTGGCTTTTACCAGCGCTGAAATATCATCGAGAAGAGCGAAAAATCCTGATGCCATGTTTCTGATCCTTGCTTATGCTATTAAAAATACCGGGCCATACTGCCGAAAGGAAGGCAAGTTAGGGATAGAAATGGTGTTATAAAAAGCGCAACATCATTTGAATTGTTATTTTCATGCTGTAGAGGATGAAATCGAAAGGATAGTCCTGTACTTCACTGGCCGGCTGGCAGGGAATTCAACACTCAAACAAATGAACTATGAATACAGCCCATCATGATGAAAAGATCGCCCGGATGACCTTCGGTTCCGTGTATCCTCACTATGTGACCAAAGTAGAAAAGAAGGGGAGAACCAGGGAAGAATTACATGAAGTAATTGAGTGGCTCACCGGTTATAATGAGTCAACACTGCAACGGCTCATCGAAACCAAGGTCAGTTTTGAAGAGTTTTTCAAAGGAGCTAAAATCAATCCCCATGCTAACCTCATCACGGGTGTGATCTGTGGCTACCGAGTGGAAGAGATTGAAAATCCACTTACACAAAAGGTCAGGTATCTCGACAAACTGGTAGATGAACTGGCCAGGGGCAGGAAGATGGAAAAAATTTTGAGAAAACCATGAACGGCCCGGTTTGCCAATGAAATGAAAAAATTAAGCGTTCCCAACCCTGTCCCTTAAAAAATTAGAATCAAATTAGAATCACCCTGTATTCTTGCCCGTATAAAAATTCCCCGGGAACTTTGTGCTGCACCAGGTAAAATGAATTTGTATTATGGCAGTAAACAAGAAAATGAAATACGAGGGTGGCACTGCCCATTTCAAGATTGAAAAGGAAAGACCCGGCATTTATGTAGTAAGCCTCGAAGCTTTCGTGGGTGATCATACGCGTTTACCTCCTTCCAAGATCATCATGACAAGGGGGATACGCCGGTGGACGGGAAGCATCAATGATACGGTGCTGCTCGATAACCTGGGTATGGCAATAGAAGAAGGGTTTCATGGTGTGCCGGCGAGAAAGAAAATGTTATGATATGAATGGTTAGCTGCTAGCTTCTAGAGGGATGCTATATTGCCCATGTCATGAATTCGATACGCACATTGGTATAACGTTGATAATCTTTGCTCTCCTTCAAATTCCCTTTGCATCGTTCACGGTTATATTACACATTGAACTTTAAAGACCGCGGAGTACTTCCTTCAGTCATCAACCCTGATTTAATTCGTTGCATTAGCTACTGTAACGCGGTGATCATTTTCTGCCTGGTGGCCTGTAACATGGAGGACCCTCGCAGGCAGTGCAAATTCGATTTTCTCCTGGCTGAACCTTTCAAAAATTGCCATATTGATTTGCTGCTGGATGTCCATGTAAATATTATAGTCCGCAGATAGTACATGGTACACCACTTCATATTTCAGGCTGTACTCGCTAAATGACTGGAAATGGACCCGGTCGAGTCGTGCCCCTTGTATTTCATTAATGATGCCTGCAACCATGGTAGATATGGCACCCAGTTGATGCACAGGGGTATGATAAACTACACCAAAAGAAAATACCACCCTTCTTTCCTGCATGCGCTTATAATTGTGCAGTCTTGAATTGGTGAGATCCGTATTTGAACAAATAAGCTGTTCTCCGCTAAGTGACCTGATGCGGGTGGTTTTAATACCCACGTATTCTATCGTGCCCATCTTATCTTCTACTATAACAAAATCACCTACTTCAAATGGTTTATCGAAAAAGATTACCAGGTAGCTGAACAGGTCACCGAGTATAGTTTGCGCTGCCAGGGCAATGGCAATACCACCGATCCCCAGGCCTGCCACCAGGGTAGTTATGTCATAACCAAGGTTGTCGACCAGGAAAAGCAAACCGAGCACCCAAACAATTCCCTGAACAATGAGCAGGATACCCTTTGCCTGGCGCTCACGCTGCTGATTGGTTTCGTGCCGTGAAAGTGACTGGTGAAAGAGATACCGGATGAAAGAAGTAATGATGCGTAGGATAAAGAAACAGTTGAACAGCATCAGGGCCACCTGGATGATACCCGAAGCCCTCGCAGGAAGGCTGATATATTTTAAACCCGTGTAAATGGCCAGCACATACAATACGGGCATCAGCGATTTTTGCAGGGTGCTGATAATAAAATCATCAAGCGATGACTTTGTGCGTGAAGTGATCTTTTTGATTCTTGTGATGATCACTGACTGGAAAAAACGAAGCGCAATGATAGCTCCTGTAATGATGGCCAACGCTATTGCCCAATCTTTTACCGTATTGTTGAGAAAGACCTGGTTCCAGAATTGATCCATACATTCCAATTTTAGATAGTTGTCAAAAGGCGCGAAATTACTAAGGATACCAGCGCCGGTTTGATGACTTTAGGGATTTTAATATCATTCTAATTAATGAAGTATACCAGAACTGCTGCAATTCGCATTGCATGGGCAGTTTATGCCTGAATCTAGATTCCTAATGAGTATCTAATCTCATTTTAATCCCTTCCTATCAACGCTGAGCTATCTTCCGGCGTAAGGCTTTATTATATGAAGAATAAAAGATTGTTTATCGTTTCCAACAGACTGCCAATTAATATTACAGAGGAAAATGATTCCGTTAAGGTAAATCCGTCATCAGGTGGCTTGATCAGCGCTATCAGCAGTTATCTGAACCATTCTCCTCATTCCTACCAGGAAGTGTACTGGGCTGGAATGCCCGGATGCAGTGCGGCTACTTGGCATGAAGCATCGCAGCACCTGCCACAGGACATGTATCAATTCCTGCCTGTAATGACCTACAGGGATCAGTATGAAAAATACTACAACGGATTTTCCAATTCCGTGTTATGGCCCCTGTTTCATTATTTTCCTTCTTACGTGGAATATGATGCGGATAATTATAATAGTTACCAGCTCGTCAATGAACATTTTGCGGAAGTACTTTCAAGACACCTGAGACCCGGGGATACCATTTGGATCCATGATTATCATTTGCTGCCCCTGGCGCAGCTTATCAGGAATGCAATGCCTTCCTGCACTATTGGTTTTTTCCTGCACATTCCTTTTCCTTCTTTCGAGATCTTCCGCCTGTTACCCAAACACTGGCAGGACCATATACTGCGTGGCATGCTGGGTGCAGACCTGGTAGGGTTTCATACGATTGATTATGCTTCGCATTTTCTGCACAGCGTACAAATGGTGCTGGGGCTTGAAAATGACCGTCATATCCTGAGACATAACAACAGGCTGGTTAAAGTGGATGTATTTCCCATCAGCATAGATTATGAACTGTTCAATAGTTCTTATGAACGCGACGCCGTGAAATCACTTCGTTTTTCCAACCTGAAAAATCTGGAGGGCAACAAGATCATTTTTTCTGTTGACAGGCTGGATTATACCAAGGGAGTGCACAACCGGTTAAGAGCTTATGAATTGTTTTTGAAGGAAAACCCGGATTACCGGGGTAAAGTTGTTTTCTGCCTCAACATAGTACCGTCCAGGGATACCATTCCCAAATATGTTGACAGGAAAAGAATGATCGATGAACTGGTAAGTGAGATCAACGGAAAAATGGGCAACCTGCAGTGGCAGCCGATCATTTACCGCTTCAGTCACCTCCAGTTTGATGAGATGATGGCCCTGTACACTTCCTGTGACCTGGCGCTGATCACCCCTTTGCGTGATGGCATGAACCTGGTTGCCAAGGAATTTGTCGCCAGCAGAAAGGACAAAAAAGGAGTGCTGATCATCAGCGAAATGGCAGGAGCGGCAAGGGAGCTTACAGATGCGCTCACCATCAATCCCAATGATATCGCAGAAATGGCTCAGAAAATCCGTGAAGGCCTGGAGATGCCCCCCGGAGAACAGGCGTACCGCCTGGAGAATATGCAAAGAAGGATCGCCAATTATAATATCCTTACCTGGGCTGATGATTTTATGAATGAATTGTACAGCATCAAACAGAAGCAGGACACTTTCCAGATCCAGTTCCTGGAAGATCTTACACGCAAGGAATTATTGAGCCAGTTCAGGCACGCAGCCAACCGACTTCTCCTGCTCGATTATGATGGAACCCTTGTGCCTATCATTTCCGATCCTGAGCAGGCTGTACCCGGGCAAAACCTGCTCGACCTGCTGGAAGGCCTGGGGTCAAGCGAAGAGAATCATGTATTGTTGATCAGCGGAAGAAGCAGTACCTGGCTGGAAAAATATTTCGGTCACCTGCCTGTTAATCTCATCGCTGAACACGGTGCCAGGTCCAAATCAAAAAATGGCGGTTGGGTTACAGAAGTGCAGACCCATAGTGAATGGAAGGGGCAGATCCACCAGATCATGGAAATGTATGTAAGGAGATGTGCCCACAGTTTTATTGAAGAAAAGGATTTTTCAATTGTGTGGCACTACCGAGAATCAGATCCAATCCAGGGCAAGCTTAGGTCTGCTGAATTGATTTCTGAACTGAACGACTATATCCGTAACCGCCATCTCCAGGTATTGAGCGGAAAAAAAATCATCGAGGTCCGGAACAGTGGTATTGACAAAGGCACTGCTATCAGGAAGGTGCTGGCAAGGGAAACTTATGATTTTGTTTTTGCTGTGGGTGATGATCGCACAGATGAAGACATGTTCAGGTTACTGATGGACCATCCTAACTGTTATTCCATCAAAATCGGCAGTGAAGCTTCTTTTGCCAAATTCAACCTGCATACACCACAAATGGTAATTTCTCTCCTGGAAACCATGAACCAGTTAAGTCCGCAAACAATCATGCAGGGGAAAATCTAAGAGGGGTGCCAGCTCAATTCAATGGCCTCCGGGTCCTCCAGCGGCAGGGTAATGCTGAGCGTGCAGCCTTCCCCGGGAAGTGAATCAATTGTGAGCGAACCCTGGAAAGCTTTGGCGCGGCTGGTCATATTATTGATCCCGATGCCCCTGTTATGTTTCCGCGAATGAAAGCCAACCCCGTTATCGGAAATGGTCAGGATGGTATTAGACGAATCCTGCGCAAGTTCCACTTTAACTTCTGTGGCCTTGGCATGTTTAATGATGTTGGTGAATTGTTCCTGGGCAATTCTGTAAAGTGCCAGGCTCTGGTCTTTCGAAACCGGAAGCCTGAACCCTGTTGTGGCAAAACTGAAATTTAATGAACTCCCGGTCTGTATGTTTTCCGCTAGAGATTTAATCGAATCCAATAATGAATGTGTTCCCAGGGTAGGTGCAGACAGGCTGTGGGAGAGGGAACGGATCTCCTGGATACAGTTCATGATGTGCCGGATAGACCTGTTGATCATTTCATCTTTAAGCGTACTGTCCTTCGTTGCAGTTTCAAGATAAAGTTTCACTGTGGTGAGCACCTGGTTGATATTGTCATGCAGTTCTTTGCCAATCAGTTCCCGTTCTTTCTCCTGGGCAGTGATGATCTGCTTGGTGAGTTCTGTCTGGTGTTTTTTCTGCGACAGCTCAAGTTGTTTTTCCATTTTCTTTCTGGGGGTCACATCCCTGATCAGCAAAATGATTTGGGCCATCTGGTTGGCATCAAGAAATTTTGACCAGGAAATTTCTCCAATGAAACCTGTCTGGTCCAGCCGTTCAAAACTAACTTCCCCACTTGGTTGGTTAGCGAATTCAAAGTCCTTGAAGGTTTCCCCGTATTTGAAAATATTAGTGAATACCTGGTGTTTGGGAGGCTCGCTGAGCCTGAACATATGGAGAGCTGATTCATTCAGTTCCATGATCCTGCCTTCAGCATCCAGAAGAAAGATCGCATCCTGGCTTCCCTGGAAAATGGACCGGTATTTTGATTCGCTTTCAATCAGGTTCATAATGTCCTTTCGCCTTTGCCTGATTGTTATTATTACATAAGTTCCCAATCCCAATACCAGTAAACTGCCTGCAATGCCAAAGGCAAATTCCCTTTTTTTGCGTAGCTGGTAGTTGGCCAGTACATCACGTTCACTGCTTCCCACTGTGGCTATGATAGGGTAACCATGAATTTTCCGGTAACTGAAATAAGTTGGAATGCCGGCAATGGCATCCTTAGCATAATAGGAGCCCACAGGATTTTTGGCCACGTGGTTGAAAAGCGGGCTTTTGATAATATTTTCACCGCTGCTTTCCTTATCGCCTGTTCTGCGTGCATAGGTAATTCCGTCTGGTGCAATAAGCGAGAGAATATCGAGCTGGTTCAGGCTGGCTTCCCTGTAAAAAGACTTGAACCTTGAGGGTAGAATCTGGATGGCAATCGTACCCTGGAAATTTCCCTGCCTGTCATTGATCCTCCTGCTCAGGACCAGCACCGGTTTATTAATAGTTTTTGAAATTATAGGCGTGCTGATATAAAAGGTATCGGGATATTTTTTATGAACCAGGAAATGTTCCCTGTCTGAAAGTTGAAGCAGTTTTTCATTTGACTGCTGAGGAAAGGTGTTGACTATCTTCCCAGTAGTATCCAGCACGGCCAGGCCTTCAAAAAGTTTCAGATCGCTCAGTCCGCGCATCAATAGCGTGTTCAGGGGCACATGCATTCCATAGCGTTCAATTTCCTGCCTCGTTAGCCTTAATACGGCATCGGCTTCTTCAAGCGTGCGAATGGTATGCTGTTCCAGCGAAAAAACCAGGTTATTATTATGCCGTATGGTCCTGTTGATTGTTTCTTTCCTGTCAGTTTGCGAATGGGTGAATACCTGCCACCAGAGCAACGCGGTCAGCCCGATACAGAAAATGCAAAGGATGATAATCAGGGAAGTAGTGTGAAATTTTAATTTTCTCATGGATAACAGGATCTGATTACACAGGGGCCTGAAAGGTTATGGCCTGCGAATGTATTAAATTAATCTTATAGGTTTAGTCTGTTTAAGCTATACGTTTTGCAAATACCGCAAACTGAATTGTTTATGTCAGAATATTTTTTGCGACAGCCAGATCTGCCCTGCCGTATTCCATGGAGAAAGAGAAATTATTAGTCCTGGTAAGGTCATTTTTTAGTTCACGGTATCTGTTTAGTTTTATAGGAACCGTTGATTGGATAAATGTATCATGATCAGTTTGGAACCAGGTTTCTCCGTGCAGGCCAGTTCTCCTGCAGGGCAGTTTTTGTGTTGGGATTGATCTATGCGATCGTCACAGCGCTGGGATTTTTATCTCTTGATGAACCTGGAGAAACGATCAAAAATCCTTATTTCACAATCATGGAATTATTGATCCTGCTGATTGCGCCACTAATGGCCTTCAGCATGGTGGCCGTTCATTATTTTACATCCGCAGTCGATAAAATCTACAGCCTTTCCGCGCTTTTGATGATGTTCGTAACAGCAGCAATTACATCTGTTGTTCATTTTATTGTACTGTCAGTGAATATTGTAGGTGAAAGTGAAAACATCAGCGGCTTTACTTATTTCTTTTCCTTTCAGTGGTTTTCGGTGGCTTATGCGATGGATATTCTTGCGTGGGATTGGTTTTTCGCCTTGTCCTTCCTGCTGGCGTCGAGGGTATTCAGGGGAGGCCAATTGGAAAATTTTACCAGGATACTTATGGTCACCAGCGGTGTATTAAGCCTGGCGGGACTGGCAGGTGTGGTAACCGGCAATATGCAATGGAGAAATATCGGCATCCTTGGTTATGCCCTGGTCGCACCATTTGCTTTTTTATTGATCGGGAAGATATTGGGAAGGTTGAGATGAGGTGTTATCAATGCATTTCAGAAGCTGATGAGATTATTTTGGATCAGGGCTTCTTCATCTAACCGCAAATGGTTGTAACTAAATTGACCAGACCGGCAGTTTCCTGACCGGGGTTTTTGGGCGGCTAACGTTACTGGTTAGTTGTAAATAATTGATTTTCAATGAACCCATGAATAATTTGGGTAGATCACCGTTGTATAATTTCCAAAAAAAACTAATGCAGAGTTTAGTTGTTGTATACAAGTAAGAATTAAATTTAAGAACTAAAAATTAACTGTTATGAGTTCGAATAAAACTGTTGTAAAGAGATAGTTGATTGATTCGTTTTTTTTCGGTTTTACCATATGTATAAACTTCCGGTTACCCGTTTGCCCTTTGTTTTTCACTGCCAGGGTTATGAAAACTTTTTGTTCCGGTCATTTTTATTCAACCATAAACTAAATATGATGATCCAACGGCTTTGTATTCCATTAATAATGCTTTTTGCAGTAGTCCAGGTTACTGCGCAGAATGCAACTTCCAATAAAGGCAATTGCGGATGTAATTACATGCCCTTGTGCGATTATGATCTGACCAGGTCTTATGGTGGCAAAGTATATAAGGGCATCCGGAATGATGATGAGACGGTAAATTATTACCATTGTGAGAATGGAATCCTTACCCGGAAATTTTCTGTTACTATATATCATGGCTTCAGTGATGAATATTTTACTTATCATTTCACAAGGATATTATTAAAGGAAAATGAAAAGCCTGGCGTTATGTGGATGGAAGATGCCCGCAATATTGATGGACGCGTGTACAGGCGGTATATCTTATCCAAACATGCCGAGTATGTTATAGAGGGAAAGTTGTATAAAGATGTGATCATCGTGAGGCAAATAGCACAACGCGGTAGTGATTATACTGATGGTTATGAGAAAATGCTCAAGACCATTAACGAATTTGGTACCACTTATTCCGACCGGTACTATTCCGGCGGAAATCGGCTGGAGGTTTATGATAATTATTATGTCAGGAATGTAGGTAATGTATTTAGTGAAAATAAAACTGATTATTTTATCGATAGCCTTAATAAAATATATAGTAAACCTGCTCCTGTTAAGCAGACTAAAGCTGTCACTCCAACGGGTCCCGTTCCCCTTTCACGCGGGCAAATCGTTCTTGAAGTAAAACGCCAGTACGATTCTATTGAAAAACGCATGGTCACGCAAGGTGAACTGGATCCATCTCTTGTAGGATTGTGGTTTTGTAAAATTCCTTTCGAGGACCGCAGCACTAATAAATTAACGCACCATCTTAGTTTTTTGCGATTCCATTCGAATGGAATGTATGAATGGAATTACCATCCACGCTATGCTAAAAAACCGGATATATCTGATAAGGGTATCTGGAAGGTGATCGACGGAAAGGTTTATCTCCTTATGCCATTTTCATTTCATGAATACAACAGCAATTTTATCAAAGCACCTGACGGTAAAGAACTGACTTCAGTAAATCAGATCAGGATTGCTGCTGATCATATGTTTCCACTCGAAATTCGCCAGAAGGATGGAAAAACAGTCAGCAATCTGAATCTTTCTGCAAGGGATGTGAGTTCAGGTATGAGCTTTCAGAAAATCACGGAGGAAGAATATAAGAAGATCTGGTAAGCTTTCCCTGCAAGCGGAATAGCGCTGGTGGCAGCGGTTGCATTACGATGCTGCTCCCCCTGTTGAAGGCTAATTTTTATCATCCAAAATTTTATAAACTCTTCTTAGCTTGGTAGGGCAGCAGTTATCTGTCTCATGAAAAAAGCAGCCTGGTATATTGTTAACGGTCTTACATTGTACAGGGTACTTGCATTTTTGTTTCTGTCTGTTCTGCTTATTAAGGGCAATCGGGAACTGTTCCGTGTTTTCCTGCCCCTGAGTTTTTTGACTGATGCTATCGATGGAATGCTGGCAAGAAAATTCAGGGTGGCATCTACCATGGGCTCAAGACTCGATTCACTGGGAGATGACCTGACCATTTTGGCTGGCATCCTGGGTGTAATCGTGTTTGATGCCACATTTATAATCCAGCATCTTGTATTGGTGATGATGCTAACAGGACTGGTTATCATCCAATTCTCCATAGCCCTGTACAGGTTTGGTAGATTTACCAGCTACCATACTTACCTCGCCAAACTGGCGGCCATACTCCAGGGAAGTTTTTTGATTCTATTTTTCTGGATTTCCCCGGCGCCGGTTACTGTTTTTTATTGTGCCGCGGCGATTACTTTACTGGAACTTCTGGAAGAGATCATCCTGGTGATTTTCCTGCCCTGCTGGAAAGTTAATGTGAAAGGATTATACTGGGTCCGCGGTGAACTGAATATCAAAAAGTTTCATCAATAAAAGGATCAGCAGCGCTCATTGATCATGTGTGGCTGATTTTTGTTTTTCAAGTTTTTTGAAATATCCCCTGAGCAGGAAACTATGCTGGAGGGCTTCCATATTCTGATTCAGGTTTTGAGAAGCTTCATGTACCTGTTCAAGTATCCGGCCCAGTTGCAGGCTCATACGCTCGTCTTTCAGCAGGGCAGGGAGGGGACCTTTGCCGGTTGCCACCTGCTGCTGCAGGTCGTTGATAAGTTGTGATGCTTGTGTAGAAATGGATTCCACTTTTATGCCTGTGGCCTTTAGGTTATGAACAACTTCTTTCAATTCGGGCATCAGCGTGGTATCGTTGAGCAATGTGGCTACGGTGCCTTTACCTTCCGACAGCCCGGCAATCACCTGTTGCAGGTCAACAGTCATCCTTTGAATATTTTGAGATGACTGCCTGATGGATCGCAAAGAAATTTTTACTTCCTGTGGCAGGGTAGGGTCTTCCATCAGTGACCACAAAGTGTTTGGTTGATTGAGCCGTTGAACAGTTTCTTTAAGTCCGCTGGCTATAAGCGCAACATCCTGGTTGGTTTTGCTGAGAACCTGCAGCATCTCATCGGTGTCAGCAGCCTTTAGGCTGTACAGGGTATCGCCTTCTTCTACTAATGCTGATTCACCCGGAGCTGGTTCGATGTTCACCAGTTTATTGCCCATCAGACCATCTGTGCTGATTGTTAGCACTGCGTTTTTGTGAATAAATTTCCGGGTATGCGACTGGATCAGCAAAACGGCTTCGATAGTTGTATCGTTAAGGATTTGGATTGATTTTACTGTACCGATATCGATTCCTCCATACCGGATGTTATTGCCCTGCCTTAACCCGTGTACATTACTGAACTGGGCTTTAATAGTAAATGTATTGCCAAAAAGATTTTGATTTTTGCCTATCACATATAGGAGAACCACCAGCACCGCCAAACCGGCCATTACAAACAATCCAAGCCTGAACAGGTTGTATTTAGTTTTTGCCATTATTGAAAGAATTGATTTATTTTTTTATCCTCCGACTGTTCCAATTCTATGTAGCTCCCTTCTGCATAACATCTTCCATCAATCAGGATCACGATGCGGTCAGCAGTATGACGGATACATTTCATATCATGTGAAATGATCAGGGAGGAAGTTTTATATTTTTTCTGCACTTCCATCATCAGTTCACTGATCTCCCTGCTCGTGACCGGGTCCAGCCCCGTGGTTGGCTCATCATACAGGATAATCTTTGGTTTCAGGATCATGGTGCGTGCCAGTGCTATTCTTTTTCGCATACCACCGGAAAGTTCCACTGGCATCATGTCCATCGTCTCAGGTAGTCCAACATTCGAAAGCGCTTCCTCTACCAACTCATTCATTTCCTGCTGGCTGATTTCCATCCAGTGCCTGCGAAGGGGGAATTCCAGGTTTTCCTTCACGGTCATGGAATCGTACAGTGCATTACTCTGGAACAGGAATCCCACATCCACCCTTAAACGGTCCAGTTCATTACTACTGAGCTGGTCAATAGGTTTACCCAGCACTTCTATCTCACCTTCATCAGCGTCCATCAAGCCAATGATACATTTGATCAATACTGATTTGCCTGAGCCGGATTTTCCCAGCACGGCAAGGTTTTCGCCTTCTGAAAGATGGAGCCCGAGGTTATTTAACACCAGGTTGTTTCCAAACGCTTTTCTCAAACCTGAAATGTGGATGATCCTTTCGTTGATGGCCTGGTCTTTTATGTTTGCTTGGCCTGGCATCAGTTTAGGTTTAATAAATCTGTGATCTGTACGGCAATCAGGTCAATTACAAAGATCATAATGGAGGATACCACAACAGCGGAATTGGCTGACCTGCCAACGCCTTCGGTACCCTTGGAAGAATGATAGCCTTTATAACATCCGATCATGCCCACCGCAAAACCAAAGAAAAATGTTTTGATAAATGCCGGGATCACATCACTGAAACTCAGCGCGTCAATTGCCTGGTGATAAAAAAGGCTGAAACTGGTAACATTACGGATGTTAACGCCAATGTAGGAGCCATAGAGTGCAATGGCGTCAGCAAGTAAAACAAGAACAGGAAGCATGAGGGTGGCTGCCATCACTTTTGTAACTACCAGGTATTTGAATGGGTTGGTGCCCGATACTTCCATGGCATCAATTTGTTCTGTTACCCGCATCGATCCGAGTTCAGCGCCGATGCTGCTTCCTATTTTCCCTGCAAAAATCAGGGCAATGATTACCGGCCCCAGTTCCCTGATCACGGCAATGGAGATCATATAGGGAAGTTGTGATTCAACACCATATTCAATCAGTGAAGGGCGTAACTGGATGGTCAGTACCAGTCCCATAATAAAACCGGTTAGACCAATCAGGGGAAAGGACTGGTAACCGATCTGGTAACATTGTTTAACCAGTTCTTTAAATTCATACCGCGGCCTGAAGAACTGCGTGAAGAACCGGCCCGTGAACGCAGCTATGCCGCCGGCTTCTGTCAGATAAGATTTCCAATGGTCCTGTGCCGTCATAAAAGATCTCATTTATATCCAGCCAAATCATTGACACCATTCCTGCCTCATGAACAGGTCGTGCAGTTTCCCAAAAACAAATGCAATGAAATCCTTTAAGAAGCTCCAGGATAATGCAGCAACTGCCAGGGTTGCAAGCCAGATGGCATATTGCCGCCAGTCATGATGTGTACCAGCGCTTGCAATGTTGATCATTGTGATTTATTTTATTGAAAAATTATAAGTAATCCCGGTCTTTGTTGATGAGGGCTGTCATTCAGGTCAGTGATGCACATCATACAGTTTCACCTAACCAGGATTTTCCTGGCCAGCGCAGGAAGAGTTTCATGATTCCATTTGGCCAGCCTTCCTCTTTGTACTACCAGTTTGTTGGATGCTCCATCGGGAGCCAAAAAATAATGAAAGACAAAATTTTCTCCAGGTTTTTGCCAGCCTATAATTTTTCCGAAGCGCAGGTCATTCATCACCAGTGTATCTCCCCAGTATTCAGCAGTAAAATATCCCTGGGAAAATCTTTTCAGTAATTCAACCTCTTTTTCATCCACTGCGTTTTCAAGCAAATGCTCATACCTGGGCGTGTAAACCATATACAGGCGCTTGCTGTTGTCAAAAACCGACCTGTAGCCCGTATAAAACCCGGAATCGGTTTTTACGATAAAGTACCAGAGCAAATTATTGAAAGGTGAGGGTGTGCTAATGAAAGACTGGCCTGCTACATTTTGAGCAGGGATGGCCTGTTTCAAATCTTGGTTCACTTTCCATTTATTTACCAGGCTTAGGCTTAGATAAAGCAGGGGCAGGATCAGTGCAGCTTTCCACCAGGCTGCCCTGCCCGTGATTTTTTTGGAAAACAGCAGTACAAGAAAACCTGTCAGTGGTCCGATGGTGAAAAAAGGATCTGCCACATACAATGCATTAAAAGAAAAACGGTCATGGTGGAAGGGTTCCCAAAGACCCACTCCATAATTATTGAAAAGATCAAGGAATACATGGCTTCCCGTCTGGACCAGCAAAAAGAGCCACCACCTTGCTGCATTGGGCCCGCTTGTTTTGCGATTGAATAGTACGATCAATCCACTAAGAATGGAAACCAGGATCACAAAGAACAAAGAATGGGTAATACCCCGGTGTGCCAGCAGGTTGGGGGCAGGCTCCAGCCAGAGCGATGCCAATACATCTGCATCAGGTAACCATTGGGCTATTGCACCTGCTAATATTGCTTTTTTTCCAAGGGTTCTGCCCATCATGGCTTCCCCGATGCAACCACCTAAAACAATATGTGTAATGCTGTCTATATTGTTTGAATTTAAAATTTACCAGGGCAAAGGTTTAAATGCCAGTAATCATTTTTCCCCCGTTTTCAAGGCGGGAATTGATTTCACCGATCATCTGCAGTTGTAGTTCCTGGATCTCAAAAAGTGTTTTCATCTGTTCCGCCATGAGCAGGTCAAGTTTCTGCTGGAGGTTTCTTACTTCAATTTCTGCTTTTAGGTTGATCATATAATCATTCACAGCCCGCTTCCTGTCTTTTTCTTCTTTCCTGTTCTGGCTCATCATAATTACCGGCGCCTGCAGGGCGGCAATTGTTGAAAGGATCAGGTTGAGCAGTACAAAAGGATAGGGATCAAATGGCCTTCTGATCCAATAGAGGTTGATCAGGATCCAGAAAAGCATCAGGGCCAGGAAAAACAGGATGAAATACCAACTGCCTCCGAAGCTAGCCATCACATCAGCAATGCGGCTGGACAGCCTGGGTGCTGGTTCTTCAAATTCATAAAGTTTTTTGGAGATCAGTTTTTCCTCTTCAATTGATTTCAAAACAATGTCATTAAGCTTTTGCAGGCGAGCGTTTTCTGTTTCAAGGATAGATTCCAATGTGCCGGCAACTGGCATGACAATAGAATGATTTAAATGATTACTGGTCAGCAGTCATAACACTAATGTATGTCACTCCTGCAGCAGGGCAGCTAATCATGGTCAGTAGATTTTATGCTGGTCATCAGTTGGAACACCTGCCATCAAGGATCGTTGATGAATGATTTTAATTATGCCCCCAATATTTGATGACAATCAGCCGGCAGCCCTACCACCGTCAGTGTACTGGAGCTCAACTGAATTGAACTTTAATAACAGGAACCAGGCTTAATGTTCATTAAGGATGGGCAGGATTGCAGGCGTGATCCATCTTCTTTGTTTGTGAGTCATTTCTAAAACATGCGTTATGAAAAAATTTATTGCGGCCTTCGACGGGCTTCATTTTTCTGAGAGCACGATGAACT
>JAEYUA010000183.1 GCA_023433755.1 Bacteroidota bacterium | reverse complement strand
TATCAATGCTATCCTTGATGGCAACTTCAAATATCTTGACCCCGTTAGTCTTTTGAAGATAGCCAACTTTCTTAATGTTAGTTCTGATGAAATCTTGAAAGAATGTCTCTCTTACATGCCTGCGAATACTCAAATACAATTAGAGGATTCTAAAAAGAGAACATACATACTTGATAACTTTAACCTTCATGCTTTGAAGAAAGACGGAGTTATCAGTTCTATTAAAGACTTTGGGCATATTGAAAAATGTCTTTTGAGAGCTTATGGATTGAAAGATATTTATGAATATAGTGAACTTGATAATTTACATGGTTTATTCAGTAGCATTAAAGCAACTTTGAAAGATGCCCGTCCAAAGAAGAATTTTAAAAACAAGGCTATTAAGATTTGTAATTCCATTATTAATAACAATCCTTATAGTCAGGATAATTTAAAAGAATTTTTTCCACGAATAAGGGCATACTCCTTAGACGTGGAAACCGGCTTGCTTAAATTAATACGAGAGTTATATAAATTAGGAATAACTGTAGTAATACACCCTTCGTTGTCTCTTTCGGGTGCTCGGGGTTTAACTATTGAATCAAAGGGAAAGCCGTCAATAATACTCACTGATATAGGTAAAAAGTACTCTACCCTTTGGTTTACTTTAATACATGAATTATACCATGTCATTTTTGATTGGGAAGATATTTTAGCTGGTCGGCTTCATGTTACGGATGATGATGAGTTTGTTAATGACAAAGAGTTAAAAGCAAATTCGTTTGCCAGGGAATATATGTTTCCTCATAAGAGGATGGAACAAATCTCCAATAATATAAGCAACCCTGTCGCTGTAAAAGATTTTGCAATTGAAAGCAACGTTCATTATAGTATTATTTACGATAATTATTGTTACGACAACCCAGACCAATACCCGGTTTATTCAAGGTTTATTCGAGTGCCGTGGAATAGATTACAAACTGCCTTATTGGGTTCGCTGTCACATTCTAACTCTCCCGAAGAGTTTGCTAAGTATTACCAAAGTAAAATTTTTTCAAATTAATATTCTGTATTCATGAAAAATCAGTCTACGAAAAACGTTACGCAAAAAATTCAAGACAGGGATTTCCATCTGCAACAGGTTCAAGAGTTACTTTTTGGACCTGAAAAAGAAATTCTAAATAAGCAGTCAAATGCTTTCCTTGACCGCTTGTTACTTGAAATTGAACTTCGTGATGGTAAGTCAAAAATTTCTGATGTTATAATGACTGAACCACGAGTGTATGAGGCAATATTTCATAAAGTTTGGTTTTATAGATTAGCAGATATGCTCGGAGTTAGTAGGACTGTTATGGATACCTATGTCAAACCTAAATATGTAAGAGAGTTTTTTATAAAATTTGTATATGCCAGATTGAGCTATAAAGTATTTCGTGAATTAAAGGCTGCAAGGAAATTAGCAAAAGCCCATGACGCTAAACTATTTCAGTTTTTAAAAGGTGAATACTATACCCTTATCGAAACTATCGCTGGGCAAATCTATGCTGAAATGGAAGGAAAAAACTTTAGTCAATTTGTCGAATCTTATTCAAAAAAGAACAAGTTACCAATTCAGCAAACTTTGTCACTTTAATGTTGTCGTAAGAAGTGTATGCAAAGTTTTAGCTCTTTTGTGTCAAGGTTCTGTGTCCAGCGAAAGTGCTAAAATGTGTCGAGCCAAAAGAAGCTAAGCAGAATTAAAACACTTTGAAAACTAAAGATGAAAGTCAAACGGTCTGCCGATTAGTGAACGGTCGCACCGCTTGCACATTACACTTGTATTTACGTATTACACGCAAACACAATAAATATAACAATTAACAACAGCTCTTCAAGTTTTCATTGTCTATTCCTGCAATTATATTATCCCAATCAATTGTCAATCATAAAATAAGTAGATCACTAATCAGAAAGCTTCGGCTATAGACCATAGCCTCCAAAATCAAAAGAAAAAAAGGGACTGCTATTCCTAAGATAACAACCCCTATTATTATAATTTTTGTAGTCGAAAATTCAATACCTAACCCTTCCTCTACTCATGTGCCGCCAAAATCGGGATCGCCGACTCATACACCAGCTTCTTCGTATTGCTGGTCTTGAAAATGCTGTCGAAGAAGGAATGATTCCTTGGGATTGTGATGAGAATATCAATATTCTTATCGGCTACAAAGGTCTGCGCGGTCTCATGCAGGTCATAAGTGCCGATGAAATAAAATTCCGTATTGAAATCTTTGAACATTTCCATCAGGCGGTTACGCTGTTTCAGGTATTCCTCCGTCAGTGAAACGTAATGATCACTGTTCACATTAATGATATGAAGCGCGGGGTTGAAGATCTTCAGCACATTGCGGATAGGCACATGCGGAATGCTTGTATTTACATCCCTGAAGTCGGAAAGCAAACAAACATTCTTCACCTGGGTGAACTGGGCGGAAGGAGGAATAATGAGCACTGGGCAAACATTCTTTTCTACCATTTTCAGGGTCGTGCTGCCCAAAAACACCTGGGTAAGCCTGGACTGCCCCGTGTTACCCATTACAATCAGTTGGGCATCATGATGGCGGGCGGCTCTTTCCAGGTTATCGATAATATCGCCACCTTCTTCGAGCAAGGTTTCAATTTTGATATAATAGGCTTCCTGTAATTCGTTTTTTAGTTTTTCAAGGAGCTCACGGGCTTCCGCGGCTTCGGAGGCTTTTTCATAAATATGGTAAAGTACCAGGTTCACATCATACTGGCCCTTGATCATCTGGGCCGCGTAACGGGCTGCATTATTGGATACTGATGAAAAATCTGTAGGAACAATGATCGTCATAATCTGTGTCAATTTTTGTAGGGGGCCAAGATAATCAAAAATATATGCTCTCTTTTTTGGAAGCCTTGTATTCTGTGTAAAAATTGGGAATAAACACCCTCACCGCAACCGGCAGCCGGGGAGGGATGTGGGTGCATTATATTATATTTGCCCACCCCTGTCTGGGAGATAAAATGCTGATAAAGTGCGACTAAAATCATTGGAAATCAAGGGTTTCAAAAGCTTCGCGGATAAAACGCTGGTAAGCTTTGACGAAAACATCACCGGTATCGTAGGACCGAACGGCTGCGGTAAAAGTAATATTGTTGACAGTATCCGCTGGGTAATTGGTGAACAGAAGATCTCTCACCTCCGTTCAGAAAACCTGGAGAGCCTTGTGTTCAACGGGTCCAAGACCCGCAGTGCGAGCGGCCTGGCCGAGGTGAGCCTCACTTTTGAGAATACCAAGAACCTCCTGCCCACCGAATTCAATACCATCACCATTACCCGTAAATTCTATAAGAACGGGGAAAGTGAGTACCGCCTGAATGATGTAAGCTGCAGGCTGAAGGACATCCAGAACCTGTTCATGGATACGGGTGTTTCCACCGACAGCTATGCCATCATTGAGCTGGGTATGGTGGATGACCTCATCAAGGACAAGGATAACAGCCGCCGGCGCATGCTGGAGCAGGCCGCGGGTATTTCCATTTATAAAACCAGGAAAAAAGAAGCCAAACAAAAGCTCGACGCAACGGAGCAGGACCTGGCCAGGATCGAAGATCTTTTATTCGAGATCAATAACCAGCTCAAAACCCTGGAGAACCAGGCGAAGAAAGCACAGAAGTTCTACGAGATCAAAAAAGACTACCGCGAGATCAGCATAGAACTGGCCAAGGCAGCCCTGGAAGGCTTCAATATCACTTTCAGGGAACTGAATGAGCAGCATGAGGCCGAGACCGATAAACGTATTGCCCTCGAAGCTACTGTAGCTACCGAAGAAGCGGCACTGGAGCAGGAAAGAGTAGGTTTTATTGAAAGAGAACAGGAACTGCATACCCTCCAGCATAGTTTTAATGAACTGGTGCAAACAGTGAGAACAAGGGAAAACGAAAAAAATCTCGCTTCACAACGACTTGAATACCTGAAAGAAAGAGAGGAAAACCTTTCACAGTTCCTTGGAAAGGCTGAAGGCCAGATCCAGGGCATTGAAGAAAGCATTTCCTTCACTAAAGACCAGATCAGTGAAGAAGAGCATACATTATCCGGGCTTACCGGTCAGTTGGAAGAACTCAGGGCGCAGGTGGATGAAAAAAGAACCGTGCTGGATGAAAACCGCAATGAGCTCAATGCACTCCGGTCATCTTACCAGCAGGTCCAGCGCAGCCAGTTTGATGCGGAGAAAAAAGTAGCGGTGGCAGATACTTCCATCCAGAATATCCAGCGCACAATTTTCCAACTGGAAGAGGAGCGTGCCGAACGCCAGGACCAGGTGCAGCAACTGGAAAAGGAAAAAGAAGAAAAACACAGGCAGTTGCAAACACGCCAGACCGACCTGGAGCAATTGCAGCAGCATCACAATCATACCAAGGACCAGATCCTGCAGACACAGGAAGTGCTGGAAGGGCTCAGGGCCAATATCGCCGATGAGAACCGCCGGCTTGATGCGAAGAAGAATGAGTATGACCTGCTGAAAAGTCTTGTTGATTCCATGGAAGGTTATCCTGAAAGTGTCAAGTTCCTTCACAACAATAATGGCTGGAACCACCAGGCACCTATCCTGTCAGATATCATTTATGTGAAGGAAGATTACCGTGCCGCGGTTGAAAATGTGCTGGAGCCTTATCTCAATTATTACGTGGTGAACAACCTGCGTGAAGGATTGCAGGCGGTACACCTGCTGGATGAAAATAAGAAAGGCAAGGCCAATTTTTTCCTGCTCGACAAGATCAACGAGATCCAGCCTGCAACGGCTGATCATCAGCCCCAGAGCAGCATTGCCGCCATGGATGTGGTGGAAGTGGATCCCCAATACCGCAGGCTGGCGGAACAGTTGCTCGGAAATGTTTTTATCGCGGATGATGAATCGGTGCTGGAGAACAGCAATGGTTTTGTTTTTCTCGAGAAACATGGCAAGTATGTAAAAGGAAAATTCACACTTACCGGCGGCAGCGTGGGTTTGTTTGAAGGAAAAAAGATCGGTCGCGCCAAGAACATGGAAAAATTGCTGGATGAGATCAATGCGCAACAGGCCGTGGTGGATGAACTGCAGCAGCAGATCCAGGCCAGGCATAACGAGGTGATCGCATTTAACGCAGACCTTAAAGAAAACGTGATCCGCCAGGCCGAACAGGAAATCCTGCAGCTCAATAACCAGTTGTTTGGATTGCTTAATAAACTGGAGAACCTCAATCATTCACAGTCACAGGCACGCACACGTATTGAAGACTTGCAGGGACAGTTAGACCAGTCGCATGCTTCCATCGAATCCGTAAGAGGAGAAC
>JAEYUA010000166.1 GCA_023433755.1 Bacteroidota bacterium | reverse complement strand
ATGAAATGAAGTTTAAAAATATTGACAGACTTAGCTTCGAGCTTTTAGCTGCGAGCTGCGAGAGGGCCGTTCAATTTCAGGTAATACCTCCAATAAACAATGCTCGAATTGAAGATAACTGCATGGGGAGTGCCTAGTAGCTAGAAGCTAGTTGCTAGTTGCTTCTCATACAGTCTCTTCCACCTTTTGTCTTGAAACAAAGGGTGGAGCCAAAAATTCAAGCCAATTCGAAGGGATGTGTCTGCAGCTCGCACCTGTTGCGGGCGAATTGGCGTCCGACCATCATGGGGCTCGTAGGGCTCAAGGTCTGGTAGTCATCCGTCGTATTATGCGAAGACCCTAAGGGCGCTGTATTCCCGCACTTAGAGATTGATGTGTACTTATAATGAAAGCGGGAATAAGGCGCTG
Organism: Bacteroidota bacterium; assembly: GCA_023433755.1. Lineage (GTDB taxonomy): Bacteria > Bacteroidota > Bacteroidia > Chitinophagales > Chitinophagaceae > Flavisolibacter. The sequence continues at coordinate 37,843 of JAEYUA010000166.1, read as the reverse complement.
GACGTTTAAGTACATGACTGAATAGCTGCGAGATTTTAGCTGCGAGCTGCGAGAGGACTCTTCAAATTCCGGAATAACTATTCCAATCCACATTGAAAATACCAAATGAATATTTGCATAAGGTCTTGCAGCTTGTAGCTTCTCTCAATACTCCTCGCATACGTTCGCTCAGCCCTAGCGGGGCGGCATGTCAATTAAATTAGCGGCGAGTTATTAGCTGCGAGCTGCGAGAGGCTGGTCAAATTCCTGAATTGATTTAAAAAAACTCAACTCGAAAATACCAAATGACTGTTTGCATAAGGTCTTGCAGCTTGCAGCTTGAAGCTTGTAGCTTCCCTCTTTCCCCCGATGTTCATTATATTTAATACAAATACGCATAAAGTCTAGCAGCTAGTAGCTAGCAGCTAGCAGCTTTCCTCTATGCTCCTCCACATCAAAAACATGGTCTGCCACCGCTGTAAAATGGTGGTTAGTTCGGAACTCGAAAAACTGGGTCTGCACCCTGTGCATATTGCGCTGGGTGAGGTAACACTGGAAGAAAAAGAACTTTCAAAAGAACAGCAGCAGCAGTTATCCCATTCCCTGCAAAACGCGGGCTTTGAACTGATCGAGCAGGTCAAAACCTTTATCATCAACAGCATTCACTACCAGGAAGGGCAACCCAAAAAAAATTACAGCGAATTGCTGTCAAAACATCTGCACCACGATTATTCCTACATCAGCAAACTGTTTTCCGAAGTGGAAGGCATCACCATTGAACAGTACATCATCAACCAGAAAATAGAAAAAGTAAAGGAACTGCTGATGTACGACGAACAATCCCTTTCACAGATCGCGCTGGACCTGGGCTACAGCAGCACGGCCCACCTCTCCTCCCAGTTTAAAAAACTGACAGGACTCACTCCCTCCCAATTCAAAAAAATGGGCAGGGGCGCCCGGAAATCACTCGACGAGGTAGGAAAGCCGGAATAGTATAACTCTTATCCATAGTTCTGTAACGCCTACCCTGCGGGGTGTGACTAGCTTTGTATGATTAAAAAATACAAGCGATGACACATACCTATCATATCACCGGGATGACCTGCGGCAATTGTGTGGCTAAGGTAAAAAGCCAGTTGCTAATGCTGGGTGATGTAACGGAAGCAGATGTGCAGTTATCAGCGCCGCAGGCCACCATTTCCATGCAAAAACATATACCGGTGACAGCCCTGCAAAACGCGGTGAGCAAGGCCGGTAATTATACGATCACGGAAGCTGATGGAGGCATGCACCATGCAGGAAATGGAATGGCACAGGCAGGATCTGCAGAAGAAACCCGAAGCTGGTTCAAAACCTATAAGCCCATATTATTAATTGGCGCCTATATCACAGGACTCACACTTATTGTACAGGTGGTGAGCGGTGGTTTCAACTCGCATGTATGGATGCAGCATTTTATGGCAGGATTTTTCCTGGCCTTTTCCTTTTTTAAATTCCTTGACCTGAAAGGTTTCGCCGGGAGTTATTCATCTTATGATATCATTGCCAAACGCTGGGCTGGCTGGGGCTATGTATATGCTTTCATTGAACTTGGATTAGGTATCGCATTTCTGGCGGGCTTCAATCCACTGGTGACAAATGCTGTAACTTTCGTAGTGATGAGCATCAGCATTATTGGTGTGCTGCAAACTGTGATGGCTAAAAGAAAAATACAGTGTGCCTGTCTCGGTGCAGTCTTTAATTTGCCGATGAGTACTGTCACCATTATTGAAGATGCGTTGATGATCGCCATGAGCGGTGTGATGCTGATCGCCATGATGTAAGAACTTAACAATTAATAATTATTTATGTACAAAGTATTCCTATTAGCCGGTCTGAGTGTTTTATGGATTTCCTGCAACGATCATTCAGGCCATGGGCCGGCCAAGACCGACAGCACAGGACATGCAACTCATAGCAACCCATCCCAGGACAATAATGCCATCACAGCCTCCATGAACAAGATGATGCGCGAGATGCACAATATAAAACCCACGGGCAATAATGAAATTGATTTCGCCACCATGATGATCCAGCATCACAAAGGAGCGGTGGACATGTCGAAAATAGAGCTGGAGCAGGGAAAGGACAGCACCTTGAAAGCTTTCGCGCAAAAAGTGATCGACGACCAGGACAAGGAGATCCGCTTCATGGAAGCATACATCTCCAGGTCTGCGAAGACTGGTTCCGCCAACACTGCCGCCTTCCAGGAAGCGATGAACGGTTCCATGAAAGCCATGATGGAAAACCATCCGCAGGTGTACAACGATATCGATAAGGATTATGCAGCCCAGATGATCCCGCATCATCAAAGTGCCGTGGACATGGCCAAAGCTTATTTACAATATGGTAAAGATCCGGAACTGACTACGCTTTGCAAGAATATCATCAGTTCGCAGGAGAAGGAGATTGGGTGGTTGAGTGAGTGGTTGGGGAGGTAGGGGTATCGCCATAGATTATTTCGTTTCCTTGCCACTTGAACAAGGGAATTGATTTCCTTTGATGTATAAACGAGGGCGAAAATGTTCAAATATTTCCCTCGTTTTTTGCGATGAGGGCGTTGTGTTCTCTTGAAATTTCAACTTCCAGGATTTCTTCCAGAAAAGGAAATTTCTAGAAACCCAGTATTGAAAGCTTGAAAGAACCACCAAAAAGCAGTTTTCTGCCTGATTTTCAATAATTCTGAGATTTTTTGCCTGCCAGCCAATCAATTCTGTGCAAATTGCCATTATCTTTGCCACCCTTAAAAGGAACGGGAAGTAGCGCAGGCCGGTAGCGCACCTGGTTTGGGACCAGGGGGTCGCAGGTTCGAATCCTGTCTTCCCGACATTGCCCACCAAAGCCTCTGGCGTAGGTGGGCTTTTCGTTTTGTGGGTTTCGGGCAAGCCCGATCTTCACCCACCATAGCTTTAGCGATTGTGAGTTTTTTTAATCTACCCCGAATTGCAGGCACACAGGTTTTATGGTCCACCAGGTCGGCTTAGTCTCTATTTTCTATGCTAGAAGTATGTTCGGGTTTGGGTACTGATATGCCGGCCCTACGGGCCTCAACTCCATTTTTTCATTTCTCTACTACTGATATGTCGGCCCTATGGGCCTCAAGTTCCATTTACCTTGCGAATAAAATGTGTGGTCGGGCCTTCGAGAAGTTTTGGATAACGTTCAAGCCCTGGAGGACAACGCCAACCCAAACCAGTAGAAAAAGACACCATCTTCTTATTCCTCCACCCTTTTGCACCTGGAGCCCGGATCCAGTAAAAAAACGCTTTATTCCCTGCCAGCAAAGGAAAGGGAATAAAGCGTTATTGATTTTTCGAAATTGATGCTGTATGATCTAGTCAGAAAGCCTGCATAGTTCTAGCAGCTAGAAGCTAGCAGCTAGCAGCTCACTTATTAATACTAAACAACGTCTTCGTAAAATGATTCATCACGTACACCAACTGGTTGTTCTCCACATCCTGCAACACTACCGTGAACCTGAACTTTACCTTCTTGCCGCTTTCCACGGGAATCTCATCATAGGGCAGGAATAATTCCAGGTTTTTGCTCTTCTTATTATAACTCATCTTGGTATTGGGCATGAGAATCAGCTTGGGATAGGCCGCTACAATACCGCCCCAGTTGTAATAGTTATTATTGTCCTTCACATAATAATCATTCTCATCTACCAGCATGGCCACCACGTACACCGAACCCAGTTTATCATTAGTGGTGAGCTCAAAAGAGGGATAGATGGCAATGCCGCCTCTTACCGAATCATTCACTACCTGGATGTCCGTAAAATTGAACACATTCACCCTGGGCAGCTCCCTGAGCGGTGAAGACCCATCTTTTGGATACAAGGCCGCGATGATAGCTTTGTCGCCTGCAGAGAGATCAAAATTGGCAGGCAGTGAATAACCATCAAGCGTTTGCCAGGCTTCCACAGAATAATGCATGATGGACTTGGGATCGTACTGCGTGCCATTGGTATAAAACTGGTTGCTCGCCTGCAGTACGTTGAAATCAATTTTTGATTTATCCCAACCCTGCGTTTTCTGGTAGTATTTATAAACCGTATCCTTGTTCCATTTGATAGCACCGGGATAGCTTTGCTCATGCAGTAAACCCAATGCGTGTCCGAATTCGTGCAATACTGTTCCCCTGATCTCCTTGTGATTCCACTTCACATCACCCGCGGCCAGCATTTTCCTTAAATCCTGCATATTCGGTTTGATGTTCTTCTTCTTCATTTCCGCGATATAATAATCATAGTCAAGAAAGGCTATTGTATCCAGGTTCATCGTCTGCATGTCCTGCGGCACATTATTACAGTTCATACCTACCTGCGAATTATGGCCCAGGCCCTCACCTATTTTTACACGCATGTTTGTGACGGGTGCATTATCATCAACAAAATTCAGTTTGATGTTGGCGTACTGCTCCCACTCTTTAGCATACCTGGTTACCATATCACGGAGACCCTTACTGGAGTTTCCCATAAATTTTATGGATATAGACATTCCATTATCCCAGATCAGGTAAGGGTTGGCTACCTGCCTGCTGGGACCCGTATCAATCTTTACAATATTTAAATCACTGGCCAGCACCGTACAGGTGGGGTCATAAAGTTTCTGGGCTTGCAGGCTTCCCAATGCAAAGAGCACGGCTGCAAATAATAATAAACGCTTTTTCATGTTGTAGTTTTGTGTGTTTGTTTATTGATGCGCACCCTGGCGCAAATACATACTATCTACCAAAATTTTTATCTCCATTCTCCATATAATACAAAGGCGCCCCAGTAAAATGGATGTGCATACTTCGGATTGGCACTCAGCTTCACCTGGGCCAGCCTCAACGCATCCACCTTGTCCATTTTTTTATTGAGATTGGAATAGAATTCATTCATCAAAATAGAAGTGGCTTCATCATCCACCTTCCATAGACTGGCTACTACCGATTTCACACTTCTTAATAAAAATGCATTGGCCGGTGAAATATTCCATCCCTGCGTGAGCTGCTTGTTCACCGCTGTTTCACAGGCCGACAAGGTCACCAGGTCAAGATCTCCCATGGTCAACTGCTGGATCTCCGTGATGGTCAGCTTCCCGTTATTACCGGTGGTTGAATCGCGGTCTGGTAAAAACTTCAGGTAACTGTTGGAAAAATCCTGTGAATAATTCAAAATGCCATGGGTGGCAAAATGCACGAATTTTTTTTCTGTCAGTGATGACTTGGCAAGCGATTCGGTTGCCCTGGCATCAGCATACACTGCTTTCTCCGCATTGATGCTCTTCCCGATCTCCACCACTTCTTTTGTATTGTAACGCAGCGTGGCATCGGGTACTCCAAAGGCTGCAAAGGAGGCCAGGTCTGATTTTTCAGGGATCAACTGGTTACTCTTGAAAAAGATGCCGATATCATTGGTATAAAATACCGCGTGGTCTTCTATAAAGAAACGAAACTTGCCATCCGCCTTCTTTTCACCTAAACACTGGAAAGGAAGGTTGCTCAATATTCCATTTGGTATGATACAAACTCTTTTCTTGGTTTTGATTTTGTCATAAATATTCGAGATCAGCAATTGATACAGCGCGCCTGATACATCAGTGAAGCTCACATTATCCAGCGGCTCGTCTTCATCCTTCACCTCTGATCTCAACACCAGCGGACCCGTTCCTGTTCCCATACCGGGCCGCTTCGACAACCTTACAAAGGCATTCACCGCATCCGTCATTTCCTTACCCAGGGAATCTACCTGTATGGACAGGTTTTCATTGGTGAGCGTGAACACCATCAGGTTGTTCTTGTTCAACAGGTATAGCACCACAGCCACATCATTGGGCAGGTCTTTTTTATATTTCAGAAAGCTGTTGGGATTAGCTTCCTGCGGGTAATAAGAATTGAACTTCTCATCTTTCTGCACCAAGGTCATTAAATAATTGGTGTATTCTTTTTCTGCTACTTCCAGTTGCTTCACAATCTCAATGCGTGTCTGCCCGCTTTGCTTCTGCGCGGTTGCTCTCAATGCATTGGCCTTCTGCTGAAGGGAATCCAGCCTGCGTGTTTCTGCTTCATAACCGGGAACCGTTTGTGCGCCACCCAGTTCTTTCAATCCTGCCAGCCCACTCAGGTTCGCAAAAGCAAATGATTGTTCGGGCTGACCTGTCCTGGAATAAGCAAATGATAATTTAAAATAGAGGTCTGCTTTTCTTGGATCATTATTGAAGATCTTCTGTGCCTTTTCATCTCCAAAAACATTCTGTGTGTATTTGTTGAGCAGGTCAACCGCGGTGCGGAAATAAACAATGCTGCTGTCAAACGACTGCTGCGTAAAATAGATCAGCCCTTTTTCATAATAGGCTTCCCAACCTGAAGCCACACCATAGTTACGGGTGACCTCGATAGCCTGGTCAAAATTTTTCAATGCACTTTTTGTATCACCTTGTTTCAGATCAGCTCTTCCTATCAGTATGGTGGTCTCTATCAACTTATCTCTTTCATTGCTGGCCACGGCATACTGGCGGGCTTCATCAAAAAACTGTATGGCCTTTGGCAATTGTTCCTGGTCGAAATTCATTCTTCCCATCACAATGGCCATGGCTGAAGAGATGCGGTAGAGCTCACGCTTTTTAGCTTCGGGATACACCTGCTGGTAAATGGCGTCTGCCTCCTTCACTCTTTTGAGATAATACAAACATTCCGCAATGTTGGAACGGTTCAGCAGCCAGGTCTCATTCATCACACCGGGCTTCAGGTACTTGGCTGAGGCCTCGAAATATTCCATGGCTTTCTGAAAATCGCCCTGGTTGTAATAGGTCACCCCGATATTATTCAGCACCATTCCCCTGTACTCCATGGTTTTTTCGGCGATGTAAATGCTGTCGGCATAGAGCATGGAGCGGATGGACTGGTTATAATCCCCGGTGCCTTTGTAAATATTACCGCGTGATACATAAGTGTTGGCCAGGCTGAGGATGTTCCCGCTTTTTTTGAAGATCTGCAAAGCGCTGTCATTGGCCTGGAAACCTTTGGGAAATTCGCAAAGCAGTCCGTACAAAAAAGAAAGAGAACGCAGTGTTGATCCCATCGCGATCTTGTTATTGGCTGCTTCCGCAATGGCTACGGCTTCCTGCAGGATCTGTTCTGCTTTTTTAAATTCTCCCTTACTTACATATACATCCGAGATGCTGATCATCTGCCAGATCTTATTGTCCTTACTCACCGTATCATAAATAGCAAGGGCTTTATTGTAATAATACAAGGTGCTGTCGAGCGAGGATAAATTATTGTAGCGGTGTCCTCTCAGCTCCAGGCAATAAGCATCCGCCAGTGAAGTATTCAACTGCGTGGCAAGCGAACGGCATTCCGCGTAATACCTATCGCCTTTCTCAAAATCATGCTCATTGTAAGCTATGCGTGCCAGCGATTTGGCTGCATAAAACTGGTAGCTGGTATTACCCGTACTGTCGCTCAGCAACCTGCATTCCTCAAAATATTTTTTGGCCTTGTCCACTTCCACTTCCCACCAGGCAGTACCCAGATTATACAATGCTTCCACCGTGTTCTTCGAGGTAACACCTTTAGCCTGTTCATACAACTGCGCTGCCTTGTAATAACTTTCATCATTAAAATAAACCTTACCCGAGCTGTTGAAAGTTTCAGCGAGACCGGAAAGATCATTCACAGCTTTATAAAGTGCTCCTGCTTTCTCATAAGCATCCAGCGCTTCTTTTTTGGAACCACTGAGCTGGTAAAGCTCTCCCATCTGCTTCCATGAAAATGCCTGGCCGGATTTATTATTGCTTTTTTCGCGCAGCGCGATGGCTTCTTTATGCGAGAGCAAGGCTGAATCATATTTCAGCAGTTCCCAGTAGGCGCTGCCCATGAGTGATTTTGAATAACCGGCATTGTTCCAGTCGCCCAGGTCCATGAGACGGGCATAGGCCTGCTTCAATGTTTCCAGGCTCTGGCGGTAGCTGCCATTGTTATAATAACTGTAGCCGATATTGTTCAGCGCATTGGCGTATTTGGCCTGGTCTTTCACCCCGGCATAAAAAGCAGCAGCCTGGGTATAAGCTTCCATGGCCTTATCGGGTTTCCCCTGGCTGTTGTACACCCTGCCGATGAATGAAAAATATTCCGCGTTCTTGATTCTCGACTCGTAGGAATTGATCTGGTTGTTGATGTCGATGGCCGCGTTGAAACTTTTGAGTGCCAGGTCAAAATTTCCTTCACTGTTATTGATCCAGCCATCATATTCATGCTTGCGCTGGAGGATGGTACGGTAAACTGCTTCGCCAACAACCGGGCGATAAGAAGCGATCTTATTTTCTGCCAGGGCAAGTGTTTTTCTTGCTTCACTGAACAGGGAAGATTTGTACTGGCAAAAAGCTTTTTTCATCCATGCGTACAATTCCGTTTCCTTATTGCCTGATTGCTGTGCAAACTGGATGGAAAGATTACATTCCAGGATAGCCTCCGCGTACTTCTCATCGTTCTGGAGCACCTGGGCCTGGTTGAGATGGTAATCAGATTTGCCTGAAGTATCGTTGAGCGCATAAGCCAGGGTTCTTGCGAAATCCAGCATGGCAGCCGCTTCCTTTTTTTCCTGGTTGTTGTAAAGTGTTACAGCTTCTTCCGCGAAGGAAGCTACCAGCCCGTTCTTTTTGATATCATAACCGTAATCGTTGAGAAGCTGGTTTAATTTGTTTTTATCCTTGTAAACAGGATAAAGCGCCTTATACACATCGGGCTTGGTATAGGGCGCATTGTTCAAAACCCAGGTGGCAAAGGTTTCATTGGCCTTGAAGTCCTGCGCAATGTACTTTCCGGGAAAATGTTTAACAAAGAGCAGGTAACCCATGAGCGCATCACGGTCTATATCCCGCATCACTTCCATCACGCTCTTTCCTTTGAAGCGGCTGCCAACCAGGGGCTGATGGAGCGATGCCTGCTCGGGCCTGTCCTTTACAAATTCATAAGTTTCCTTGATATCACTGATGATGATGTTGATGAGAGAGTCTTCCAGTTTTTTACTGTCCTGCTGCCATACTTCGGCCAGGCTGTAAAGAGGCCATCTTGAAATGTCACGGAATTCGATATTGATAAAAGCCAGCTCGGAGAAAATACTGCGGTATGGAAGGGTGGGTACTTCGATCTTGACGGCAATGATATCGTCCTTCGCCACTTTTACATTCTCCTGGTAAGGATCGATATAACACCAGGCCTCTCCCATTTCAGAAGAGATGACCCAGCCAAAGCCAGCTTCGGAAAAATGCACAACAGGCTTACCTTTGGCTGCCGGCTTCCAGCGTACACATGATTTTACCAGCAGTCCTTTTTCCAGTTGTAAATCATAAGTGGTGGCGCGTACCAGGAAGGAATCATTACGCTGGGTAACGCTGTCAATCCGGAAAAATACTTCACGGATATCAGCCTTGCGCTGGGCAGCCAGGGGGCCGGCCAGGTAAAGGGCCAACAGGAAAAAAATAATTTTTTTTCTCATGTTAATGGTTTGACAGGGCTGTAAGGAACATATTTAAGATGAAGGAAGCAATACCCACCAGAACGGATATTGTTATTTATCGTTGACCACCATAAAACTGGCTGTGATGATCCCAATCTCGTCGGCCTTTACCCCTGAAATAGCACGGGTATTACTGCCGTTATCACCGAAAAGATCATCCAGCACCAGTTGAAAAGAAGTCATTTCAGCTCTTTGCCTGGTCTGTTCCAGCACACTTCTCAAATCAAGCGGTTCACGCGAAACAATCACTTTCAGGAATTCACGCCCCGACGGTGTATTGCGGCTCACACCAAGTTTCCGGGTTACCTGGCTGTTTTTTTCCACCATGTAATCAGAAGCTTCTCTCACTGGCGTGGGATATAAAACCGAGATCTTATTATCGGGTGTGATGTCGAGCACCGTATAAAATAATTTCTCATCACTGCTGTTTACAATCTTCAGCGCATAGTCTTCACCGGGACCCAGCGTCAGTTCACTTTCTCCATGTGGTTGCGCGGGCACGATCTCCACCTTCACAAAAGGTAACAGGTCACCGCCATCCTGCAGGGTTCTGAGGTAACGCAGGCGGATGGTATTCTTAATGGCCATCACCAGTGCGGCTACATCTTCATCGTTTAGGTTAGCACCGGCTTCCAGTTCTTTCTGCCAGCGGGTGCTGTCGATGGCATCAACCAGTTGCACCCAGCGTTTGTTCTGCACCATGCTGTCAAGATCTATCATGAGTGAGGCCTGGTTGCTGATGGTGATGAAGGCAAGTGACTTGAAAGCAGCCCGCAATTTTTTTTCGATCTCCTTTCCCTGCCGGTTCTGTTTGCCTGCTTTGAATTTGATGGTGGTTCCAAATGGACCGTAATGCATTATGGCCGTACGCGCCTCGTAAGCAATTCCTTTTTTCAGTGCAACAGAACTGCGGCCATAGGCTTTGAAATGATCGGTTCTTTCGATAAGTCCTTTACCGATGCTGGTATGGCTTCCGGGCAGGTAGATCTCGATCACTGCGCCGCTGATCATGCCATCCATTACACCCTTGTCAATACTGAAAAGCGTATCGGCCTGCTGCAGTGGAAAGAGTTGAATGATGTCTTTTTTAGGATTGTATTTTCCACTGAACACAACCTGCCGTGTATTGCCCTCGATCATAGGGATCTGCGAAGGGTGCTGCGCCTGGATGAAGGCCTTGATCCTGCGGAACAGCGCGTCGTAATCACTGTCTTTTTCCAGTTCATTCATGGCCTTGTAAAAACCATAGGAAAGACTGCCCACCTGTTCATTTTGTCCGCCTGCATTTACTTCCGACTGGAAATTCTGCTGGTGAGGACCTGAGCCTGATATCACCACCATGTTGGAGGCATCGTTGGTGAGTTCATCAAAAAAATTATCCCGGAGTGGACGGGCAATAAAAGTTTCCAGTGGATTTTCAGGATCGAGGAAGGGCTGTGGTTCGCCGCGGGAGATAGCCAGTTCGGATGCACGTGTGGCTGTTCCGGAATGACAGGCATCGATCAGTACAAGCAGGCTGCCATCGGCTCCCAGTTTGTTGCGGATGGCATTGAGTTTGGGTGCGAGGTCATCATCGCGCAGGTGATTTTCTCCAGTGTAAACACCAGGAAAGTATTGAGGTTTTTTTACATCGTATGGGATGAGGGCTTCATCGAAACCATCGTCTTCATCACGGCCTTCGTTACGCTGGTCGCGGATCTGCTGGCCATGCATGGAAAAATGTATGAGAACGATGTCGTTTTTATTGACCCTTGCAGCGAGTGCATCGAGGGAACGGAGGATGGCGGCCTTTGTGGCTTGTGCGTCTTTGAGTGAATCGATTTGGGAAGCCGGGAAACCGTTTTTATCGAGTACGGCTTTGATGTATTTGATATCATTGACGGAGGCGATGGGGGGGATATTGCTTCCGGGCATGTATTTGCCTACGGCTACAATGAGTGCGTGTTTCTGCTGGGCAAATGAGGTAAAGGAGATCAGCAGTGTTGTTATAAAAAATATTTTTCTCATGCGTTCTGGTTGTTACAAAATAATGAAGATGGGTGAAGAAAGGAAATGGCATAAGGGAATGTGGGTTTTAGGAAAGTTTTAAGAGATGTCTGAACCTTGATTTTTGGGATGGGAGGATTTGGGTGAGAAATCATTTTGTCTTTTACAATACCAAAGAACATATAATCTTCTATTCACAATCAATAGCCGTTTAGGCGGGAAGGGCGGTAAGTAGTGTACTAAATTCAACGTTATCTATTATCATCAGAAATCTTTAATGCCATTCATTCTTTAATGACATTACTTACCGTCTGCGGTGGCCGAAGCTTCAGCGTAGGTTACCCTTCCCGCCTAAACGGCTAATTCTATTAATTCAAAAGAACAAACCTTAAAGGTCCGCATTTAAGAAAATTGTAATCATTTGCGATGTAGAGCCATTAACATGTCGCCCCGCTGGGGCTACGCCACTGTTATTCGGGCTATTGCTATTGACATGCCGCCCCTCTGGGGCTGGTTGTCTTTATGCGATGTTGTTAATAAAAAGGGCAAGCAGAATATTAAAAAAGAAGCCTGTTCATGTTTTGACTTTCTGCACATCAGCCCCCGACTTTGAACTTTCAACTTTGAGCTTTGATCTAATAAAAAAAGCCTCCTTACGGAAGCTCTTTGCGGTGAGGGCGGGATTCGAACCCGCGGTACAGTTTAACCCGTACGGCAGTTTAGCAAACTACTGATTTCAGCCACTCATCCACCTCACCGGTTATTACTGAAATGCTCTTTAACGAGGGCTGCAAAAATAGGGAGAAGAGGGGTAATGTTCCAAAAGAAAATGGGAAAGAAGCTGCGGGCTGTTAGCTGTGAGCTGCGAGACAGAGCCTGTGGTTCCGGATTACGCCCATTACACATAGATGTGCTGCAGGAAAAGGCGGCTGGCTTTTAGCTTTTGGAACAGATAATCATATCTAAAAGAAAATGGGAAAGTATGAAGGCCATTGGCCAATGGCCATTAGCTATAAGCCTCTCGCAGCTCGCAGCTCATAGCTCGCAGCTTCCCTCCTACATTGCCGCCAACTGCACCTTCTGCTGCAGTTCCATTACCGAATCGCGGAAGGAGCCATCCGTATCCATCAGGTCTTTGACCGTTTGGCAGGAATGAATAACCGTGGTATGGTCGCGGCCACCAAAATGTTCACCAATCGTTTTCAGTGAATTTTTGGTGAAAGCCTTGGCGAGATACATCGTGATCTGGCGGGCCTGTACAATCTCGCGCTTCCTGGTTTTCTGGAGCAGCTTATCGTAAGGCACATCAAAATATTCGCACACCATTTTCTGAATGGTATCGATTGTAATTTCTTTGCTGGAGGTTTTTACAAAATTGCGTAACACTTTTTTAGCAAGATCTAAGTCTATTTCCCTGCGGTTGAGCGAAGATTGTGCCAATAAAGAGATCAGGGCGCCTTCCAGCTCCCGGATATTGGTATTGATATTATAAGCGATGTACTTCACCACCTCTTTTGGCATTTCCAGACCGTCATTCTTCATCTTCTTTTCCAGGATCTCGATGCGGGTATCATAATCCGGCATCTGGATGTCGGCACTCAGTCCCCAGCGGAAACGGCTCAGCAGTCTTTCCTGTACCCCTTCCATATCCTTTGGAGATTTATCGGAGGTAAGCACCAACTGCTTGCCCGACTGGTGCAGGTGGTTGAAAATGGCGAAGAAAGCGTCCTGTGATTTTTCCGCCCTGTTGAAAAACTGCACATCATCAATGATGAGCACATCAATCAACTGGTAAAAATGGATGAAATCATTGATGGCATTATTGCGGCTGTGGTCAACAAACTGGTTGATGAATTTTTCTGAGCTTACATACAACACCACTTTATTGGGATGCAATCTTTTTACTTCATTACCTATTGCCTGTGCCAGGTGGGTTTTACCCAGGCCCACACCTCCATAAATCACAAGTGGATTAAATGAATTGGCGCCTGGCTTTTCCGCAACGGTCTTGCCTGCACGGCGTGCCACCCTGTTGCTGTCACCTTCCACATAGGTCTCGAGGGTATAATTAGGATTTAACTGCGGGTCGATATGCATTTTTTTCAACCCGGGTATAACAAAAGGATTTTTAACTGGTGTGTTGATGATCAACGGAAAATCCATTTCATTGTTCGTAAATGTTTTGTAGGCGTGGCCCGACATATCAACCGTTACCGGTTTATTATAATTGTTGCCACCATCCACCATGATACGATACTCAAGCCTTGCCTCCTTGCCTAATTCCCTCTTCAGGGTTTTAGCCAGCAGGTTTACATAATGCTCTTCAAGGTACTCAAAGAAAAACTGGCTGGGAACCTGGATGATCAATACATTTCCTTTTACGGAAACTGGTTTAATCGGTTCGAACCATGTTTTGAAATGCTGCCACTCTACTATGTCCTTTATTATTGATAAACAATTGGCCCAAACGAGATCGGCATTCTTCTCCATGTTCGATAAAGCAGTTTTTATATTGAGTTATGAATATTATTTGAAATGATTTTCACAGGATGTGTATAAATAAATTTTTTTGGGACAGGAAGGCGAATATCTAAAAAAGGAACTGAATAAAAAATTTTTATTAGAGAGAAATTTAACTACCCGGCTGCCACCTGATTTATTTACCTACAACCTACTGAATTTATCTGGCATTTAAGGGGATTACCCTTTATATTTCCCTGAATGAACAAGCTGATGATGATCAGGATTTTTTATTTTCAAAATACTAGCATTCTTTAATAATGATCATTACTTTTAGTGCCTCAGATTATTAAGGTGTTAATGATTGCTTACCATTAAGCGTCGGACTTCGGCCCGACGCTTTTTTATTGCATTTTTGCAGTACCTGGCTATTCCCGGGATAACTACCTGGCATGCAAAAAAATATTACCATCAAGGTACTGCCCCACGAGGCTGCCGATCCCTTCCTGCTGCAACCCATGCTGGCTGCGGCATTGCAGGTTTCCTCCCCTGATATTACGGGTTATAATATCATTAAACAATCTATTGATGCACGCGGCAGGCAGGTTTGGTTCCAGCTCTCCGTGCAGGTATTTATTGATGAACCTTACCAGCAAATACCAATTGATGATCCCGGGCTCAGGGATGTAAGCAGGTCTAAAAGAAAAGTGCTGATCATCGGCGCGGGTCCGGCCGGACTCTTTGCCGCGCTGCGCCTCATTCATCATGGCATTAAACCTGTGATACTGGAAAGAGGCAAGGATGTAAGGGCACGCCGTAGAGACCTGGCCGCCATCAACAAGGAAGGCGTTGTAAATCCTGAAAGCAATTATTGTTTTGGTGAAGGTGGTGCCGGCACCTACAGTGATGGCAAATTATATACCCGCAGCACCAAGCGTGGTAATGTTGGACGCATCCTCAGCAGCCTGGTATATTTTGGCGCCGACCGCCGCATACTATATGATGCGCATCCGCATATCGGCACCAATAAACTCCCGCATATTATTACAGCCATCAGGGAACAGATCATTGCCTGCGGAGGCGAAGTATTGTTTGAAAAAAAACTTACTTCCATCAGTCATGAAAAAAATAAAATCACGACCATCAGCACCGCAGATGGGCAAATTTTTCATGGTGAGGCGGTGATCCTGGCTACAGGGCATTCGGCCCGTGATATTTTTGAACTGCTTCATCACAACAAAATTCATATTGAAGCAAAACCTTTCGCGCTGGGTGTTAGGGTGGAACATCCGCAGGAACTGATTGATTCCATTCAATACCATTGCCCGGTGCGGGGAGAATTTTTACCTCCTGCCTCTTACACCCTGGTGCAGCAGGTGGAGGGCCGCGGTGTATTTTCTTTTTGCATGTGCCCCGGCGGCATCATTGCGCCTGCGTCCACTTCACCAGGTGAGATCGTGGTGAACGGGTGGTCACCATCCAAAAGAAATAATCCTTATGCCAACAGCGGCATGGTGGTGAGCATTGAAGAAAAAAACTGGAAATCTTTCGCGCAACATGGTGCGCTTGCTGCCATGTATTTCCAGCAGGCAGTTGAACAAAAAGCATTCGCTCAAGGTGGCGGCGCATTAAAAGCTCCTGCACAGCGGATGGTGGATTTCTCGGAAAACAAATTGTCTTCATCTCTTCCTTCAAACAGCTATCTGCCAGGCCTTCATGCTGCTGATCTTTCCCAGGTTCTGCCAAATTTTGTGTACCGGTCGCTTCAGCAGGCATTCATGGAATTTGGAAAAAAAATGAAAGGCTACTTTACCAATGAGGCCGTGGTGGTGGCCACTGAATCAAGGACCTCTTCACCGGTAAGAATTCCCAGAGATCCTGAAGCACTGTATCATCCACAACTCCATAACCTGTTTCCTTGCGGTGAAGGTGCTGGTTTCGCCGGTGGTATCGTGAGCGCTGCCATGGATGGAGAAAGGATCGCAGACCGGGTTGCCGCCTATCCTGTTTAATACTGCCAAAGCCTAGTTTGATACCTGCAAAGAGGCTGTTGGTCATAAATTATATCCAGCCACATTTTTGATCTTATTTTTAGAAACTAAAACCATTGCTGCATGGCCTTATTAGCTTTACAAAACCTAAAAAAATACTATGCGACCCAAAAGGCTGTTGATGACATCAGCTTTACAGTAGAAGAAGGATCCATCTTCGGACTGCTGGGTCCCAATGGCGCGGGCAAGACCACGCTGCTGCGCATGATTACCGGCATATTTTACCCGGATGACGGACAAATTCTTTTCGAAGGAAAAAAATTTAATGCACTCAAAGATGTGGAGCGCATTGGTTACATGCCTGAAGAAAGAGGATTATATAAGAAGATGAAGATCGGTGAGCAGGTGCTCTACCTGGCACAGCTCAAAGGCCTCAGCACTTCAGATGCCACCCGCATGGCCAAAGAATGGTTCGAGCGCCTGGAAATGGGCAGTTGGTGGAACAAAAAAGTAGAAGACCTCTCCAAGGGTATGTCGCAAAAACTACAGTTCGTTACTACAGTCATGCACAATCCCAGGCTGATTATCCTGGATGAACCCTTCAGTGGCCTCGACCCGGTTAATAGTAATGTGATCAAGGATGAAATCTTCAACCTGGCAAGGAAGGGAGCAACTGTTATTTTCAGTACACACCGGATGGAGCAGGTAGAAGAAATCTGTGATCATATTGTACTGGTGAATAAAGGAAAGAAAATACTTGACGGCACCGTGAAAAATATCAAGCAGGATTTCAAGCACAATCTTTACCGCATCGGTTTTGATTCCATGCCTCCCACTACCAACAACGATTCGTTTGAAATTGTAAAACAAAATGAAGATTATTCCATGATCGTAAAGATCAGGGAAGGTCATACGCCCAATGATATTTTAAGATTTTTCATCCAGTCCAATGCCGGCATCCATGCCTTTAACGAAATCCTTCCTTCACTCAACCAGATTTTTATTGAACTGGTAGAAGGAACACCGGCGGCAAGACAATTTCAAAAAACAACTGCTTAAACGCTTCATATATGAACAAAACCTTACTGGTCATTAAAAGAGAATTCCTTACCCGTGTAAGGAAAAAGACCTTTATCATATCTACCATACTTTTTCCCGTGCTTTACCTGTTGCTGATATTTGGCACGGGATACATTGCCGCGACGGGCAAAAAAGACCTGCGCGTTGCCGTTATAGACTCATCTGGTTTCTTCAACAAGGCCCTGGTGAATGAAGCCAATATGCAGGACAGTTCGTCTTACCTCGAGTATATTACCACGAACCCCGACAGCGTAATGAATCATTATGCCGATATGGGTTATGATGGTTATATCGTGTTGCCGCCCACCAGTTGGGAAAAAGGCATGCAGGGAGTGGCCTTGCGTTCACAAAAAACACATGGCATTTCCTCTGTGATGGGTGTACAGAGCAAGTTGAATTATATGTGGACCCGCGTAAAATCTTCCAAGCTGGGCATTGATGAAAACCAGCGCATGATCATGGACCAGAGC
Organism: Bacteroidota bacterium; assembly: GCA_023433755.1. Lineage (GTDB taxonomy): Bacteria > Bacteroidota > Bacteroidia > Chitinophagales > Chitinophagaceae > Flavisolibacter. The sequence goes on along the minus strand of JAEYUA010000166.1, from coordinate 20,330 downwards.
AAGATCACCGTGAAGGCTGTGAATGAAAAGGATAAGAATTCCAATGCCGAAGTGGCTAATGTGATCGGTTACCTCTGCGGATTTTTGATCTATTTTATCCTGCTGATCTATGGCGGACAGGTGATGATGGGTGTGATGGAAGAAAAAACCAACAGGATCGCCGAGGTGATGGTCTCTTCCATCAGGCCTTTCCAGCTCATGCTGGGCAAGATCGTAGGTATCAGCCTGGTGGCGCTTACCCAGTTCTTTTTATGGATCCTGTTTGTCTTCATCATATATAATGTCACTTCGGCTACGGGTAACAGTAATGATATGATGTCGGGCGTAGTGGGCAGTGTGCAGAATGTTTTTAAAAGCATTGATATCCCCCTCATCATTTTCTGTTTTGCTTTTTACCTGATGGGAGGCTTTTTCTTTTATTCTTCCCTGTACGCGGCTATTGGCAGCGCTGTAAATGAAGATATGAGAGAGGCACAATCACTTTCTTTCCCCGTTACCATGCTGGTGATCTTTTCCATTGCGCTGATGTCAGCCGCCATGGCCGATCCTACCGGTGACATCGCCTTCTGGGGCAGTATTATTCCTTTCAGTTCACCCATTGTAATGATGGGCCGCATACCCTTTGGTGTACCTGGTACTGTTCCTTACTGGGAGCTGGCACTTTCCATGGGACTGCTTATCGTTGGTTTTATTGCCACCACCTGGTTCGCCGGCAAGATCTATCGTACCGGCATCCTGATGTATGGCAAAAAGCCAAGCTGGAAGGAGATGTTGAAGTGGGCGTTTAAGAAGGGGCAGTGAGCTAATGGCCAATAGCCAATGGCCTTTGGCTATTGGCATGGTGCATAGCTGATAATTAAATACAACTCATTCTCTGAACCATACTTATCGTCTTATCGCCTTACCGGCTATTCTTTTGAATGCAGAAGAAGGCCGGGAAGACGAGAAGACGGTAAGTAATTTCATCAGGTTCATCAACATATTCATCTTCCCGGCTACACCTATTAATTAAAGCAAGTCATTTTGCTAAAGGTGATTCTACTTTCGACAATCAATAGCCGTTTAGGCGGGCTGTGTCCGCCATAGCTTTTAGCGAAGGATGAAAGGACGGTAAGTAGTTAACTAATTTCAAAATCTCTGCGCAATCTCTTTTTTCTCATTCTGTGTCAGCTGTAGCTTTAGCGAAAGCTGGTTCTCTGCGGTAAAAAACACCTGAAATCATTCACTACTTACCGCCCTTGGTAGCCGAAGCTTTAGCGAAGGCTACCTTACCGGCTAAAAAATCAAGAGCACGCGTAATATTAATATCCCGCGTGCACCTTCATTTTATTCAACCCTGTTAAAAAAATAAAAAAATATAAGACTGAACATTGTTTTACGAAAAGAGTCGTACATTTATACGAACAATTTCGTTTACAATATAAAACCAGCTTTATGACAAAACAATCCTTAATCAGATCCATTCCCCTGGCTTTTGTAGCGCTGGCCCTCGTGGTAACAGCCGCCGCATGGCAGCAGGGCCCCGGCAAAGGCAGGCCTCAATCAGCACAGAATGACACCACTCCTTTTAAAAAACCCAGGAATATTGACGAAGCCCTTATAGAATTGGAAAAAGCAAAGGCAGAACTGGATAAAACCCTCAGCGAAAAAAAATGGGAGACTGAGATGAAAAACTCGCTCAGGGAATTTGATGCAGAAAAAATAAAGGCCGAAATCGACCAGGCGCTGAAGGAAGTAGATGCCGCGAAGATCCAGGCCCAGGTTCAAAAATCCATTGCTGAAGTGGACCTGGAGAAAATGAAAAAAGAATTGCAGGAATCTCTCGGCAAGGTAGATAGTGAAAAAATTAAAGCCCACATAGAGCAGGCCCTGAAGGAAGTAGATGCCGCAAAGATCCAGGCAGCCATGGCTTCTGTTGATTTTGAAAAAATGAAAGCTGAAATGCAGAAAGTGAAAGAGATCAATTTCGATAAGATAGAAGAAGAGATGAAAAATATGGGACCAAAGATTGAAGCTTCCATGAAAGAAGCAAAAGAGAGTATGGCAAAGGCTAAAGAAGAATTGCTGGCGTATAAAGGCTTCATCGACGGCCTGGATAAAGATGGCCTGATCAATATAAACCAATCTTACAAGATCGAATACAAAAACAGGGAACTCTTCATCAACGGGCAGAAACAGCCAGTTTCCGTTACCGGCAAATACCAGTCATTCCTGGATGGAAAAAAAGATTTTACCATCTCAAAGGATAAAGATGATTTTAATATCAATAATGATTGAGACCAATAACCAACAAGGATCTCCCTGCCTTTGAGGCGGGGATTTCTTTTTTAAGGAATTAATTTCATGGTTCAACCTGCCGCCATGGATATGTATTTCATCGCGATTGTTTTGCCTGAAGCCCTCAACAGGAAAGTGCAGCATTATAAAACCATGATGAAAGAGAAATATGGTTGTACCGTGGCACTCAAATCACCTGCCCACATCACGCTGCTGCCACCCTGCTGGATGGATCCAACATTTGAGGAATCTCTAAAAAATGACCTGGACCTGCTGGCATCAGGGATGTCACCTTTTGAGATCTGCACGGCTGATTTTTCTTCTTTCAGTCCGCGTACCCTCTTCATCGCCACCACACCTTCCGGCCCATTAAATAGGCTGAAACAAAAAACTGGTGAATTCTTTTCATCACGCCAGCATTATAAACTAAAAACTGATGACCGCCCCTTTCATCCCCACATCACCATTGCCACCAGGGATCTTCACAAAAAAGATTTTCATGAAGCCTGGCTATTCTTCGAATCCAATACTTTCAGGGAATGCTGGACAGCGGGTGGCATCAGCCTTTTGAAGCATAACAAAAAAAATTGGGATGTGGTGCACACATCCCAATTCAAATATCACGCGTTGAACGGTTAATCGAAAAACTGGCCCGGCATGATCTGGAAATCTTCTTCTTCATCCATTTCAATGCTTAACTGGCAACCTTCATCACCACGGATCACCACTTTCTCCCTTACCATTTTGCGGTAACCGTTCTTTTCAAAAACGATTTTGTATGTGCCCGGCTTCAGGTCAGAGAAAGAATAATATCCATTGACATCCGTAGTAACAGATTTTTCCTTTTTTGAATTCTGGTAAGCGGTAACATTTACGTTATTCAACGGCTTCTTGGTATCAGCGCTCACTACCCCTCCGGCAATATCAGATTTTGATTTTTCTTTCACTTCGTCTACACCGGGGCCGGTATTGGCTGATGCAAAAAGTGCGGCTCCACTAAAAACCGCAGTGAGGAGCAAGAGTTTGAATTTCATTTTCTCAGATATTAAAAGTGATCATCACACTTCCCGGTTCACCCTTTAAAATTATAGTTTTTAATTGGATTACGAAGACCTTCTTTGAATTCTTCCATAATATTTTTTACGATCATCCCGGCTGGCAGGATCTCATCCAGCAGGGCGCTCACCTGCCCTATTTCCAGCTCACCTTCATCAAGGTCGCCTTCGTACATTCCTTTTTTAGCCCGTCCCCTGCCCAACAGCTTTTGCAACTCATCCGTTGCCGCTCCTCTTGCCTCGGCCTCCTGTACCTGTTCAAAAAACCTGTTCTTCATAAGCCGCACCGGCGTTAGCTTTTTTAGTGACAACTGGGTGCTTCCTTCTGCTGCATGGATCACCGCCTGTTTGAAATTTATATGCGAAGAAGCTTCTTCACTGGCCACGAACCGGGTACCCACCTGCACCGCATCGGCCCCCAGCACCATGGCGGCCAGCATCTGGCGGCCCGTGGCAATACCCCCGGCTGCTATCACAGGAATGCTAACCGCCCTTTTTACAAGGGGGATCAGCACAAAGCTGGTGGTTTCCTCCCTCCCGTTATGTCCGCCAGCCTCAAACCCTTCGGCCACAACGGCATCGCAGCCTGCATCCTCTGCCTTCTTCGCAAATTTGCTGCTGCTCACTACATGCACCACGGTAATGCCATGCTGTTTAAACAGGGGTGTCCAGGTTTTGGGATTACCGGCAGACGTAAAAACAATTTTGACTCCTTCTTCAATGATGGTATCAATATGTTTATCGAGGTCGGGATACAGCAGGGGAATGTTAACTGCGAAGGGTTTATCTGTAGCAGCCTTGCACTTCCGGATATGTTCTTTCAGCACTTCCGGGTACATGCTTCCTGCTCCCAGCATTCCGAGTCCGCCGGCATTACTTACCGCACTTGCAAGCCTCCAGCCACTGGCCCAGATCATCCCGGCCTGGATGATGGGGTATTCGATATTGAAAAGAGGAAACATAAAAAAAAGTCAAAAGTCAAAACATGGAGAACTGGTTGTTTCACGCAAAGACGCGAAGTAAGCAAAAACGCAAAAAGGATATAGCTTCAAAACCATCAGAATGAAAAGAGATTTCCAGGTTATTAAACACTACGTACCCCCTTCCCTACCAATCCTTTCTTCCTAATCTCAAAATCAAAAAAATCAAGGTTCCGACTATCCTAATACAATATCAGTATTATCCCCAATATTCAAAGTTCTCGTTTCACCACGGATAGTGGTATCACTGCCTATCAAAGAATCGTCCAGCACAATATCATATAGATTGGAATAGGCGCCAATGATGGAGCCTTTGATAATGGAAGAATCAACATTGGTGGAATCACCGATGGTAACATTAGGGCCAATAATGGAGTTCTTCACTACGCATCCTTTCCCAATGCTCACCGGTTGTATCAATACCGTATTCTCGTAATCAGAACACTGCTCGGTACGTGTACCAAATTTTTTAAGGAGTGTGGCATTGGATTCCAGCAGGGTTTCCCTTCGGCCGCAGTCAAACCAGCTATCCACCTTGAAGGGTTTGAACCTTGCGCCAGCCTTGATCATACAATCAATCGCATCCGTGATATTGTATTCGCCATGCGTTTTAATGCCACCCTTGATATTATTTTCCAGGCACTGGAATAACTGGTCGGTTTCCTTAATCTTGTAAATGCCTACGAGTGCCATGTTTGACTTGGGAATCTGAGGTTTCTCCACTACATGACTGATCTCATTTTCACTGTCGAGCTCCGCCACACCAAAATTGCGCGGGTCATCTACTTTCTTCACTCCAATCATGGATGTGGCACTGTTGATCACTTCTTTCACATCATAATCACAGATGGTATCTCCCAGTACAATAAAAACCTCATCGCCCGCAACTATACTCCTGGTCAGTCTCACGGCATGACCTATGCCCTGCCGGTCGTTCTGGTACACAAAATGAGCCTGTATGCCGGGATACATCGACTTTACATAATCCTGGATCTTCTCTCCCAAGTAGCCCACAATAAAAATGAAATCGTTGATGCCTGCCTCCTTCAACTGGTCAACTATGATACTGAGAACAGTTTTGCCAGCCAGTGGGATCAAAGCCTTCGGTTGTGTATATGTATGCGGTCTGAGTTTTGTTCCTGCCCCTGCTACGGGAATAATTGCTTTCATGTATAATTGTTTAGACGGACCCCTTTCTGCCGAACTTTACTGCCACCGTCATGAACAGAATTCTATCCTGAAAAAAGCGGGTGAAATTAATGATTTTTACACCAACCAAATCAAATGTCTTTGCTAAGGGATGCTCTCTTATTTTTGCACATCCCTGTTTCCTTCCATCTCCACGGGAAACGGAAATGATCAACTTGAAATTATCATATGCAAAGAGATACACAGGTTTTTAACATCATTCGTAAAGAACTGGAAAGGCAGCGGCAGGGCATCGAGCTTATAGCCTCTGAAAATTTCACCTCACTGCAGGTGATGCAGGCCATGGGCAATGTGATGACCAATAAATACGCGGAAGGTTATCCCGGCCGCAGGTATTATGGTGGCTGTGAATTCGTGGATGAAACCGAACAACTGGCCATTGACCGCCTGAAAAAAATCTTCAATTGCGAATATGCCAATGTGCAGCCGCACAGCGGCGCGCAGGCCAATGCAGCCGTTTTGCTGGCCGTACTGAAACCCGGTGATAAAATTCTTGGACTTGACCTGAGTATGGGCGGCCACCTGACCCATGGTTCGCCGGTGAACTTCAGCGGCAAACTATACCAGGCTTCATTTTATGGCGTGCACAAAGAATCAGGGCTGGTGAACTATGAGCAACTGGAAGAGCAGGCCAGGAAAGAAAAACCTAAACTGATCATCTGTGGAGCATCAGCCTACAGCCGCGACTGGGATTATGCCCGGATCCGCAAAGTGGCCGATGAAGTAGGTGCCATGGTGATGGCCGATATTGCCCATCCTGCCGGGCTGATCGCCAAAGGGCTGCTCACCGATCCCTTCCCTTATTGTCATTTTGTAACCTCCACTACTCATAAAACTTTACGCGGGCCAAGAGGTGGTATTATTATGATGGGTAAGGATTTTGAAAATCCATTTGGTATCAAAGATCCAAAAGGGAATACCCGGATGATGAGCCACCTGCTCGATATGGCTGTATTCCCCGGTATCCAGGGCGGACCACTGGAACATGTGATCGCTTCAAAGGCCATTGCTTTTGGTGAGATCCTTGAAGATGGCTACACTGTTTATGCCAAGCAGGTGCAGCAAAATGCACAGGCCATGGCAAAGGCACTGGTAGCAAAGGATTATCATATCATCAGCGGCGGTACCGACAACCACCTCATGCTGATTGACCTCCGTAACAAAAATATCACCGGGAAAAAAGCACAGGAAACACTGGACAGGGCGCATATCACATTGAACAAAAATGCGGTGCCCTATGATGACAAATCACCATTTGTGACCTCGGGCATCAGGGTGGGTGTACCTGCCATTACCACAAGAGGCATGAAAGAAGGGGATATGCAAACTGTAGTTGACCTGATAGACCGTGTTTTGATGAATATTGATGATGAAAGCACGGTTACATCAGTATCAGCAGAAGTACACGCCTTCATGAAAATGTTCCCATTATATCCTGAGTTGGATTAGCATTTGAACAAACCCAAAAAATCTTATTATGATTCAACGTATACAATCAATCTGGTTATTGCTGGCTGCCATCTTCGCGGCCATAACCTTTCGTTTTCCATTTTATACCGGCGACTGGCTGAAAGATGATATCCAGTCACCTGTTGACCTGAATGCGCAAACCACGATCTGGATCTCCATCATTACCGTGCTGGCAGGAGCCGTTGCCTTTGTAAACATATTTCTTTTTGACAACCGCAAAATGCAGTTGAAGCTTACCTACCTGGGAATCTTCCTGACAGTGATCATGCTGGTGATGTATTTCCTGGAGATGGCCAATTTTTCAAGTGGAAGCATCGCGCTGTGGTGCCTGTTTCATTTTGGCATACTTGCGTTTTACATACTGGCTGCAAGAGGTATCTATAAGGATGAGAAGCTGATAAAGGATATGGATAGGTTGAGGTGAGTGGGGGAGTTCAAAGTTGAAAGTCGATAGTTCAAAGTCGGTAGTCGGCCTGCCAGCCGAAGCTTCAGCGAAGGATGGTAGTCGTGAAGCTGTTAGCTATTGGCCATTGGCTTTTGGCTTTGAGTGATTGAAGGATTTTTTGGATGCCGTTCTTGAATGGCCATTGAGGGTGGCCTTCAGTTCTATATTAGCTGAAATGATAGAATCATTTTGAATAATGAGTTGCCGGTTGGCTTTCTTGTAATACCTGTTCTCGGTATAAAAATAACTGCCTGCTGTAGTTGCCAGTACCATGGCAATTGCCATGATAAGTAATAACCAGGGACGTCTATAAGGATTTTGTTTTTGCATGGCCATCCCAAAATTCCGATTAATAAGACTGCCATCCGTTTAATTTGAATTAGAATCATATTAGAACTCATGAATGGTTGCCAGGGGAAGGGTGATAATGAAAGTAGATCCCTCTCCTTTCTGTGTTTTTAAAGTTATTTCTCCCTTATGCAATTTGATGATGCGCTCTGCCAGTGAAAGTCCCAATCCAAAGCCGGGTGTGGCCCTGCTTTCGTCAACCCTGTAAAATGGCTGGAAAATATTGCTGATCTCTTTCTCCGGAATACCTTCACCCTTGTCAATGATATGGATGAGGCATTGATGGGTGGAAACAAAAAAGCGGATACCTGCTTTATGGTCAGGTGAATATTTACAGGCATTGCTTACGATATTTTTGATGGCGGTAAAAAGAAGTTCTTCATTACCATAAACCAGCAATTTGTTTTCATCTTCCGGCATCTGCTCAAAATTGAGTGCCACAGAAAATCCTGTATGCTGTTTCTGCATTTCAGCCGGCATTCTCATGAGAATCTCATCTATTCTTACCTGTGAAATTTCAAGCCCCCCTGCATCCCCCCCGGCCTTGGCAAATTCCAAAAGGGTCTGAGTAAGCCTTCCCATGTTTTTTACATCCTGCAATACCGACATCATCACGTTTCTGTAAGCTTCTGCATCACGGTCCCGCTGCAGGATCACCTCCAGTTGACTCGAAATGGAAGTAAGCGGTGTGGAAAGTTCGTGTGAAGCATTGGAAATAAACCTGCGTTGCAGTTCAAAGCTTTGCTGGAGCCTGTTCAAAAGATCATTCAGTGTATGTGCAAGTTGGTACCATTCATCACGCGTAGTGCCCGTTTCAATTCTGCGTGTCAGGCTCTGGGCAGAGATCTCCCTCACTTCATCAGCAATTTTTCTTACAGGCCTTATCAGTCCTGCTGAGAAAAAGTAGCCACCCGCCAGTGCAATGATCACACCTCCAAGAAAACTCAGGAGCAGGATTTCTCTAAGCTTTTCGAGATTGGCCTTTCCTTCGGTATCTTCCCCGGCCACCACCATCACAATTCTCATTTCCGGATTGGCATAGTGATAGGCCACTGCTTCTTTCTGGCCGGAGGTAAAGAACAGGATACCCTTCACCCTTGCATCATCCAATACTTCTTTTTTAATTTTAAGACTATCACCTTCCTGGTCGCGGTAATGGTAAATGATATCATTTTTATAATCATAAGCATGCACTACCTTGTTCTTGATGGTGAGCATGGTGGAAGAATCAATGGTCTGCAGGATCTGTTGTGAAAAGATATCGGTCTGGCTCAGCAGGCGCGAAGTGGTCATGGCCCGGTTCAGCAGCCTTTGTTTGATGGTATCAATCCGCGAGGTATAACTGAAATAATAAATGGAGCCGCATACTATTCCAAGGATCACAAAAACCACGAGGGCGAAAAGAAGCGTAATGCGTACGCGAACGGGCATGTTAATTTTCCTTTAGAATATAACCCATTCCTACCTGGGTCTGTATCAGTTTCTGATCGAATGGTTTGTCAATCTTATTGCGAACATAGTTAATATACACATCAATCACGTTGGTGTTGGTGTCAAAATCAATATCCCAGACATTGATGGCAATATCGGCCCGGGAAACGAGGCGGTTTTTATTGCGGAGCAGGTATTCGAGGAGCTGGAATTCTTTTGCGGTGAGGTTTACTGGCATTTCTCCCCGGCGTACTTCCTTACTGTCAAGATTCATGGTGAGGTCAGCAGCCTTCAGCACATTTCCCATGGGCACCTGTTGTGTGCCACTGCGGCGCAGCAATGCCCGGATCTTCATCAGGAGTTCACGGAATTCAAAGGGCTTGATCACATAATCGTCTGCGCCTGCATCATAACCTTCGATCTTATCATTGAGCGCACTCAGCGCCGTTAATATTATCACAGGAACCTGTGGATCATTTTCCCTGATGAATTTGCATAATTCATAACCATTCACGCCAGGCAGGTTGATATCAAGCACCACCAGGTCGTAAGAATTGGACTGCAACATACGTTTGGCAATAAGACCGTCGTAGGCTACATCTACTTCGTAACCATTCTCTGCCAGGCCAAACTTTAGCGTGTCGGCGATCTTTTGTTCATCTTCTACAATCAATATGTTGCGATCTTCCATATAGCGGGAAAATACAAAACTATCAATTCGCTTCAACAGGAAAATGCTTTAACGCTTTCTAATAGCATTCTAATGTTGAGCTAATACTGCCTTAATCAAACCTGGCTAGCTTCGCGTGGACAGCATCAGGCCGGCCTGCCACCAGAATTTTTCTACCGCACTGCCCAGCTTTCACATGAGGATCCTGGTACTTTTTACAAGTGAGCCTTCCTGTAAGTAAAAACATTTATCGATCTCGGGTTTTATGTGTGTAAAAATGAAAGCCCCTGTGAAAACAGGGGCTTTAAAACTAATGCTCTGAGTAAAATGCTATTCTTCTAAAGAGTGTAAAGCTATAATGAAAGAAGAAAGCGATAAATTAGAAAGTGATTAGAAAGTCCATGCTATGGACAATGGACTATGGACCATGGACAAAATTCAATCAACATGAAACTGAACCTGGCTTTAATACTGGCGATCATTGTAGCTGTGGGACTTGTAGCGCTCGGGTTCACAGCCGTACAGATCGCGTCGGAGCGGGAAAAACTGAATGATGAACTTGAAACAAAGACCATCCGTACTTCTGATGAATTTTATCACACTCATATCCGCAGCCTGGGTGACAGCCCGGTAGTCAGGATTCCGGACAGTCTCGTTAGGCAATACAGTTTTGAAGGCATCACGGTTTATTTTAATGCCGACAGTATCATTCCTTTCAATAACAGGGCTTATTCTTTCTTAGATGCTTCCTCGGATTATATTGCGCAGGCCATTTCTGCCGATACTTCGCAAACCAATATCATTAATATAGACCGCAGGAATATCTTCCAGTACACCAAAATTGTGAAACAGGAAGACCATCCTTCCCGCGCCATTGTTTTTTATACCGATGCGGAATATATCGAAAACATCATCAACAGCATCTGGATGCGCAATTTTGTAAGGTGGTTCCTCCAGGCGCTGGTGATCTCCATTGTCACACTGCTCATCGTAAGATGGGGCATCCTGTCTCCCCTTAACAAAGTAATTGAATGGGTGAAAGCAGCAAGATCAGGAAATGTAGAGGAACTGAAGGGAAAACCACACGCCACTTTCCTGGAACCTTTATACAAGGAAATTTCCGGCATTGCCCAGGCCATGCAGGAAGCAAAAGCCATTGCCCAGGAAGAAGCCCGGCTGCGCACTTCCGCTGAAGCCATCTGGACGCCCGAGAGGCTGAATGAGGAAATGAAACAATTGCTGCAGGATAAAAAACTGGTTGTGGTATCCAACCGCGAACCTTATATGCACGTGCGCAATGGAAGAGAGATTAACTGTATCATGCCCGCGAGTGGAATGGTAACCGCCCTTGAACCTATTTTAAAAGCATGTGGCGGATTGTGGATCGCTTCGGGAAGCGGTGATGCCGACAGGGAAACAGTTGATGAAAATGACAAGGTACTGGTACCACCTTATGAAGGCAAGTACACTTTGCGAAGAGTATGGCTTACAAAGGAACAGGAAGATCATTATTATTATGGATTCTCCAACGAAGGATTGTGGCCGCTCTGTCACATCGCGCATACCAGGCCGGTATTCAGGAAAGAAGACTGGGATTACTACTGCGAAGTGAATGAACTCTATGCCAAAGCCGTTCTGGAAGAAATAGAAGATGAAGAAGAACCCTTTATCCTGGTCCAGGATTATCACTTTGCACTGCTACCCAAACTAATTAAACAGCAAAGGCCCGATGCCAAGGTGGCTATCTTCTGGCATATACCCTGGCCCAACCCCGAATCTTTTGGCATCTGCCCCTGGAAACGCGAACTCCTTTTAGGCATGCTGGGTGCCGATCTCATTGGATTTCATACACAGTTTCATTGCAATAATTTCCTGGAGACTGTCAACAATTCATTGGAGTCAAGAGTGATCTGGGAAAGTTTTTCTGTTAAGATTGGCAACCAGTTCACCCTGGTAAAACCCTTCCCGATCAGCATTTCTTTCACCCTGAAAGATTATGAACATGCGCAACAGGAGCGGACGGATGCACAGGAGCTATTAAAGCATCATGGCATTCACGCCCAGCATTTTGGAGTAGGTGTGGACCGGATTGATTATACCAAAGGCCTGATCGAAAAATTCCTGGCTATTGAAAAATTCTTTGAAAAAAATCCTGGCTACATCGGTAAATTTTGTTTTGTACAGATTGGTGCGCCAAGCAGGTCGCTGCTTAAAAGTTATTCCGACACACTCAATGCAGTGGATGCTGAAGTGAACCGCATCAACTGGAAATTCAAGACCAAAAACTGGCAACCCATACTCTTCCTGAAAAAGCATCACAGTCATGAAGAGATTCGACCATTCTACAGGTCAGCCGCATTTTGCATGGTCACTTCCCTGCACGATGGTATGAACCTCGTGGCCAAGGAATTTATCGCTTCCCGCGATCATAACGACGGCACACTTATACTGAGCCAGTTTGCCGGTGCCTCCCAGGAATTGCAGGGAGCTTTAATCATCAACCCCTATGATATTGAAGGATCGGCGGATGCCATCAAACAAGCTTTGGAAATGCCGGCCGCCCAGCAGCAGCAAAAGATGAAACAGATGCGCAGGATGGTGATGAGGAACAATGTGTATTCATGGGCTTCGGGTATTTTAAGGACCATGGCTTCCATTCAGAATTAGTGCTGGCAGAATTGTTGATGAGATAGTGCAAACTAATACGCTCCTCACATGGCCGTTTCAAAACCTGATTACAGTTTTCCTCAGAAAATCTGGATTGCCGGAGGCATCATTGCCTTTATCACCATCATGATCTTTCTACTGAGGGCCACCTTTAATGTGTTGTTGCTGATATTGGCTGGGGCACTGATCGCAGTATATTTCCGTGGCCTGGCAGACCTGATCTGCCGTCATTCCAAGTTAAAACAGGGAGCGTGCATGGCTATTTCCATCGCAGGGAGCATCCTGCTATTGTTGTTTATATTCTGGATGATCGGCGCCAAACTGCAGGATCAGATCAATTCCCTTACAGAAACACTACCCACTACTATTGAAAATGCCAGGAACCGGCTGAATGAAACTTCATTGGGAAAAAAGCTGGTAGAAAAACTTTCTTCACCCCAGGCCCAGAAAGACGCCGAGATGATGGCAGGCAATCTTTTTAAATCAACCTTTGGTGTGCTCGGTGATATTTACGTGATCCTCTTCATTGGTATCTTTTTCACGGTATCGCCTAAACTTTACACAAAGGGCATCGTGATGCTGGCTCCTCCATCAAAACAGAAAAAAACTGATGATGTGCTGAACAAGATCGCTGCCAACCTTAAAAAATGGCTGAAAGGACAACTTTTTGCCATGCTTGTGGTGATGATCCTGACGGCTGGCGGGCTGCTTGCCATTGGCATGCCTATGTGGCTCGCACTGGCTGTGATTGCGGGACTGCTCAATTTTATTCCCAATTTCGGACCCATCATTGCCATGATCCCTGCCGTGCTGATTGGTTTTATGGATGGCCCCTCCACAGCCTTACTGGTTGCCGGGCTTTATATTCTCATACAGGTAATTGAAAGCAATTTCATTACACCGATGGTACAGCAAAAACTTGTGAGCATACCTCCCGCACTCATCATCATTGCCCAACTGCTGATTGCGCCACTTACAGGTGCATGGGGACTTGTACTGGCCACTCCGCTCATGGTAATTTGCATTGTACTGGTAAAAGAACTTTATATCAATAACAGGTCACGGTAACGCGAGGGGAAAAACACCGGCAAATCAGTGTTTTTTTCCCGGGGCTTTGAAACGCATGCCATTTAGCTTCGATCAGAATTGATTGAACCACTGAGGCAAATTTCAAAGTTCTTGTATGAAAAAAATAATTACCATCTGCGCCTGCATACTGATCATGGTGAATGTTCAGGGCCAGTCTGTTTTTTCCAACAGCATTATAGGTACCAATCCCAATACTTTCAACCCCTATACTGATGGACAGGCCCATGATCCCAACCTGGTTGTATCCGGTATTGGAAGAGGTAATGGTCTCAATGGTTCCAACGCCAATAACAGGTACAATGCCAGCGGCTGGACCATTGCTGCGCAGCCGGATGAGCAGGATTATTTTGAATTCACGTTGCAACCCCTGCCCGGCTACCAGTTAAACCTGCAATCATTTACGTATACCGCGCAGGCATCGGCCTCTGGCCCGGTACAGTTCAGCTTCCGTTCAAGCCTGGATGGATTCCTGAATGATATCGGCACACCGGTGCCTGGTGGAGCCACCATCAGTTTATCTTCACCCACTTTTCAAAACATCAGTTCTTCCGTCAGCTTCCGCCTTTATGGATTTGGAGGAAGCAGTACCGCGGGCACTTTCAGCATCAATGATTTTGATTTTAGCGGAACCGTTACGCCAACATCTATTGGGCCACTAATCAGTGTCAGCGGATCATTAACGTCTTTCAGGTCAGTGGCCGGCCTGGCATCGGCGGCACAGGATTACCAGGTAAGCGCAAGCAACCTAAGTTCCGATCTTATACTCCAGGCACCAGCCGGGTTTGAGTTATCTCTTAACAGCAATAGCGGTTATGCTTCAACGTTACAAATCCCCCAGGTCTCAGGCAGTATAACGGCCACACCGGTTTATGTAAGGCTCCGGTCAGCTATCGCAGGCCCGGCAACAGGTGACCTTTCCCATAGCAGCACCGGTGCGCTCACCCAGTCAATCAACCTCGAAGGACTGGTACTGGCTCCTGAGCCGATTCATGCACCCGTCATCAACATCAGTAATGTAACGGCAACTTCACTCACCCTGGAATTTAACGGGGGAAGCGGCAATGGCAGGCTGGTAGTGATGCGGGCCGGCAGCCCGGTGAGTGTTGCTCCTGCAGACGGATCTATTTATGTATCCAGCAACCAGTTTGGTGCAGGCCAGGCCCTGGCGCCGGGTGAATTTGTGGTGATGAAAGGAAGTGCGGCATCTCTACAGGTTACCGGGCTTGTGGGAAACACTTTGTATCATATCGCGGTATTTGAATTTAATGATGCAGGCATACCCGAAGCTGTGAATTATATGAGCAATGGTGTAATTGCGCAACAACTAACCAATGCTGCACCACTGGGATTGCAGGTGTACCAGGCCAATACACTTTTCCAGGTAGACTTTGATCATTCATCAGATCATGCCAGCGTGGACCAGTTTAATGGAACAGGGTTCTCAGCTTCTCCAGTGCCCGGCCAATTGCATTCCGGTGCCTGGTCCATGAGCGGCTGGTCCGATGGCAGCCTGGCCTTTAACGATACCCGCACTACGGGTGATTATGCACGTGGCTTCACCCTTTCCCATCCTTCTACCGGTGGTGTATATGCGTTCGAGCCATCTGTTCCCGGCAACCGCGCCCTTGGGATCCAGCCGGGCACGGGTGACTGGGCGCCTGGTCAACTTACGTTGAGGATTCAAAACCGCACCGGGGTAATGATCCATACTTTATCGGTTGCCTATTCCCTCTTCATATTCAACAATGCAGACCGCAGCAGTGCAATGGCCTTCTCCTGGTCGGCTGATGATGTACTCTATCACGATGAAAGCGCACTCTTGTACCAGTCCGAAGCAGCCGCAAATCCTTCAGCCGTTTGGGAACTGAAGAGCCATTCCATTTTACTTGAAGGACTGGCAATAGCTCCCGGAGCCTGGTTTTATGTAAGGTGGAGCGGATCTGATGTATCGGGCACAGGAAGCCGTGACGAATTTGCCCTGGACGATATCGGTTTTATTGCCAACCCGGTTTCGGGCAATCCCCTGCCTGTACGGTTCACTACCCTGAAGGCTGTTGAGCAAAGCGGTGGCGTGTTGGTGAATTTTGAAACCCAACTTGAAGAAAACCTTGAATCCCATATTCTCGAACGTTCTGCCGATGGTAGCAGGTTTATGGCAATCACACAGTTCAGTGCTAAAAATAACGGATCAGCTATTAGCCATTACCAGTACCTGGATCCACACCTATCCTTGGCGCCCGTTTATTACCGGGTGCGTTCGGTGGAAACCAGCGGACAGGTTTCCTTTAGCAAAGTCCTCAGAATAACAGGAAAACCAGTATCTAAAGACCTGGTCCTCTATCCTAACCCGGTTGCTGATGAACTGGTATTACAGATGGGAAAGCTGCCGGCCGGCCGGTACAAGTTATTGATACTTGATGCGGCGGGGCGGGCAGTGATGGAAAAAAACCTGGAACTCAGGGGCGGCGCACACACTGAAACCATGACAGTAGGTTCGCTGCGGGCCGGATGGTACAGCCTGCAGCTCAGTGGACCCGCCGCCCTTAACCGGGTCTTTGTGAAAGAAAGTCGGTAGTTTAAGTTCAAAGTTGAAAGTTCAAAGTTCAAAGTCAGGAGCCTAAATGCCGGAGTGTACCTTCGGCTTTCGGCTTTGAAATACAAATTCCTGATTCCCAACTATTAAACAATGGCAGAAGGGCGAAGTTCAAAATTGAAAATTCAGAGTTCAAAGTTGAAAATTCAAGGTTCAAAGTCAGAAGCCTCAAGGTCGGAATGCCCCTTCGGCTTTCGACTATGAACTATCAATTACCGACTACTGACTTTGGACTACCGACTTTGAACTTTCGACTTTGAACTTTCGACTTTGAACTATGAACTTTTAACACCCTCCCCCTAAAATTGTTCCCCCAGGATCCCCAAATCTGGCCCCGGAACCTTACCTTTGCGCTCCCTTCGGAAAAAATTCCGCAGGTCATTTAATAACCAATCACAAACAACAGTAATGAACAATTACGAATTGATGGTGATTTTTACCCCGGTTCTGAGCGACGATGAATTCAAAGCCGCACAGAAAAAATTCACAACACTGGTAACCGACAATGGCGGCCAGATCGTTTCTGAAAATCCCTGGGGACTGAAATCACTGGCGTATCCCATCCAGAAAAAAACCACTGGTTTATACTGGGTAACGGAATTTATTGCGCCATCCGACTTCAATGAGAAGCTGAAGATCCAGCTTCTGCGTGATGAGAGTGTACTCCGTCACATGACAACGAAACTCGATAAATACGCCGTCGAGTACAATGCAAAAAAGAGAAGTGGCGTACCAACAGGAACTGAAAAAGTACAGGAGGCTTAATCATGGCACGTCCAAATGAAATTAAATACCTGACCGCCATCAAGCAGGAGAAGCGCCCGAAGAAATTCTGCCGTTTCAAAAAATATGGCATCCGTTACATCGATTATAAAGATGTGGAGTTCCTGAAAAAATTCCTGAACGAACAAGGTAAGATGTTGCCCCGCCGCATTACCGGTAATTCACTGAAATACCAGCGTAAGGTGAGCGATGCCATCAAAAAGGCCCGTCAAATGGCACTTTTACCTTATGTAACTGATCTTCTGAAATAAGAAGTTCAACAATAGCAATCTCATTTAGTACCATTCCCTAATCCGCCACCGGCGGAGACAGTCACAATCTCAGATTGGGCTCTGGGATCTAAAAAACAAACAATGGAAATCATTTTAATTCAGGATGTAGATAACCTGGGCGGCAGAAACGAGACTGTAAAAGTCAGGAACGGGTATGCCCGTAATTTTTTAATTCCCCAGGGCCTTGCTGTTGAAGCCAGTCCTTCCAACCGTAAACAACTGGAAGAGCGCCTCAAAGTAGCTAAGAAGAAAGAAGACCAGATGCTGGCCCAGATCAACAGTGTAATCGCGAAACTTAACGAAGCTCCTCTGAAAGTGGGTGCCAAAACCGGTACCAGCGGAAAGATCTTCGGAAGTGTTACACCTCTGCAGATCAGCCGTGCCATCAGGGATCAGAAAGGTTACGAAATCGACCGCAAGAAAATCAACATTACTGATGAAGTAAAAGAGCTGGGAACTTATAAAGCATCAATTGATTTCGGCAATGGACAACATGCCGAAGTAAGTTTTGAAGTAGTTGCTGAATAATTACCACAATATTTTTGAAAAGCCTGCATAAAAAATGCAGGCTTTTTTTTAAAATGCTATGAAATTCCACAAAAATTGTTTTGTTTTGTCCTCATCCATTGAATTTCCTTCCCCCCAATCTTCTGAGGAACAGTTTTTGTAAACACTACCGTATCCATCTTCCTTTCAGTCGCGAAAAACACAATTAAGTCCCCCTTCGGAGAACTCCATAAAACTGTGTTTTCTTATTAATCACTTATAATTAGCGACTATGAAACATGTTTACTCGTTCTATTCCAGAACCCTAATGTTGATTGCATTTTTGACCGTAGCGGGCATCGCGAATGCCCAGATCTTAGGAGTTACCACGGTATCCAACAGCGGAGATTGCAGTAATGTAACTGCCAATTTCAATTCCGGTGACCAGGGTTATAACTCAGAATCCATTTATTATGGCAACAGCCGTTTTTATTTCAACACCGCCCAGGGCTGGTGGTCTGAAGTAGATGGTTCGAGCGCTACACCTCCTATTCCCGGTGGTGGTGGTGCCAGGCTGGTGTCCATCATTTCTCCATTGTACACCAATCCCAACCCGGTGGGTATTTTTGATGTAGGTTTTTACTACGTGGTTCCAAACCCTGCAGTAAACCGCTTCCAGGTAAGGATCATCAGCGCCACTCCACAGGGTGAGTTCACCGTGTACAATGTGGAAGCAAGTTCCAATTTCAGAACTTTCGCAGCTTATTCAACACCTCCTACTCCTTATGCAGGTGGTGCTCCCCAGATCGCAGGCCAACAGGGTTTTGTTTGTATCCGCCTGATCGACCAGGATATTACCAATGCTCCGGGCGTTGCATACAGGGTTGAGGTAACTTATGAAGTAGCTGAGCCCTTGTTCACCGTGTTTGACGACCTGTCAATCGGTGGTACAGTGGCGGCCCCGCTTCCTGTAAACTTCCTTGGACTGTCTGCCAACAAAGTGGCCAGCGGCATCCAGGTAAAATGGGATATTGCAGACGAAATTGACGTTAAAGAATACCAACTGGAAAAGAGCACCAATGGTTTCTCTTTCCAGACTGTAGGAACTGTTGATGCCAATGGCAGAAACACCATGTACAGCTATGTTGATCCAAACAACAAAGCTGAGCAGATCTACTACCGTGTAAAAAGCGTAGACATTGATGGAAAAACCAAATACAGCGGCATTATCAGGTTTAAGGATAATACCAGCTTTACCAACGACGTTAAGGTTTACCCAAGCCCGGCCAGAAGCCAGATCACTGTGCAGCACAGCAGGCTGGAAAGCAAGGCCAGGATCACGGTAAGCACTATTGACGGACGTATGGTGAAAATGGTAACTCCCGGCCAGGGCAATTCCAACACCATGCTTGATATCAGCAGCCTGAGTGCAGGAACCTATGTTTTGAAAATTGATAATGGCAATGGAAAAGTGGAGACAACCACGTTCGTAAAACAGTAATTTATTAGGTTTAGTTACTTGAAACTGCCTCCCCCGGGAGGCAGTTTTCTTTTTTTAACCCCCTTATTATTTGTATTAATTTTCCTTATATTCGTTATGATTTGTGTTCTTTCAGTTGCACGATTACATTGAACGTTGCTAATGTTCATGGTTTCCGTAGGGCTGTAAACACCTTTATTTTCTTTTAAATTTTTTCTCAAAATGAACATTTACGTTGGAAACCTTAGCTGGGGTCTTAAAGATGAGGACCTGGCCAACCTGTTTTCACCATATGGTGAAGTCTCTTCTGCTAAGATTGTTATGGACAAATTCACGCAAAGAAGCAAGGGCTTTGGTTTCGTGGAAATGCCTAACGACGAACAGGCACAAGCAGCGATTGCCCAACTGAACGGCAGTGAAGTTGAAGGCAGAAACCTGGTGGTGAATGAATCTCGTCCGAAAGAAGAAGGCAGCGGCGGCTTTAAGAAAAGAGGCGGCTTTGGTGGCGGAGGCGGCGGCGGCTTTAAGAAAGGCGGCGGCGGCGGCGGTTACCGTGGCGGCAGTGGCGGCGGCGGTGGGTACCGTGGCGGCAACGGCGGCGGTGGCGGCGGATACAGGGATAACTATTAATTTCAATAATTAACTACTGTAAGATAATTCAAGACTCCCCCTGCGGGAGTCTTTTTATTGGAGGGAATACCATTTGCATTAAAAGTTTAAACAGATTACATGTTGCTTCCCATCGGCGATGATAACCGCGACAGGCATCTTACTCCCTACGTCAATTATCTGCTCATTCTTGCCAATGCCCTGGTCTACATACTGCTGCAGCAATGGGGCAACAACGAAATTTTTACTTATGGATTTTCAACCGTACCGGCGGAGATCCTTACCGGCGATGACCTGGTTTCAGGTGATAAAATCTTTCAGCACCCGGTAACTGGTGAACTGGTTCGTATTCCCGGCCTGGCTCCCACAGGCATACCTGTTTATCTCACGTTAATCAGTTCCATGTTCATGCATGGCGGCCTCGCTCATATTGCAGGCAATATGATGTACCTCTGGATCTTTGGTG
>JAEYUA010000120.1 GCA_023433755.1 Bacteroidota bacterium | reverse complement strand
CCTGTTCCTGTATTGAACGCTGATCGTTGACCAGCCTGCGGTAGAAACGCGAGAAATTTTTTTCAGCATTTTGATTTGTGAAAAGGTTGTTGACAAGCGCCAGGAAATCGTAACCGGTATTTCCCTGTACGGGCCAGGACTTTGGCAGGCCTTCTTCCTGTTCCAAGATTTTTTCTACTACGATGGGCACCTCTTCACCGGCCAATTGCCTTAATTGGTGCAGGTAATTTCCAGGATCGTACAAACCATCAATATGGTCGATACGCAAACCCTGGATCACTCCTCCTTCGAGGAGTTCTTTCACCAGGGAATGGTAGTGCTCAAAAACATCCGCGTCCTGGATGTTCATGCATATCAGTCCGTTCACCGTAAAAAAACGCCGGTAATTCATCTGCCGGTCAGATTCCTGCCAGTGGCAGAGGCGGTATGACTGCTGCGCTTCTATTTCTTTCAACAGTTCTTTATCCTGGTTAGCGATCATGATGCATTCATCCACATAGTTGCGGATGTTTTCACTCTTCATCATTGATGCCAACTGGAGCTTCATTTCATGCCATGCTTCACCATACGCATTCTTTTCTTCTTCTTTGGGCATCCCGTTGATCCATTCCGTTATGGCTTCAGGAATGTTTTCACCTGCAGATAATATTTTTTGATAACTCAGTGGCTGCAGGGGATAGTGACTGTCGTAGTAAGAAAACACCAGTCCCTTATTTGCATAACTGATCCGCAATTCATCTTTGTCAATCACCTCTTCAAGTGATGATCCCAGGAAGGGAACCATTAGCCTGCCTTCAAAAAATTCACTGCTCCAGGCGGTATCGAAGAAATGGGCATAGCGCGACTGAGGACCTTTTTCAAGCACATCCATCAGCCATTCATTTCCCGGGTCAAAAGCCATGTGGTTGGGGACAATATCCTGCAGCCATTGAATTCCTTCTGCCCTCAGTTGCTTACTTATGGCTGAAAGTTGTTGGCGGCTCCCGATTTCAGGATTGATCTCGTTGGGGTTGAGTCCATCATAACCATGCGTTGAACCGGGAACCGCTTTAAAAACAGGTGAAGCGTAAATGCAGCCTACTCCCAGTTTTTGCAGGTAAGGCAGGATCTGTTCCAGGTCGCTGAAAGAAAATTCCTTGTGGAATTGAATACGGTATGTTGAGATCAGTTGGTTCATATTATTGTTTCCCTTCTTCTTCTTTGAATCTTATTTCTTCTTTACGGTTCGTATAAACCACAACGGACTGCGGCTGAAGCACGAGTACTTCATTACCTGGTTGCCCACCAGAGATGCGTGCCGGTGCTGATTGGGGACCTTTCCATTGCGGTGAGGCGGAGTCCCAAATCTTTTCCCAGTTGTTAACCAGGGATGGTGGCATGGTCTGTTCTTTCTTGGAAGAAAAATTCAGAAAACAGATCAGGTGCTGTTCTTCATGCCATCGCTGCAGGATCAGCAGGTGCTGCTCTTTTTTTACTTCCACATGAAGCTGCCTCCTGTTGAGATGATAAAGAGCGGGTTGCGTTTTCCTGAATGCGATCAGCTCCTTGTAATAATTGAAGAGGGTATAATGAGGTTCTTCGGTAAGCAGGTTCCATTGCAGCTTCGAAGCCAGGAAAGTTTCCACCGCCATAGAATCGGGTGCTTCCAGGTCGGTTCCATTAAAAAAGTCTGCGAACTCTTCCCTCCTTCCTTTTCTCACCGCATCGGCCAGGTCGTGATCGGTATGACTTACGAAATACAGGAAAGGATTCGGTTCACTCCATTCCTCTCCCATGAATAACATGGGCAGGTAAGGACTAAGCATGACAGCGCCGGCAAGGAGTTTTTGCATTTCAAAACTCACCAGTGTGCTGGTTCTTTCACCCAGGGCCCTGTTACCCACCTGGTCGTGGTTCTGTGAGAAAACAATGAACTGATGTCCTTCATTTGCTGTTTTTACACCAAAACTGCGCTTACGGTGCGGAGAGAACTGGCCGTCGTAAACATAGGCATCCTGGTAGGCCTTGGCCAGGTGTTCAATGCCGGAGAAGTCGGAATAATATCCTGAACGTGCCTCACCGGCGGTAACACGAAGGGCATGATGAAATTCATCAACCCATTGCGCATCCATTCCAAATCCGCCGTTTTCTTTTGGATTGATATAGCGTGTATCATTCAGATCCAGTTCGGCTATGAGATAGTGCTGCCTGTTTGTTTTTATTTTCAGCCTGTCCACTGCTTCACTGATATCACGCAGAATATGAGAAGCGCTGAAATCGCGGATGGCATGAACGGCGTCCAGCCTTAATCCATCAATATGAAAATCACGGAACCACATCAGTACATTCTCAATAAAATACCTGCGCACGCCATCACACCATGCATCATCAAAATTGATGGCGCCACCCCAGGGAGTGCGGTATTTATCCGTGGTGAAGGGAGCGTAGTTGCAGAGATAATTTCCTTCCGGCCCCAAGTGGTTATAAACCACATCAAGTATAACGGCAATGCCCATACGATGACAGGCGTTTACCAGTTTCTGAAGTCCGGCTGCGCCGCCATAAGAATGTTGCACAGCGAAAGGGTACACCCCGTCATATCCCCAGTTACGGTCACCGGGAAACTGCGCCACAGGTAAAAGTTCAATCGCATTTACACCCAGTTCCTGCAGGTGAGCAAGTTTTTTTTCAATGCCTTCAAAATTTCCTTCGGGGGAAAATGTTCCTGTATGCAATTCATAAATGATATAATCCTTCAGAGCCGGGTTCTTCCATTCACCATCACTCCATTCAAACTTATTTAGATCGAAAGCCATGGAGGGACCATGAACACCATCAGGCTGCGAAAGCGAGGCAGGATCAGGAAGTTCCTGCTCACCATTCAAAATAAAACGGTACAGCATCTGCTCTTCCAGGCTGGTGGTTCTTGCATGCCAATAGCCAGTATCTGATTTTTCGAGCGGCACCTGCTGACCGGCAAAGCTGATGTGTACCTGCTCCGCTTCGGGAGCCCAGAGGAGAATTTCAGCCCAGCCCTTTTTAAAGTTCACACCCATACTCCTGCTGTCAATATCAGGTTTCATAACTCACGGTTGTTTTAATAATACCACTGAACGGCCATGAACATTTACCAGTTCCTCGGCGCCGTATCTTTCTCCATCTTTACGAATATAACCTTCATGGGTATCGAGCACCTTGATCCATTCATCTCCGTATTTATCTGAAGGCAGCCTGAAATCAAGATTTCCCTCGTAAGCATTGAAGATGATATAAAAACTATCGTCGGTGATTTTCCTGCCTTTTTCATCCAGGCTCCTGAGGCCATGGCCATTCATGTAAACCGCAAGTGATTTGGCAAAATCATGCGACCAGTTCTCTTCACTCATCTCATCTCCTTCGGGAAGGAACCAGGCAATATCTTCCAGCCCTATGCCTTTAACCGGCTGACCCTGGAACCATCTTTTGCGGGAGAAAACCTCATGATTTTTATAAAGCGCAATCAGTTGCTGGGTGAAATGAAGCAGGTCTTCATCAATAGCACTCCAGTTGATCCACGAGATCTCATTATCCTGGCAATAAGCGTTGTTGTTTCCACGCTGTGTACGGCTGATCTCATCTCCAGCTACCAGCATGGGAACACCCTGGGAAAGGAACAGGGTAGTGAGAAAATTTCTTTTTTGTTTCTGGCGCAAGGCATAGATCTCCGGATCCGGAGTAGGCCCTTCCTCTCCGCAGTTCCAGGACCGGTTATGGCTCTCTCCATCATTATTATCCTCGCCATTATCATAATTATGTTTTTCATTGTACGAAACCAGGTCGTTCAGCGTAAAACCATCGTGCGCTGTTACAAAATTGATACTGGCGGTTGGTCTCCTGTCATTATCCTCGTAGAGGTCCGGGCTGCCCGTGAACCTTAGCGCAAACTCACCCAGCATGCTGTCGGCGCCTCTCCAGTAGTCACGAATGCAATCGCGATACTTACCATTCCATTCAGCCCAGCCGGCAGGAAATTTTCCTACCTGGTAACCACCCTCACCAATATCCCAGGGTTCAGCAATCAGTTTCACCTGCGAGATCACCGGATCCTGGTGAATGATGTCGAAGAAGGAACCGAGGCTGTCTACTTCATGCAATTCCCTGGCTAGTGTGGAAGCCAAATCAAAACGGAAACCATCAACATGCATTTCGAGTATCCAGTACCGTAAGCTATCCATAATCAACCGGAGCACTATCGGCATCTGGGCGTTGAGTGTATTACCCGTTCCGGTATAATCCATATAGTAACGGCGGTCTTCCGTCATCCTGTAATAGGCGCTATTATCTATACCCCGGAAAGA
This sequence comes from Bacteroidota bacterium, assembly GCA_023433755.1. Lineage (GTDB taxonomy): Bacteria > Bacteroidota > Bacteroidia > Chitinophagales > Chitinophagaceae > Flavisolibacter. The sequence goes on along the minus strand of JAEYUA010000120.1, from coordinate 5,938 downwards.
AAGTGTAGGTCCCATCTGGTTGCCTTCACCGGTATGGTTGTACACTACATCAAGTATGACTTCAATGCCTGCCTTATGCAGCTCTTTCACCATGTTCTTGAATTCAATCACCTGTTCTCCCTGGCATCCCGCGCTTGCATAGCGGGCATCGGGTGCAAAGAACCCGATGGAGTTATAACCCCAATAATTGGACAGGCCTTTATCACTCAAAATCCGGTCGTTTACGAAATGATGAACGGGCATCAGTTCAACCGCATTCACACCAAGCTCTTTGAGGTATTTTATGGTGGCCGGATGCGCCAGCCCTGCATATTTACCCCTGATGTTTTCGGGGATGTCAGGATGCATCTGGGTAAATCCTTTTACATGCATCTCGTAAATTATGGTCTTGTGATAGGGAATCGCAGGAGGCTTATCATCTTCCCAGTCAAAATTGGGATCTATCACTGCAGACTTGGGGATGTAGGGAGCACTGTCCACCTCACTAAAGCTGAGGTCCTGGTCTTCATGCCCCAGCTCATAGCCAAACAGCGCGTCGTGCCACTGGATGGTGCCTGCAATGGACTTGGCATAAGGGTCAATCAGTAATTTATTGGGGTTGAAGCGATGCCCGTTTTGCGGATCATAGGGACCATAAACCCTGTAGCCGTAAAGCTGGCCGGGTTTCAACCCGGGTACATAAACATGCCATACGCGGTGGGACACTTCCTTGATGCGTATTTTAACGGATTCAACTATGGATTCTCTTGTTTCGAAAAGGCAGAGGTCAACCCCGGTAGCGTTTTCAGCAAACAGGGCAAAGTTGACTCCTTCGCCGTCCCAGGTAGCGCCAAGTGGATAGGGCTTACCGGGGTATATGGATGTGTTCATTCAATATGTCTTTTGGAATTTGGATGGGTATGCATCAAGTCAATATTCTTGCCAGCCATGCTGATCTGTAGGCCCCTGGAGTAGGAAATGGTTTTCTAAACTAGCTTAGCCCCTTTATTTTAGAATGAACTGGGCCTCACATTTATATGCTTTCTATAAAAACCTGCAACCCCCTCCATCATTACCCAATGGAATAGAATGGCTATATCCACAAAAGAGCCCCATGGTGATGGAGGTGGTTGAGCAATTTTTGCAACGATATTATAACGACAGCAACCCCCGGAAGATCTTTCTCGGCATTAACCCTGGCCGCTTTGGCGCGGGTGTAACGGGCGTAAATTTTACAGCACCCCGTCAATTGAAGGAGGTCTGCGGCATTGACCATCCCTTTCGCGACCAGTCAGAATTATCAGCCGAATTCATTTATGATATGATTGCAGCGTATGGAGGTCCGCAGAAATTTTACGGGCAGTTCTTTATCGGCTCTGTATGCCCGTTAGGATTTGTAAAAGATGGGCGCAATATTAATTATTATGACGACAAAGCGCTGGTGGAAACCGTAACACCATTCATCAGCCAAAGCATTGACCAGTTGCTCAGCTATCATGCGGACTGTTCCGTTTGTTTTTGCATAGGAGGAGAAAAAAATTTCCGTTTTCTTCAGCAGCTCAACGGGAGCCACCAATGGTTCGAAAAGATAGAGCCCCTACCTCACCCAAGATTCATTATGCAATACCGGCGTAAACAAAAAGAACAATTCATACAGCAATATCTTCAACTCATTACAGAATAAACCGGGCGGCTTTGGCATTTTCGGATTGATGGTATAGTTTCGCTGCCCAAGTTTCAAGATTATGAAGTTCTCCTGCGGCCGCACAAAGTGCTAAGGCCAACTCTTTAAGGTCTCCTTACTTCACTGTAAGTTTTTCTACACTGCCGGTGTCAATACCGGATTTTTAGATCATTTTTAATCTTGTTTATGTCGCAGGTAATCAACGATACCAATAGATTTTCTTTATTCTGGTCACTCATCAAAAGATCTCTCAAGGGAGAGAATTATGATTATACACAGGGCAACATCAAACATGCCATTGTACTGCTGGCCATTCCGATGATCCTTGAACTCAGCCTGGAATCTGTATTCGCTGTAGTGGATATGTTTTTTGTAGGCAAGCTTGGAAAAGAGGCTGTTCAAACCGTAGGTCTCACCGAATCGGTAATGACACTGGTGTACACCATTGCTATCGGTTTGAGTACAGGTACAACAGCCATAGTAGCCAGGCGCACCGGTGAAAAAAATCCGGAAGCCGCGGCGCAGGCAGGCATGCAGGCGCTTATTATTTCTATCATGCTTGCCATTGTGATCACCATCCTGGGAATGGTGTATGCCCCGGAAATTTTAAGGATCATGGGCGCGGAAGAAGAAACCATCCGCCAGGGCACCGGCTTCACAAGAGTGATGTTCGGTGGAAGCCTGGTCATCATCCTTCTCTTCCTGATCAATGGAATTTTCAGGGGTGCCGGCAACGCGGCCATAGCCATGCGCAGTTTATGGCTGGCCAGTCTTGTCAATATTATTCTTTGCCCCATCTTCATTCATTTCTGGGGCCTTACCGGGGCAGCCATTGCCACAACGGTGGGAAGGGGGATGGGTGTTTTGTACCAGTGCTATTTCCTGTTCAGGGGGCAGGGGGTAATCAGGATGAAGGCTTCCTATTTCCGGTTTGATTTTCCACTGATGAAAAGCCTCGTGAATCTTTCGGCACCGGCAACCGTGCAATTCTTTTTTGCTTCGGGAAGCTGGATCTTTTTAACCATGCTGGTGGCGCATACAGGTGGCGATACCGCTTCCGCGGGTTACCAGATCGCCATCAGGAATATTGGGTTCTTTATACTTCCCGCCTGGGGATTGAGTAACGCGGCAGCTACGCTGGTGGGACAGAACCTGGGTGCCGGCCAAGTAGAAAGGGCTCAAAAAAGTGTATTCCTGACCGCCCGTTATAATGCCATTTTTATGGCCGGGGTTACGCTGTTCTTCCTACTGTTTGCAAGACCGGTGATTGGAGTTTTTACAAAGGATCCGGAAGTTTTGAACACGGGTGTGATGGCCCTGCAGATTATCAGTGCAGGCTATATTTTCTATGGTATCGGCATGGTAATGATACAGGCGCTGAATGGAGCAGGAGATACCCGCACCCCAACGGTCATCAACTTTTTTGGCTTCTGGCTGTTCCAGATTCCCTTCGCTTACGCGTTGTCGCAATGGCTGGGCATGGGCGCCACCGGTTCTTTCATAGCCATACCCGTTGCGGAAACCCTCATTGCCATTACCGCGTGGATCTATTTTAGAAAGGGTAAATGGAAGACGATCAAAGTATAATCATGGCCCGGGCCTGGTGATGGGCAGTCAGGCTAAAACATTAGGCCCGGCACATGGTTTTCTTAAGTAATTTCATTCCTGATCCCGGATATGAATAATAATACAATCGACACCAACCTGCTGCGGCAGATCTTTTTTATTGCCATCATTCTTTTTTTAGGCATTGTTCTTTTTCGCGAGCTCTGGTTTTTTACTTCCGCCTTTTTGGGCGCCGTTACTTTTTACGTGATCATGCGGGAGCGTATGTTTTATCTCACAGAAAAAAAAGGATGGAAAAAACACAATGCCGCCCTGGTGCTGATGCTGCTTTCCTTTTTTGTGATACTGGTACCCATAGGCATTCTTGGAAATATTCTCTATTCCAAAATCAGCTATGTTGTAACCCATTCAGGTGAGTACATAGAATCGTTGAAAACAGCCGTGGCCCAGATCAAGGATAAGATCGGGTATGAGATTGTAACGCCCGATGCCATCAACCGGCTCGGTAATGAACTCACGAGACTCTTGCCAAAAGTATTGGGAGTAACGCTGAATACCATCACATTAATAGGTACACTTTATTTCATACTCTACTTCATGCTGATGAATGCAAGGAGTATGGAAGAATCACTTTACGAGAACCTTCCTTTGAAAGATGGCAATGTGGAACTGCTGGGAAAGGAAGTGCGCACCATGGTCATTTCAAGCACTATTGGAATTCCATTGATCGCGATCATACAGGGACTTGTAGGGCTGATTGGTTACCTGATCATCGGCATCGATGAACCATGGCTCTGGTTCGTAGCCACCTGCATCGCGGCCATGATGCCGGTTGTAGGTGCAGCGTTGATCTATGTACCACTCACCATCATGCTCTTCGCGCAGGGAGATACCGGGAGAGGCATTGCCATGGGACTTTGGGGTTTTGTGCTGATAGGGCTTGTAGATAATGTATTCCGGCTTATGCTTAATAAAAGGATCGGGAACATTCACCCGCTCATTACCATCTTTGGTGTGATCGTGGGCATACAGTTATTCGGATTCATTGGACTGGTATTCGGACCGCTGCTCATATCCATGTTCATTTTATTACTACGTATCTATTCATCCGAATTCATTGTGAAGAAACGTGAAGTGAGAAGAGTGAAATAATACGGTTGCTCCAGTAAAAACACTTAGTATAAATATGTAGATTGCGCTAAATCATTTTATTTCATAAATATTTTTTTGCTATCGCTTGCATGTTCAATACAGGGATAATATTTTCACACCCGTTAGCGTTATCCAATCATCCACCGCAAAAACCTTTGAAAAGTGCTTAAGAAACATTTGCCCTTAACCCTTTGCCTGACAGCAGCACTGCTGGTCTTCTCAGGGTTCAAAGCCGGACGACTGGCCACAGCTCTCAAAGTATTACCCACCGGCATTAAGATCAATTCTGAATCCCTTTCACTGGAATCAAGAACCAATCTTCTTTACGATAGCCTGAAACTTGACAAACTGGGTTTGGGCAGGGAAGCCATGAGGTATGCCTTCAAAGGTCACCAGGCCTTGGTAAAAAAAGGATTGCTGGAAAATGAAGATATTCTTACCGTTTGTGATTTCAGCCAGCCTTCCAGTAATAAGAGAATGTATATTCTTGATGTCCGCAATTTCAAAGTGCTGATCAATACCTATGTAGCACATGGTAAAAATTCAGGATTGAAATATGCCCAGAAGTTTTCCAATAAACTGCAGTCGCACCAGAGCTCTCTTGGTTTTTATGTAACCAAAGGAACTTACTATGGAAGTCATGGTCTTTCACTGCGCCTGTCTGGCAAGGAGAAAGGTTTCAACGATAATGCTGAACGCAGGGCTATCGTGGTGCATGGTGCAGGTTATATTGGCGAAGCCTGGAGTGGTTCGGCCACACAGGGCAGAAGTTTCGGTTGCCCGGCCATACCCAACGCTGTTTCTAAAAAAGTAATTCAATATATCAAAAAAGGAACTGCCTTGTTTGTCTATCATCCTTCAAAAAGTTACCTGCACGGGTCGAGATTATTGAATGGCTGATTTGGACGCAAACAAGGATGGATGAACAAAAGCCCCAACCGTACCCTATGGTTGGGCTTTTTTCTGCCCCCTATCAGGATTTACAGGATTTGAGAATTAGCAGGATGAAAGCCAACCGACTACAGACTACAGACTTCCGACTAAAAAATACACCCCATTCTCTGATGACTCTGACTTTGAACTTTCAACTTTGAATTTTGAACTATACCACCACCAGTTCATAAAACTTTTCCGGCACTAAATACTTATTAGCCAGTTCCTGCAGCTCTGAAGATTTTACATCCTTGATGGTTTCTATCTGCCTGTAGAAATAATCTTCGGGGAGCCCGTTGAGAATAATCGTTTTCCAGCGGTTGATGATATGAAAAGGCCCATCAAGATCACCGAGTATGGAACCCATCATATAATTTCTGACCAATAATAATTCTTCATCGTCGATCGGTTCATTGCGCAGGATCTCCATCTCCTTGTATACTTCATCAATAGTTGCTTCGCATACATCGCGGCCCGCTTCCGTACTCACCACCCATGCGCTTTGCTGGATATGATTTTCGAGGTAACTGTAAATGCCATAAGTATATCCTTTCTCTTCCCGGATATTGCTCATGAGCCTTGATCCAAAAAAGCCGCCGAATACATTATTGAGCACCTGGGTCT
>JAEYUA010000053.1 GCA_023433755.1 Bacteroidota bacterium | reverse complement strand
GCTGGGACTGATGCTGTACGCGTTTGGGCTGGATATATGGAGGATGTTTAGGTAAGCTGCGAGCTGTTAGCTGCGAGCTGCGAGAGGGTGGCTTAGAGTTTGAAGAGATATTATAAGAAACTAATTGAAGGGAAGAAGGATTTGCGTTCTTCTTTCCTTTTTTCATTTTTAAATTGATCATTAAAAATCAAGAGTTGTAATGGCAGGCTGATACATCAAGAACACAAAGTACTTAAGGTGGCTCTCTCGCAGCCCGCAGCTAACAACTCGAAGCTTCACTCCATGACAAACTCCCCCAATGCAGGAGCCGACTTCTGCAACCAGATACCACTACACCGCACCAGTCTCATTCAACCTCATGGCATTTTGCTGGTGGCTGACCCGGCAGACCTGTCCCTCATACAGGTGAGCAAGAATGTCGCGGAGATTTTTCAGCAGCCTGCGGAAAAATTAATCGGCACCCGCCTGCAGGATGTGCTGGAAGAACTTTGTTATGTGCATCTTCAGCACCTGGTGAGCCAGGGAAGCTTCGAAGTGAGCACACCTTTCCTGTTGACCATTTCTTACCATGGCATTCTTCGCACATCCTTATCCTTCATCCACCAGAAAGATGGAGCCCTGATGATAGAAGTGCAGGTGAATGAAAGCCGGCAGGCGCAGGATTTTTTCGAGATCTTTTTTGTACGTGTGCAGCAATTTATTTCTTCTATCAACCAGCACAGTGCTGTTGATGAGGTGGTGAAGGCGGCAGCCAGGGAAATTAAAAGCATTTCCGGTTTTGACAAGGTGATGATCTACTCCTTTGATGAGGAGTGGAATGGCCTGGTGGTGGCAGAGGAAAAAGAGGAGGGTATGGACCAATACCTCGGACTGAAATTTCCGCCCACCGATATACCGAAGCAGGCAAGGGATCTGTACCTGAAGAATCCCTATCGCATCATACCCAACAGGTCGTACGAGCCGGTGCCCCTGGTGCCCGCGCTCAACTCACTGACCGGTGAAGTGACCGATCTTTCCGATTGCAAATTCAGGAGTGTGCTTCCAGTGCACCTGGAATATTTGAAGAATATGAAGGTGGAAGCCTCCATGTCCACCCGCATCATTCATAAGGAAAAATTATGGGGCCTCATCGCCTGTCATCACCGCACACCACTTTATCTCAGCTTCCAGGAATGTTTTGTGTTTGAATATCTCTCCAACATACTTTCCTCACGCATTGCATCCATATCTTATGGAGTAGCTGCCGGCAGGTCGGAGCAGCTTGATAAAATCTTCAAAAATATCAGTGAAACAATCTGGAAGCAGGAAGACCCTTCGCGATCGCTCTTGCAGTGTAAAAAAGAATTGAAAGAAATATTCCGCGCCGATGGTATGGTAGTAACCTGGCAGGGCGTGCAGCACCATGAAGGACTTACACCGGGCGAAGCAGAGGTGAAAATTTTATTGGAATGGTTGCAGCGTTCAGATGATTCAAAGGTGAGACAGTTCAATTCCCTTTCCTCCGTGTTTGAGCCGGCGCAGGACTATGCATCCAGGGCAAGTGGATTACTGGTAATACCTGTTCAGCCTTATGAAGGAAATTTTGTACTGGCCTTCAGGGCAGAAGAAGTGAGTCATGTGGAATGGGGCGGCAATCCCAATGATGTACTGACTTTCGAAAAAGGAGGACGGCAATATCATCCGAGGAACTCTTTCGAGATATGGAAGGAAACGGTAAAGTACAGGGCCAGTCCCTGGGAGCGGGAGGAAATGAAGATCGCGGAAAGGCTGAGGAATACTTTGGTGGAATTAACACTGAAGACCATAACTCTTAATTTGGAAAAACTGGTAGAGAAAAGGACAAGTGAACTGGAGAACAGCAAGCGGGCATTGGAAGCCACGCTTTACGACTGGTCGCAGATCATACATGTGGCCACGCATGATTTGCAGGAGCCGGCAAGAAAGATCACGCTGTACACTTCCAGGGTGCAGGAAAAAGTAAAGGACGAAGAAGCGGTACGTTATGTTACCAAATTGCAGTCTGCATCAAAAAGGATCTCCAGCCTGTTAAGATCACTGCTGAATTTTTCAATCATTTCGCAGGAGCACGCGCGAACAACCATCGATCTTAACGAGGTAGTGGAAGAAGTGCTGACAGATTTTGAATTACAGATCGAAGAAAAGAAAGCGCAGATCACTATTGGCAGACTACCAGGAGTGAAAGCTGTGCCGGAGCAGATGCGCCAGGTCTTCAGCAGCCTGCTGGCCAATTCACTGAAGTTTTACAAAGATTATCCGAGGATCATGATCAGCGGTACGCATGTAAAGGCATTGAGTTTTGATGCGGTGCCCGATGAAAAAGGAAAGTATGTAAGGATCAGTGTAAAGGATGAAGGCATTGGTTTTCCCGGGACCTTGTCGGAAAAGATGTTTCAACTGTTCCAGAAGCTGCATACCGAAGACTACCCGGCAGGAGTGGGTATAGGACTATCAGTGGTCAAAAAGATTATTGACAAGCATGGTGGTATCATCATGGCAAGGGGAAAGGAGAAGGAAGGAGCAGAGATCATTTTTATTCTCCCCCAGTATTAAAAAAATGTATTCATGTTCATTCAGCATTTAAGAAAAGAAACAGATCCCTATCACCGGGCACTCGAGCAAAATCATTTATCACTCGCACTGATGGATGACAAGGTGAGTCGTGATGACCTGGCCATCTACCTCGAAAAACTATACGGGTTTGTGCAGCCCTTTGAAAGCCGGTATTATGACCGCCTGGGCGAAGTGTTCGCCGACCTCGAGACCAGGAAAAAAGCGCATCTATTACAATCAGATCTTACAGCTATGGGATCGGATGCCAACCAAGCTATGCAGATCGATAATAAAACGCTTGACCAGGTTTACCCGGGACTTCCGGAACTGGTCGGCGGACTTTATGTGCTGGAAGGATCAGTATTAGGCGGCGCCATCATTCACCGGCACCTGGTAGCAAAGCTGGGAGATTATGGAGGAGGATATTTTCCAGTTTATGGAAAAGAAATCGGAACCAAATGGAAGGGCTTTATGCAGCAACTGGAAGCCTATGCCAATGCGGAGAATGAGGCACAGATCATTGCGGGAGCAAAACAGACATTCGAATTGCTGGATGAGTGGTTTGCGCGTAGATGCGAATTATAATTCTCTTTATCCTTTAAACTCTCACAAAAAGGTTAATTTAAGTTCAAAAAGGAATTATAATTCTCATTTATTGTAAATTAGTGCATTTTGTTTACTAATTTCAGGTAAAATAGAACTATAATACCTATGACCTCTCAAGAAATTGGAGAAATTTTCAAAAAGCGGCGACGATTCCTTGGGTTAAGGCAGGAAGACGTGGAGGAATTGAGTGGCGTGAACATGAAAACTATTCAGCAGGTGGAATTGGGAAGAGGTAATCCTTCCATAGTAACATTAGAAAAAATAGCTTCCATCCTGGGTATGGAAGTCACAGTACAGGTAAAGGATCAGGGCAATGGCTAAGGGGATAGTATATATTAATGGTGTACGGGCAGGAACGTTGCAGAGGACAGTGGAAGGAATCTATTTATTCAGGTATGAGGACGATTATTTTAAGAATGAAACAATGCCTGCGATCAGTCTTACTCTTCCCAAATCAAACCAGGAATATCTAAGTCCCATGCTCTTTTCATTTTTTTATGGTCTGCTTGCAGAAGGAGTGAATAAGGATATTCAATGCAGGCTTTTAAAAATTGATGAGGAAGATGATTTTACCAGGTTATTGAAAACAGCCGGGGAAGATACTATTGGTGCAATAACGGTTAAAGAAACACAAGAATGAAATGCCCCGGATGTTATAAGGAAGGAAAAGAAAGCTATTGCACCAGGTGCCGCAAAAGATTATTTGATGGCAGTAAGATCGCTCATGTGCTGCCATTTGACAGGCCCAGTGATCATAACCTGGTGATGTACCAGGAACAAACTAAGAAGCTTTCGATCTCAGGTGTTCAATTAAAATATTCCCTGCAGATTGAAGAAGAGAAATTATTACTGGCAAATAAAAATGGCGGGTTCATTTTGAAACCTGTGCCGGTTGGCCAGTTCTCGCAACTGGACCAGGCCCCGGAAAATGAGCATCTGACCATGCAGATCGCCAGCCAGCTATTTAAAATTCCCACTGCCGAAAATGCATTGATCAGATTCAAAGACGGATCGCCAGCTTATATCACCAGGCGATTTGATGTGCAGCCTGGAAATGGTTTGAAATACAAGCAAGAGGATTTCGCGCAACTCACAGGCAGAACAAAAAATACCCATGGCGCTGATTTTAAGTATAGCGGAACCTATGAAGAAATTGGCCAGTTGATACAGAAATATGTAGCCGCAGCGGTACCGGCAGTGGAGGCTTATTTCAGGATCGTTGTATTTAATTATTTATTTTCCAACGGCGACGCACATTTGAAAAACTTTTCGATCATTCGCACGCCCTATGGCGATTATGGGCTTACCCCGGCTTATGACCTTATGTGCACCCTGCTGCACAGTGAACCCGAAAGCGATACAGCCCTTGAGCTTTATGAAGGATCCATGGATAATGAAGCATATTACCAAACCGGTTTTTATACCAGGATCCATTTTGAAGAATTAGCAAGGAGGATGGGCGTATTGCCAGCAAGGACACAAAGGATACTGAACAACTTATTGGATAAAACAGAAGCGGTGAAGAAGATGATCGTAGGATCGTTTTTGAATGAAAATGCCAGGGAGCGGTATTATCAGCATTATGAGGAAAGAGTAAAGCGGTTAGTGTTGTAAAATTATTCCGGATCTAATGTTTAGATAACGATGACCTTAAAAAATAGTTTACGGTTATATGGTTGAGGATATGTAGCACCCCACACCGCAATGGTCATATCCAGAAACCAGAATGATGGGTATTCTTTTTTCTAATACGCATAAAAAAAGCCTGGCATTTACCAGGCTCAATTCTTTGCGATTTATCCCCTGTATCCACCGATATTAGTCGCATCATCCTTATC
>JAEYUA010000312.1 GCA_023433755.1 Bacteroidota bacterium | reverse complement strand
GCGCTTTGCTGGATATGATTTTCGAGGTAACTGTAAATGCCATAAGTATATCCTTTCTCTTCCCGGATATTGCTCATGAGCCTTGATCCAAAAAAGCCGCCGAATACATTATTGAGCACCTGGGTCTTAATAAAATCGGGGTGATGCCTGTTGGGAAAATGTGATCCCAGCCTGATCGATCCCTGCACACCTTCAGGATCATTGGATACCCTGTACTTTTTTTCTTCAGCAGCAATCGCCGCAATATCATTCACCTCAACAGGCTGCTGGTTCAGATCGCCAAAATGTTTGTTCAGCAAACTGAAAAGATTGGAGGGCAGCTTGCCTGCAACGAACATAATATACTTTCCGCCGAGGTAATATTTTTTGTAAAATTCTACGATCCTTTCCCGTGTGATCTCATCAAAATCCTCAAATCTTGTATATCGTCCGTAAGGATGCGCTTCTCCATACAGGTAGGCATCGATCAGGCGGCCGGCTACAAAATCAGATTTTTTTAGGTTCACATTCAGCCTTTGCTTCATGTTCTGTTTGTAAACGCTGATCTCCTCTTCGGGAAATACAGAATCCACCAGCATTTCCTTAACTACCGGCAACAAAGCTTCCAGGTGTTTAGCCAGGCAATGCAGTGTGATGGTGGCAGTTTCATTATAACAGTTACGGTTCACATAGGAACCGTAATATTCAAAATGTTCATTTAACTGGAAAGCCGTTTTGGTGCTGGTGCCATTCTTCAATAAAAAATTGGTACTGGCAGCAACAAGGTTTGATTTTTCAAACCAGTTACCCGAGTAGGCCACCCATTCCACCTGCAACACTTCTTCCGCCCCCGCATCCACCGCGTACACTTCAATGCCATTATCCAGCACATGCTTTTCATACGGTTTGAGGCTGAGATTAAAATCAACAGCATCTTTTATAAGAGGAGGGTTTTTTCTGTTTAATCCGGTCATTTCAATTTTTTAATCTGTTTCCAGGGCAATGGGTCAGGACTTCGCCAAATACCAAAGCGTACTGCAATTCTCATCACGGAAGATGTCGCGGCTCAGCGCCTGCACATCTTCAACTGTCACTTTGTGGTAACGGTCCAGTTCCGTATTCATCAGGGCAGCATCTCCTAATAATTCATAAAAGGCCAGGCTGTTGGCGCGGTTCATCACACTCATGTCTTCGAAAGCGATCATACTTTCTGTCTTATTCTTCACTTTTTCCAGTTCAGCAGCCGACACTTTTTCATTCTTCATTTTTTCCAGTTCAATGCTGATGGCTTGTTCCGCTTCTTCCATCTTCACACCTTTTACAAGCTTGCCTTCAATGGTGAGCAGGCCGGCATCGTTCGTACCAAAATGATAACATTCGATATTGCTGAACAGTCTTTTTTCTTTCACCAGGGCCTGGAAAAGCCTCGATGATCCGCCACCACTCAGTAATTCAGTAATCAGGTCTGATACATAATACCGGTGGTCCATCCGCGGATAGATATGCCAGCATTTATAAAGGGCGTCCAGCGGAACGGAGGCATTCACTTCCAGCTTGCGTGGCGCTGATTGCACAGGCTCTTCGGGAAGCCGGCGAACATATTTTTCACCTGCTTCAATGGGACCAAACCATTTTTCAGCCAGCGTTCTCACCTGTTCCGTGGTTACATTGCCCGCAACCACCAGTATGGCATTGACGGGACGGTAATGTTTAAAGAAAAAATTCTTTACATCCTGCAGTTGTGCATTTTCGATATGTGACAGCTCTTTACCAATGGTCATCCACCTGTAGGGATGCACCTGGTAGGCCAGTTCACGCATCTTATGCCATACATCGCCATAAGGCTTGTTGAGGTAATGCTCCTTGAATTCCTCGCTTACCACTTTGCGCTGCACATCCAGGCTGTTCTCGCTGAAGGCCAGCGATAACATGCGGTCACTTTCCAGCCAGAAAGCTGTTTCGAGGTTTTCCGCGGGAAGCTGTATGTAATAATTGGTGAGGTCATTGGTTGTATAGGCATTGTTCTCTCCTCCTGCCATCTGCAGGGGTTCGTCGTACACGGGAATATTTACCGAGCCGCCAAACATCAGGTGTTCAAAAAGGTGGGCGAAGCCGGTCTGGGAGGGATCTTCATCCCGTGCACCCACATCATACATTACATTCACCACCGCCATGGGTGTGGAAGTATCCTGGTGCACAATCACTCTTAATCCGTTGGAAAGGGTAAACCGCTCAAAATTGACCATAGGGCTGTAAATGTACATGGATTTGGTAAAAGGGGAATGCTACTTGAGAATGCTCTTCACCCTGAATTCAAATTCCCTGAGCTCGCCTTCGCGGTTGACAATGATGCGCACCCGCTGCCCGGCATTCTGTATGCTGGCCTTATATTGCTGGAGGTTCTGGTTGAAATTTTTATTAACGGCCACCACCACATCACCCTCCACGAGTCCGGAGGCTGAAGCAGGTGAGTTCACAGCCACATCACCTATAATGATTTTTCCATCGATATAATATAATTCAAGACCGCTGTAGGAATAATCGAATGGGTCACCGAAATGGGAATTGGGTACCAGGTAAATTTCTTTTCTTTCGTAATTGAGAATCACATTAAAACGCCGCAGCAGGTCATTGCCCAACAGTCCGCCGAGGTAAGGGTAGGAAGTGATATTATAATCATCGCTGAAAACATACACAGGCACATTCCTGAAACGGTAGGGCCCCAGTTTTACCTGCTTCACCACGGTCATCTGCATATCTATCTTGCCACCAAGTCCTTCTGCTTCCTTGGTGTACATTTTCCTGTTTTTATGAAGAATGCTGCTGTCCTTAATGAAATCAGTGGACAACATCAGGTTCAGACCCGCGCCCATGTCGTATAGAAAACGGCCGTTCACCGTACTATGGTCGCGCACTTCCACATGCTGCACCGGTATGGTATTGATAATGGGCCGCAGCATATAACCTCCTTTGGGATATTTCATGGTTCCTTTAGACCAGAACTCGATGATATAATCATCATAATTCACATGGATGATATATCGGTTCAGCACGGAAAATCCCATGATGCCGTCGATCTTGAGGCCATACACGGCCTCGAGAATATAATAGTCATTGATATGAAAATTGAGACTGTCTACCGTAAGCCCCGGAAGTTGCAGGGTCCTGTTGTGGATGAAACTTACGTTCTTAATACCTGCAATACCCCTGATGGTGCGGTTGGAAGGTGTGCCCACCAGCCCAAACCGGTCGGCAGTCATAGAATCAAGTGAAATGCCGCCACTGCCTGTATCAAAAATAAAATTGAGGGTATCTGGAAATGGTGCAACCTGTCCCTTTAACAGGATCACCCCACCGGTGAGGGTAGAAAAACGAAACCTGCTGAGCAACCGGGAAGGTTCAATGAATTCTTCCTGGGCAAATACCGCCAGGCATTGAACCATTATGAGTATGGAAAACAGGAATCGTTTCATGCAATGCTTCTATTAGACAAACGCATCAATAAAAAAGTTGCAGAAAGGCTAATCTAAGGAAATTAAAGCGGGAACCGAAAGAGGGGATTCAACAGAAGATTGGTTTAACTGCTACACAATTCCTGTTATAATGAGGAATCCTTAAAGTTTAGGCCTTGCCGCCTGAAGCTTGAAACTTGCAGCGCTGCCGCTGTATCTTTGCCGCGCTATGCAACTATCACAGCTTTATGAAAAAGCGCTGGGATTTGGTTTCCTTTCAGTGGAAGAGGGTATGTTTCTTTTTGAGAATGCACCGCTGACGGACCTGATGTTTGTGGCCGATGAACTCAGGAAGATCCAGGTGCCGCACGGAAAAGTAACCTGGCAGATCGACCGGAATGTTAACACCACCAATGTTTGTATCGCCAATTGTAAATTCTGTAATTTCTACCGCATACCCGGCCATCCCGAAGCCTATATCACCGATATGCCGGCTTACCGGAAAAAGATTTCAGAGACCATCCAGTACGGCGGCGACCAGCTTTTGCTGCAGGGTGGCCATCACCCGGAACTCGGACTTGAATTCTATACCCGCACCTTCCGCCAGATCAAGGAAGAGTTTCCTGATATCAGACTACATGCACTCGGTCCGCCCGAAGTAGCCCATATCACCAAGCTGGAAAAAAGCACGCATCATGAAGTGCTGAAGGCTTTGAAAGAGGCCGGCATGGATTCCCTTCCCGGTGCAGGCGCCGAGATCCTGGTTGACAGGGTGCGTAGGCTGATCTCGAAGGGAAAATGTGGCGCTGATGAATGGCTGGCAATCATGCATGAAGCCCATAAGCTGGATATCACCACTTCGGCCACCATGATGTTTGGCCATGTGGAAACACTGAGAGAAAGATTTGAACACCTGGTGAAGATCAGGGAAGTGCAGTCAAAAAAACCTGAACATGCCAAGGGCTTCCTGGCCTTCATTGCCTGGACCTTCCAGGATGTTGACACCTTGCTGACAAGGATCCGTGGAGTACAAAATCTAACTACTCCGGAAGAATACATCCGCATGGTAGCGATCAGCCGCATTATGCTGCCAAATGTGAAGAACATCCAGGCATCATGGCTCACGGTTGGTAAGGAAACAGCACAGATCTGCCTGCATGCCGGGGCCAATGATTTTGGGTCTATCATGATAGAGGAAAATGTAGTGAGTGCCGCTGGAGCCCCTCACCGCTTCACTTATAAAAGCATCCAGGAAGCCATTCGTGAAGCTGGGTTTGAACCGCAATTGCGCAACCAGCAATATGAATGGAGAGCAATTCCTGAAACCATCCGTGAGCAGGTGGTGGACTATTAAAAAATGTATCCCTTATCATTATGAAGGCAAATTCAAAACTCCTTTCCTGGTTCAGGAAGATCGCGATCGCAGAAGGCATTTCATTCCTTGTTTTATTACTTGTAGCCATGCCGCTTAAATACCTGGCAGATCTGCCCATGGCCGTTACCGTTGTGGGCTGGGCACATGGTGTGTTGTTCGTAGCTTTTTTAGCGATGTCCTATGAAGTGAAGACAGCTCTTGGAAAAAATTTCCTGTTTCTCGTAAAGGCTTTCATCGCTTCCATTCTGCCCTTAGGAACTTTCTGGCTGGAAAGAGAAATGCGCAAGGAAGGCGATTTTGATGTGATACTTTGATGTTTGTTATAACGACTCTTGAGATAGTGATCAGATCAAATGATATGTAGGAACTTGCAGACAACCCATTCCCATAGTCACTGCTTACCGTTCTTCGGTAGCAGCCCGCGTGCGCTGAAGCTATAGCGGGGGAGCAAGCTTTAGCGAAGGCTACCTTCCAGCCTTCCCGGCCTTCTTCATGTAATTTTAAAATACGCTGAGATAAAAGGTTTAATTAGTTTCACGCAAGAACAATACATTGTATTGGGTTATCAACAAACATTTCATCAATACTGGTATGAAAGAAATTACTGAACAACAGGTCCCGCTCTCCACTGCAAAACTTTTTCATCCGCTTGATGAAAAACTGATGGAACTATTGAGTGAACTCTCACCAGCCGACTGGGAATCGCAAACAGTAGCTAAAAAATGGAAAGTGAAAGATGTAGTCGCCCACCTGCTTGATGGAAACATCAGGGC
>JAEYUA010000221.1 GCA_023433755.1 Bacteroidota bacterium | reverse complement strand
GCCACAAACATGAAATTGTTGTACTGCCACTGGCGGCGTAAAGGGAATGTAGGTTCCTGGTACTGGATGCGCTTCATCAGCGAATCCCTGCTGGCCGTATTAAAAAGGTACCAGGAAATATCATGACGGGGAAGCCCGGTACGGTGCGACATCATATCCCGCAACGTTACCTGGTTGGTTAGTTCATTGGAAAAAAAATTCAGTTCCTTCAGGTATTGATTGGCCGGCTTGTCAATATCCAGCTTACCCTGTTTCTGCAAAATCCCGAGTACAGAAGTGGTGAAAGCCTTGGTGCAGGAACCGATCGGGAAAAGGGTATTCACCGTTACTGGTAATTTCTGCTCTACATCCCTGAAGCCAAAACCTTTGGCATAAATCACTTTGTTTTTCTCAACGACTGCAACAGCAAAACCCGGAGCATTCCAGGTTTTAAGTACACGTGCAAAAGCAGTATCAAGAGAAGCAAGTCTTTTGTCCGTGATATTCTGGGCCTCCAGGGTCAAAATTGAAATGCCAAGCAGGCAGGTGGTCAATAATTTTTTCATATGCTTTGGTTGATGATTTATTATTTGCTTCCTTATATCCTCTGCGCATCCTCCTTTCTGCGCCAGCCATAGCTTTAGCGAAGGCTGGCTTGTCCGCCGAAGCTTCAGCGAAGGCGGGTTCTCTGCGGTGAAAAAAGGACCAGTAAAAAATTTTTGCTTAATTCAGGGCCTGCTCAAGATCAGCAATGATATCTTCAACATTCTCAATCCCCACATTCATCCGTATCAACCCATCACTAATACCATACTGCAGTCTCTGCTCCCTCGGCACACCATGATGTGTCATCGAAGCGGGATGCGACAGCAGGGTATCCACCGTACCCAGGGAAACCGTCCGGGTACACATCTGCAGCCGGTTCATAAAATTCACCCCGGCCTGGAAGCCTTCTTTCAATTCAAAACTCAACATACCACCCGGCTGGCGCATCTGCTTTTGCGCAATGGCAAAATCGGCATGGGATGACAATCCCGTATAATTCACCCGCCCGATCTGCTGATGTTGTTCCAGGTAGCGGGCCACCTGCATGGCATTGGCACAATGACGGTCCATGCGCAGCTCCAAAGTTTTGATGCCCTGCACCAGTAAAAAAGCATCAAAGGGATTGGAATTTCCTCCCATCAGCCGGTGTACCTTGGTCACGGCCGTCTTCATTCTTTCCAGGTCACGGCCCAGCAAAATACCACCGATGGCCGTACCATGACCATTGAGAAACTTGGTAGTGGAATGCACCACAAAATCCACCCCGTATTGAAACGGTTGCTGCAGGTAAGGCGTGGCAAAAGTATTGTCGCAGGCTATGAGCAGCCCGTAATCTTTACCCAGTTTGGTGAGGGCTTCAATATCCACGCATTGCAGGGTGGGATTGGCCGGCGTTTCCAGGTAGATCATCTTCAGGCCTTTCTCTTCTTTTAGAATCGCTTCTACCTTGTTGAGGTCACGCAGGTCCGCGATCACCGCTTCGATGCCAAAGCCGGGAAGTAGTTTACCCAGCATTTCATCGGTACCTCCATAAAGTGAAAAATGGCTGAGCACTTTATCACCGGGTTTGAGCGTGGACATAAAAAGGGTGGTGATGGCCGACATGCCCGAAGCATGCAGGATTCCCTTGAGTTCGATGCCCAGGCCAAAAGCTTCCAGCGCCGCGATCTTTTGTTCGGCTTCGGTCACCGTGGGATTGCCCCAGCGGGAATAGATGTATCCCTCCTCCTGCCCGCTGAATCTTTTCATGCCCTGTTCCGCGGTATCAAACACGTAAGTGCTCGAAGCATAAATGGGAACCTGGTGGGCATAACGCGGATCTTTTTCATGACCAGCATGAACGGCGGCTGAACCAAATCCCTTCAGTGAAAAATTTTTATCCATCTTTTTTTGTTAATTAGCGTAAGAATCGAGCGCTCAAAAATATTCAGAATAACGATGCCTGCATGTATGAATGATAAATTCAGGAATACATGAAAGAAATTCTTCTACAACTTGCTGCTTATAATGCCTGGGCTAACCAGCTCCTGCTGGAAACCATTTATGCCCTCCCGGAAGATAAACAACATCAGCAGCTTCCCGGCAGTTTTCCCAGTCTTTACCATTGTGCGCTGCACATGTATGATGCGGAAAGTATCTGGTGGCAGCGGCTCAAGTTACAGGAGCATGTGCGCATTCCCAGCCATTCGTTCAACGGCGATATGAAAGAGCTGGGGCAATTAACCTTATTGCAAAACCGCCAGTGGAAGGACTGGATCAGCATGGCCGGTGAGCACATGCTGCAGCATGAATTCAAATACCAGAACTCGAAACGGGAAAGTTTCAAGCAGCCTATTTACCAGATGCTATTTCATTTGTTCAACCACGGCACCTATCATCGGGGACAGTTGGTAAATATGTTGCGGCAGTTGGGTGTAACTAAGATTCCCCAGACCGATTTCATTGTTTTCTCCCGCCGTAAAAAACCGGCAACGGATACGGCTCCGCGGCATTAACCCCATTAAAAAAACCCCGCTCACGCAGGGTCTGAAAATCTTGAATGGTTTGGCTTAGGCCTGCTCCACGATACCGGCCTTTACGGCATACATTACCAGTCCTGCCATGGATTTCACGCCGGTCTTGGTTTTGAGTTTATCTCGGATGGCTTCCACGGTACGCGGACTCAGGTCCACCATATCGGCGATCTCCTTGGTGGATTTTTCCTCGCACATCAATTTAAGGATGGTCACTTCCTTATCGCTCAGGTGCACTTCGGGCATGGAGGTCTCCATGGGCTTTTTGGTGCGGAGGCCGTTGAGCAGGGCCTTATTGGTCAGTTCATTAAAGAAGAATTCCTGTTCGAAGCAGGTGCGGATAGCCTGGTAGATGGTTTCGGAATCCGATTCCTTGGTGAGGTAGGAATTGGCGCCGATCTCCATCATCTTGGTGATCATGGAATGATCATTATGCATGGAAAGCATGATCACTTTCACGTCGGGATATAATTTTTTGATTTCGGGAAGGGTGGTCAGTCCGTCCATGATAGGCATCTGGATGTCCAGGAGCACTACATCAGGTTTAATATGTTTCAGGAGATTGAGAAGCTGCATGCCGTTTTCGGCTTCAGCCACCATTTGGATGTCTTTCCGTGCGGATAAAGAGGTTTTTACCCCGGTACGGAATAAGGTGTGGTCGTCGGCAATAGCAACTTTGATCACTTCGGTGTCAAGATTTTTCATAAGGAATATTTAATGTCTGGTTTCTATGGTTTGGTACCGGAGTGCAATTTGGTAAAATCCTCCGGTATTTAGTATAGTATTACTACGTAATTTCCAGCTAGGAAAAGTAC
>JAEYUA010000216.1 GCA_023433755.1 Bacteroidota bacterium | reverse complement strand
GACGCTGGCAATGACCAGTCGCTCAGCAATTATTATTACGATGCCTTCGGCAGCGAATCACAGGCCGGGGATACATTATATGGAAGATTGCCACAGCGGATCAATATTTACAGCGGCCGGGTTGATTATACCATGCCAATGAAAAAAGGGGCAAGGTTTGAAGCCGGTTTGAAAACCAGCATAGTGAAGACCGACAACCAGGCTATTTATAATGTGATGAATAATGGAACAATTGAAAGTGACCTGCTTCGCACCAATGGATTTGATTATGAAGAAAATATTAATGCAGCCTACCTCAACCTCAGTGCGCCATTAGGCAAAAAGATCAGTGCGCAATTGGGTCTGAGGCTGGAGAATACTGTTTCTAAAGGTTTCTCAGATGGTTACAAACTTGAAAACAGCAATATCGTTGCCACAGACACATCCTTCACCCGTAATTATACCCAGTTATTTCCTACAGCTTACTTCCAGTACAAGGCAAGTGAGAAGCACAATTTCGGATTGAATTATGGAAGGAGGATCCGCAGGCCAAACTATGAAAGCCTGAATCCTTTCATTGAATACCTCGACAAATACACTTACATGCAGGGTAATCCAAACCTTAAGCCGCAGTTCAGCCATAATATCGAGTTTTCACATACTTACAAAGGATTTCTGACCACCACATTGAATTATACCAGGACTACAGATATCATTCAGCAGGTGCTTGACCAGGTTGAAACCACAAAGGAAACTTTTGTTCGCCAGGATAATATCGCCAGTCAAAGGCAGTATGGTATTGCGGTCAGCGCCAACATGCCTGTTACCAAATGGTGGAGAAACAGCCTTTATGTAAATGTTTTCAACAACAGGTTTGAAGGAATTGTTGGCGTAACACCAATTGTAATTGAAGGCACTTCACTGATGCTGAACGGATCGCAACAGTTCCAGATTAATAAAAAATTGACCGGTGAATTAAGCGGCTGGTTCAGGACTGCAGCTATTGAAGGTGTACTTAAATCACGTCCCATGGGAGGAATGAACATTGGGTTCAGCCAGCAGGTAATTAAAGGCAAAGGAACGATCCGTTTAACCGTTAGGGATGTTTTATGGTCACAGCGTTTCGGTGGCAGTTCAAAATATGGAACTGTAGATGCGGTCATCAGGGAACGTAGTGATTCCAGGGTGGTGAATATTGGATTCAGCTATCGTTTCGCTAAAGGAAAAATGAATGGCGGGCCTAAGAAAAGGAATAACAGCAGCGAGGAAATGAACCGTGTTGGTGTAGGTAATTAATAAATGAATAGCGGTCTGCTCATGGCAGGCCGCTTTAACAGTTTTTCACAAATGCGTTGCTGGTAAGCCGAATCTACCGCTGGTGTATTGGTAAGAACTAATATCCCTTTACAACAGTTTATTCAATGTTTGTCACAATTCAATCAGTGTAGCCTTGTACAGTTTTGATATTTGATAGAGTTTCGAAAACCAAAATCAATAATGTAATGAGAAAGCTATTCATCCTCGGTTTCTTCATGGTCCTTTGCCAGGCCATGTGGGCGCAGACCACACCCGGCATCACGGGGACTGTAAAGGATGATGCTGGCAGAATAATTTCAGGGGCTACGGTATCCCTGTTGCGTTCCGCCGATTCCGCTCTTGTGAAGATTGCAGTTTCGGATCAATCAGGCCAATACCTGTTTGCAGGCATCAAACCAGGAAAATATCTTTTGTCGGTTACTTCGGTTGGCTTCACTAAAAAATTTTCAGCACCATTCGATTTCTCAGAAGTAGATACCAGGATCCCTGACCTGGCGATCAATCCTGCACAGAGGAATATGAACAATATCACCGTCACTGCAGTTAAACCTTTTATTGAAACGAAGCTTGATAAAACGGTGGTGAATGTGGATGCCTCTCCCACAAGTGCAGGATCCACTGCGCTCGAGATCCTTGAAAAATCACCCGGTGTGATGGTGAATAATGATGGAGTGATCAGTCTTCGCGGCAAGCAGGGAGTGATTGTGATGATGGATGGTAAGCCAACTTTTTTATCTGCCGCCGATCTCGCCACGCTCTTGAGAAATATGCCTGCTTCTGCCTTGGAGACCATTGAAATCATGACCAATCCTTCATCCAAATACGATGCATCCGGAAATTCCGGCATCATTGATATCCGCACCAAAAAAGGTAAGAATAATGGTTTCAACGGTAATATCATGCTGGGGGCAACCACCAGTATTTACAATCTTGATGGAACATTGTACATGATGCCTAAATCGCAGAATAGCGTCAACTTCAATTACAGGAAAAACAGCATTAACATATTTGGGAATTATAATCCCAATTTTTTCCGTGGCCGCAATACCATGGATATGGAAAGCAAACAGATTGACGCGGCTGACGGACAGGTAAAAGGTTATACTGACCAGCAGACCCGTTTCAAATTTGCCAATTTCAACCACACGCTCAAACTGGGTATGGACTGGTATGCCAATAAAAAGAATGTATTTGGTATTGTGGCGAGCGGGCTTTCGGTGAATGGCCATCCCACACCAGTTACTGTGGCCAACATGCGTGACCTCAATAACAACCTGCGCAGGCGCCTCATCACCGAAACGGATAATGATATCAGCTTCAAAAATTTCACTGGCAACCTGAACTGGAAGCACAATTTTGATTCCGCAGGCAGGGAACTAACAGCCGATCTGGATTATGTTGCTTACAGTAATGTGTCAGACATGTTCCTGTTTACGGATATTTATGATGCATCCCTCAATAAGATCGGCCATACCGAATTGCGCGGCCATATCCCTGCAAAAATCAATATCTATTCTTTCAGGACCGATTATGTTAGACCATTCAGGAATGGAAAGATTGAAATGGGATTGAAGGCAAGCTGGGTCCGCAACGATAATATGGTTGATTATGAAAACAACAACGGAAGTGGCTGGGTAAAGGACCAGATTCGTTCCAACCATTTTATTTATGAAGAAAATATCAACGCCGCTTATATCAATGTAAACAGGCAGGTGAACAAATGGACCTTCCAGGGTGGTTTGCGTGTGGAGAACACCAATGCCGTAGGCAACCAGGTAACTTCCAAAACAAGTTTCAAAAGAGATTCAACCAATCTTTTCCCGACAGCCTTCATCAGTTATGCGCTGAGTAAGAAAAGCACCTGGACACTTTCTTATGGCCGCAGGATACAACGACCCAATTACCGCGACCTCAATCCTTTCATCTTTTTCCTTGACACGCTTTCCTTCCGCCAGGGTAATGTTTTCCTGAAACCTCAATACACGCATAACGTGGAACTGAGTCATGCCTTCATGGGTAAATTCATTACAACCCTCAGTTATAATAATACTGATGATGTAATCTCTGATATCATCAAACCTAAAGAGGGTAGTGGGGGAGAAATTCGTTTCCTTACCCCTGATAATGTGGCCAACTTCACCAACATTGCATTTTCAGTTACAGCCCCTGTTAGAATTGCAAAATGGTGGAACCTGAATGTTTTCGGAAATGTTTATAATAACCATTACAAAGGTGTTTACGATACTATTGACATTGACCTGAGATTTACTTCGTTCATGCTCAATGTTACCAACAGCTTTACTATCGCAAAAGGTTTCACTGCGGAACTCAGCGGGTTTTACAGGCACAAATCCATTGAACAGCTTACCCGGGTAGATCCGCTGTACCAGATGAGTTTTGGATTGCAGAAGCAGGTGATGCAGGGCAAGGGTACCGTAAGATTGAATGTGAGGGATCCTTTTGCCTGGCAGGAATTTTCAGGCATCAACCGCTACGGGTATGTGGATATGAAATTCAGGAACCGTCCGGATGTGCGCCAGGTAACAGCCACATTCACGCTCAGGTTCGGCAAACAAATGCAGCAACAGCAACAACAGCGCCGCAGGGGAAGTTCCCAGGAAGAACAGAACCGTGTAGGCGGTGCCGGTTAATAAATTTTTAGTTTTTCTCATGTGCATGTTCGGCCCCTTTTTCTAAAGGGGCTTCACTTTTTGATCCATGGTCCATGAACCATGGTCAATGGTCTCTTTTTCTTACATTTGAAATTCAACAATCTTTTATGCCTTCATTTGATATTGTCAGTAAAGTAGATGCCCAGGCCCTGGATAACGCAGTAAATGTTACCAATAAGGAAATCACCAACCGCTTTGATTTCAAGGGCTCTCATGTGGTGATTAACCTGGATAAAAAAGAATTCAAACTCAACCTGGAAACAGATGATGATATGAAAATGCGCCAGTTGATTGATGTGCTTATCAGCCGTGCCCATAAGCAGGGTATTGCCCCGGAAGCCTTTGACACCTCAAAGGAAGGGTTTCAAAGCGGCAAGGTGTGGAAGAAGGAAGTACAGGTACGCAATGGCCTGAAACAGGAAGATGCCAAAAAGATCGTGAAGCATATTAAGGAAAGCGGGCTCAAAGTGCAGGCTGCCATCAACGATGACCTGGTAAGGGTTACCGGTAAAAAAATCGATGATCTGCAGGAGGTGATCCAGGCTTCCAAAACCTGGGATCTTGGATTTCCGATGCAGTATGAGAATATGAGAAGTTAGGAGAAGAGAAAGAGAAACAGAAAGAGAGCGGGCTTTAACAAAAAAATCGGCCGAAAATCGCTTTCTTTAGCTGCTTTTCCCTAAATTTGCGCTCCCAAAAGCATAGTTTTTAAAATTTGAGTTATGAAAAAAGATCTTCATCCGGCCAATTACCGCTACGTGGTTTTTAAGGATATGAGTAATGGTTATAGTTTCCTTAGCCGCTCAACGGCTGCTACCAAGGAAACCATTAAATGGGAAGACGGTAATGAGTATCCTTTGGTGAAACTGGAGATCTCCAATACTTCTCACCCTTTCTTTACCGGTAAGAATGTACTGGTTGATACGGCAGGTCGTATCGATAAGTTCAAAAAGAAATACGCTAAGAAATAATCAGGTTCCTGGTATAAAATCTTCCATCCCGGCTAAACCGCCGGGATTTTTTATTTTTATCGCTCAGCCAGGCTTATGAAGAAGATCATATTTACCGAAGAGTTCTGCCAGCCCGAAAACCTTTTCCCCTTTACCCTGACCCGCCATATCCAGGATATCAGGATCGGGATCCTGACTATACGTGAGAAATGGGAGCAAAGCCTGGACCTGCCATCATTTGACAAGGAAGAGGGCAGTTATAAATCCGGCCCACGCACAATTGAGATGGGTGCAGCAGTAAAAGATGGCCCTGTTTACCTGGTTCATGGCAACATCATTCCATCCGCAAAACTGGTCCGCCTGGTAAAGAAGCTGAAGGCGGGTGAATTCATTTCCGTTCCCAACCGGGAAGCGCTGGTCTATTGCATTTCCAAAAACGAGATAGTAGATACCAATAAGATCAGGGTTAAAAAAGCCATCGAATTCAAAGGTGAATTTCGCGAGATCACCTATCCATGGGAGATTTTCCAGTTCAATGACTGGGCCCTGAAACAGGATTTTGAACTGGCAACGAAAGGCAGGCGCTCACAAAAAATTTCTTCATCCAATAAACTCACACAACCTGGGAATATTTTTCTTGAAAAGGGTGTGGAAATGGAACACTGTATCATCAATGCCACTGATGGCCCGGTATATATTGGACGCAATGCCAAAATCATGGAAGGCAGTATGATCCGCGGACCGGTATCAATTGGGGAGCATGCTATTGTGAAAATGGGAGCCCGTATTTATGGCGCCACTTCTATCGGCCCGCATTGTGTGGCAGGTGGTGAGATCAAGAATTCAGTTTTCTTTGCTTTCTCCAATAAAGCACATGATGGTTATATTGGTGATTCGGTAATTGGCGAGTGGTGTAATATGGGGGCAGGCACATCCTGTTCCAACCTGAAGAATAATGGTTCACCCATAATGATCTGGACACTCAATGGTCCCGTAAATGCGGGAAATAAATGCGGGGTCATGATGGGTGACTACACAAGGACTGCCATCAATACATCCATCAATACAGGCACTGTTACAGGAGTTTGTGCACATGTTTTCGGAAATGGGCTGACGCCAAAATATATTCCTTCATTTTCATGGGGTAGCGATGGAATTCAGCGTTATGAATTTGATAAAGCAATCAAAGACATCGGGAACTGGATGTCATTCAAGGGTAAAGAGCCGGGTCCGGCTGAAAAGTTTTTTTTGAAACATATATTTGAGAAATATTAGAACCCGTTGATCCTGTGGTCTTGCTTCAATTGTTCCCAAATTCCATAGAGAGCTTAACCGTTTATGCTCATCGGGAGTAATACAACCACACATCATTAAAAAAATCTAACGTTACTGATTATGCGAAAACAAATTGCTGCTGCCAACTGGAAGATGAACCTGAGTTACCAGGATGGAGAAAAATTACTGGATGAAATCCTGGAAGCAAAAATCCAGCTCGAGCCTCATCAACAGGCCATATTTGCCCTTCCTTTTCCTTACCTCATTATGGGCAAAAGTGAAGTGGCCGATGAATCTGGTTTCGAGATTGCCGCGCAAAACTGTAATGATAAAACCAGTGGAGCATTTACAGGTGAAGTGTCCGCAGCCATGCTGCAATCAATCGGAATCAGGTATTGTATTCTTGGCCATAGTGAAAGACGGGAATATTATTTTGAGTCGGCACAACTGCTTGCCAGGAAGGTGAATGTATGCCTGGAACACCAGGTCACGCCGATCTTTTGTTGTGGCGAACCCCTGCGTATCCGTGAGGAGAACAGCCAGAACCAGTATGTACAGCAGCAACTTGAAGAATCACTGTTTCACCTGTCACCGGAGCAAATTTCAGGATTAATCCTGGCTTATGAACCCATCTGGGCCATCGGCACCGGTAAAACGGCAAGTACTGGGCAGGCACAAGAAATGCATGCCCATATTCGTTCCATAATCAGCCAGAAGTATGGTGAGGAGGTGGCAGCGCAGGTTTCAATATTGTACGGGGGAAGTGTAAAAGCATCCAATGCTGTTGAACTGTTTAGCAGTCCGGATGTTGACGGTGGACTTGTAGGTGGTGCCTCACTGGTGGGGAAGGAATTCATTGAGATCATCAAAGCATTGAAAAAATAAAACCGGTACAGAAATACCAGATCGTAGTACAACAGAAGAACCAGTTCCTGTTACGGTTTTTGAAATTGCGTGTGGTGGTGAATGGTCATATTATTTACTCCCTGGTTAAAAACAAACCGGTAATAATTGAAATGCCCACTAATCCTTCGAGGCTGGTGATTACTGATGGCTACCATATCACCCGGCCTTTCGAACTGTCATATACCCCAAAACGGATCAATTATTTCCAGGCTGTTTGTGTAATTGAAGACGACCAGTTGATGGTTGGTTTGGTCATTACACTGCTGGTGTACTTTATGGGAGCAACCTCTGATAGCATTCTATTGCAGGTGTTAAGTATAGGTCCGATCCTTTACTTCCTGTTTTTATATTACATCAAAAGAAAAGAGTTCATCCAGCTACGCCCTGCATCATGAATTGAATTAAAATGTCTGCAAGAAAAAAGATCCTTTGGCTGGTAAGCTGGTATCCCAACAGGGATGACCGGTTCGATGGTGATTTTATTCAAAGGCATGCAAGAGCTGCCGCACTGGTGCATGATATACATGTGATTTTTGTTAAGGATTCCCCCATAGATTCCCCGTTGGAAGAAGAATGGAATCATGCCACAGGCCTTACTGAACAGTTGATCTATTTCAGAACGCTGAATGGCTTGTTTGCTAAAGCCAGGAAACAGGTCACCTGGCAATCTTTGGTAAGAGGCGCTGTAAAAAAATATATAAAGACACATGGCCTTCCTCACCTGGTTCATGTACATGTTCCCTGGAAAGCCGGTCTTGCAGCTTTATGGATCAGGAAAACTTTTGGTCTGCCTTATGTGATCACCGAACACTGGGGTATTTATAACAGGCAGGCAGAACATGATTTTCATAGCTGGCCATTTTACAAAAGGTCTTCGGTGCTCAAAATATTTGCAGGAGCAAAACGGACCAGCGCAGTGAGTCAATACCTGGCTTCACAAATCAATAAGGTAACAGGCTGCCCTATAGATGACATAATTCCGAATGTAGTAGATACCAGCCTTTTTTTTCCAAAGATGGAAAAGTATTCCCGCTTCAGCTTCGTGCATGTTTCCAATATGGCCGCGTGGAAAAATGCAGGCCTGATCATCCGGGCTTTTAATGAATGCAGGAACGTGTTAGGGGAGGGTGTGCAACTGGTGATGATCGGTAACCGCGACCAGCAATATGTAAAACAGGCGGGCGACCTGGGATTACTTAACGATTCTGTTTTCTTTCGCGGTGAGATGATCTACCGGGATGTGGCGGCGGAACTGCAGCGATGCCACTGCCATGTTTTGTTTGGAAACCTGGAAACCTTCAGTTGTGTTACGGCTGAAAGCCTGGCATCAGGCCTGCCGGTAATTGTTCCCGGTGCAGGTGCTTTGCCCGAACTGGTTGATGAATCAAACGGAATTCTTGTTGAAGAAAACAATGTGGGGCAACTCAGGGATGCCATGATCCGGATGTTCAGGGAGTATCACCTTTTTGACAGCAGCACCATCAGCAGGGAGGCCGCTGCCAGGTTCAGTTATGCCGCTGTAGCGGGACATTTTGAAGATTTTTACAGGAAATCCGGCATTTAAGAAGGCTAATTAGTCAGGGATTAACAAAAAACAGCCTGTCTGCCCCAGATAATTCACTCCAAGCCATTATCTTTGCGACCCCAAACCGGGCAACCGGTCGGGATATTGCCTGAAGAGGCCCCCTAAGTTTTCCGCCTGTGTGGAAGCGCCTCAAGGGTTTCACTCAAATATTGAGTTGGTTATGCCAAAAGTAAAAACGAATTCCAGTGCCAAAAAACGTTTCAAAGTAACGGGCACAGGGAAGATCACTCACCAGAAAGCCTTCAAACGTCACATCCTGACAAAAAAATCTACGAAGCGTAAGCGTAACATGAGAAAAATGGGCGAGGTTTCACAAGCCAATCTGGATTTTGTAAAACGCCTGTTAGCATTAAAATAGCCAGAAGCTAGCAGCTAGTAGCTAGAAGCTAGTAGCACTCACCATTTAATAACATTAAACTCATTCAAATATGCCTCGTTCCAAAAATGCAGTTGCTTCAAGAGCACGCAGAAAAAGAATTCTGAAACAAGCCAAAGGCTTTTATGGCAAACGTAAAAACGTTTACACGGTTGCCAAGAACATTGTTGAAAAAGGTATGACCTATTCATATGTAGGTCGTAAGCTGAAGAAAAGAGAATACCGTCGTCTCTGGATCGCACGTATCAACGCTGCAGTTCGCGAAGAAGGGATGACCTATTCCCAGTTTATCAATGCCCTGAACAATAAAGGAATCACACTTGACAGGAAGGTGCTTGCCGATCTCGCCATGAATAATGCCGAGTCTTTCAAAGCTCTTGTTGCGCAGGTAAAATAAGAACATACTTCTATCAACTTTTCATAAACCCCCTGGATCGCCCAGGGGGTTTTTTAAACCCCGGAGGTCATCCTTGGAGGTTGACCTTCGGGGTTGGGGGCAACATCGAACTATTCCTATATTTTTGTACCAAACCAGCAAACATAAGTGAACAACTCATTAAATACCATGATGAACAATTCCTATATGGATCTTGTTCAGCAAACGTTCAATTTTCCCCAGGAAGGCTTGGAAGTAAAAGAAGGATATCTCAGGTTTAATGGTCTCGACCTCAAAGCGATCATTGAAAAACATGGTACCCCGCTCAAACTCACTTACCTGCCCAAGATCGGCATGCAGATCAACAAGGCCAAGGATATGTTTGCCAAGGCTTTTAAAAAACATAAATACGAAGGCGAATATTTTTATTGCTATTGCACCAAAAGTTCTCATTTCTCATTCGTGGTACAGGAAGCCCTACAGCATAACATCCACCTGGAAACCTCCTATGCCTATGATATTGAGATCATCAAAAAGCTTTACGAAAAAAGAAGGATCAATAAAGACATTTATATCATCTGTAATGGTTTTAAGCAGAAAGGATACACCCGTCGAATTGCGCAACTGATCAATACAGGTTTCAAGAACGTGATCCCCATCCTGGATAATAAGGATGAACTGAATGCCTACAAAAGATCAGTGAAACAACCCTTCAAACTGGGCATCAGGGTGGCGGCAGAAGAAGAACCTACCTTTCCTTTTTATACATCCAGGCTGGGCATCAGGGCTAAGGACATTCTTGAATTTTATGTTGACAATATTGAAGGATACGAGGACAAGTTCCAGCTAAAAATGCTGCACATCTTCCTGAACAAAGGCATTAAGGATGATATCTATTACTGGTCTGAGC
Organism: Bacteroidota bacterium; assembly: GCA_023433755.1. GTDB lineage: Bacteria > Bacteroidota > Bacteroidia > Chitinophagales > Chitinophagaceae > Flavisolibacter. The sequence goes on along the minus strand of JAEYUA010000216.1, from coordinate 6,417 downwards.
TTAACAAGATCATTAACCTGTACTGCCAGCTCAAAAAGATCTGTCCCGAATTGGATTCCATCAATATAGGCGGAGGTTTCCCGATCAAGCACTCGCTCGGATTTGAATACGATTACCAGTTCATGATCAACGAGATTGTTTCCAATATCAAAGCGGCCTGTAAAAGAAACAAAGTGCCGATGCCTCATATCTTCACGGAGTTCGGCAGCTATACCGTAGGTGAAAGCATGGCTCATATCTACAGCGTGATCGGTACCAAATCTCAGAACGACCGCGAAACCTGGTACATGATTGATTCATCCTTTATCACTACACTTCCTGATACCTGGGGTATCGGTGAAAAATTCCTGATGCTTCCCATCAATAAATGGGACCAGGAATACCAGAGGGTGGTTTTGGGAGGTATTACCTGCGACAGCCATGATTATTATGATTCAGAGGAGCATATCAACGAAGTATTTCTTCCCAAACCCAATGGTGAAGAACCTTTGTATGTAGGCTTTTTTCATACTGGTGCCTACCAGGACCAAATCAGTGGATATGGCGGCATCAAACACTGCCTGATCCCTTCACCCAAGCACGTGATCATTGAGGAGGATAAAAATGGAAAGCTGGTGGACTGGGTTTATGCCAAAGAGCAAACCGCCCAGAGCATGCTTAAGATCCTGGGATATATCCGCTAAAAAAAAATGTCACCTGCCGCTTTAAGCAGCCGGTGACATTTGGAATGATCCGGTGGATCTGTTAGTTACCTAAAACTTTTTTACGGGCTTCATTCCTGTTTTTTTCTGTTTCCTGCCTTTGCTGCTCCGTAGGTCTCTGCGGGGTTACCGTACCTCCCCTGTAATAACGGGAATTATTTCTTCTTCCGTAATAGGGATCAGAATACCTGCCGCCCCTGTAATAACCGTTATTGTAAATACTGCGTGAATTCACTTCATAATATCTTCCGCTCCATGGATCTCTTTCAAGGATCACCAGTCCGCGGTAAGGATCATCCACGTAGATGCGGTCAGTACCCTGCGTTCTTGCATAACGGTCGTCCTGTGATTCCGAAAGCGTGGTACAACCAACAGCAACAACCATCAGGATCGCAGCAACAGCCATTGATAAAAAATTGAATCGTTTCATTGCTTGTATTTAATAGTTTTAATGCCAATAATTCAGCCAGAATATGATAAAGAATTACTATAAACCCCTGTTACTCTTAATCTTAACATTTGCCTCAGTCCGCTCTTTGGCACAATCTGAAGAGGCTGCTGTAAAGGAAGTGGTTAACAGGCTATTTGATGGAATGAGAAAATCAGATACCAGTATGATCCGTTCTTCATTTTCTGATAAACCCATTCTTCAGACAATTGTGAAAACCAGGGAAGGAGAAACCAGGATCATGACTGAGGTGGTGGATTCATTTGTTGTTTCCATTTCAAAACCACGCAAGGAGATTCTTGATGAAAGAATCGTGTTTGAAAAGATCATGATTGACGGTGACCTCGCCATAGCCTGGACGCCTTACCAGTTTTATTTCGGCAAAACCTTCAGCCATTGCGGAGTGAATTCTTTTCAACTGGTGAAATTAAAAGGCCAGTGGAAAATCCAGTACCTGATCGATACCAGGAGAAAGCAGGATTGCCAATGATCAGCGGCTTTTTAACCTGTATTTTTTGTTGACCTTGGGACTGTTGAAATAACGGTTCAGTTCTTCTTCTGTAAAATCACTGGTAAGTTCCAGTGGTATTTCAATCATCTGGATCTGCACCTGCTTCAGCTCTTCTTTCAGCTTATTGGTTTTACGCACCACATCCGGGTCTTTATCACCCACGATCTGGTTGTCCTGGAGCATGTATTCCAGTCTTTTGATGGAGGTACGGATGAGAGCCGCCTGGTTCTGGTCCACCACCTTGCTGGGAACAGAAGCTTCCTTGATGGGAACAAGAGCCAGTCCCACGCTGGGCAGGATCTTCCCATTGCGTTGCGTACTGGGGTCACCGGATGTACTCATGATGGTTCCTGTGAGAGAAGTGGTTGCTGAGGTAAGGTCGAAAGTGGTCCGGTAGTTCTTGGTTCTTTTGAGTTTTTTGTCAAGCATCAGGAAAGTGTACTTCAGTTCAAGCACATAACGGTTGATATTCTTCTGCACCTGTTTAAATTCTTCGTTGGCAAGAGGGAAGTTGAGCGCATTTCTAACCACCAGCCTTACGGTAGCTGTATCGCGGTTCTGGAATTTGGTGGCAGCAATGAACTGGAGCAGGATGGTCTTTTCCTTTACCTGGTCATTGTCCTTCACAAAATCATAAGGTGCCTGCCACTGGAATTCATCACCACATTCCTGCACAAGCTTGTAATGGGAAATAGGAATGCTGGTGGTAGTGATGATATTTTCAACAGGGAAACTTCCATGTTCACAAAAAACACGGAAATTGATGGTTTCACCTTCTTCAATTACTACAGTTCCGTTTACGGAAGGTTTCACCTTCGAAGGGATGATCTCGGTATTATAAAATACAATAGTGAAGCTGGTATCGGTTTTTTCTTCAGGCTCATTCTTATTTTGAACACCAACATTCACTTTGTATTGAACATCATACTTGAGTTTGCCAGAAAGAAAATAGGATTTGTCGGCTTTGAAAGTAACTATGCCGTAATCCTTATTGATACGGAGGCCAACAGGCGCATTTCGCAGGTACCAGAAATAATTACCTGGTTCCTCACGGTTGATCCGCATCTGGTAGGTGAGGGTGGAATCAACATGAAGAGTGAAATAGGGATTCAGTTCCAGGATCTTCAGAACACTGTCATAGGCCGGTGCAGGTATCGTGTCCTGGGCCCTAAGGGTACTGCAGAACAGGATGGTGACCAGGATAAAGGTTAATTTCTTCATGTGCTGGGCGCAAATTAAATCATAAAAAGAAAACCCTTCGTAGAAACGAAGGGTTTTATAAACCAAAACCAACTGCTTATGAGAAAACTTTTGAAATATTTTGAACTTATTGAATCGAAATTTGCTTTGCTGATGTTTTGACTTCCTGCCGTTTCGGAAGGTTTAACGTTAAAACACCATTTACATATTTCGCAACAATTTTTTCAGAATCGATCTTTTCATCCAGTGTAAAAGAGCGTTTGATGTTACGGAACCGGTGTTCCCTGCGCACATATTTCAGGTCTTTATTTTCTTCTTTCACTTCAGCGGAGATTGTTAAGATATTGTTATCCAGGTCTACCTTAAAATCTTCCTTATTCATTCCCGGTGCAACAAGGTCAAGCTGGTAATCTGATTCTGTCTCCCTGATATTTACGGGAGCATCTTGTTTCTGGTTTACCAGTTCCTCACGTATTATAGACGGCATGGTTGTAAAAAAGTCGTCCATCAAATTGTTAAAGCTTTTTGGATGCTTCTGGTTGAATTTTACGTATGTCATGATTTTTAAATTTTGATTTGTTTCAAAGCCAAGTTCAAAGCACATACCAACAGGCTAACACCCCGGAAAGGCTGCCAATACTGCGTTTTAGCTGACCAGCTTGTGACATTTTGTGTTTCCCTGCCTGAAGTTTCGTCAATTATTGTTGTGTAACTTTGCGGCAAAACTTTACATTATGTATCCAGAAGAAATAGTTCAACCCATGAAGGAAGAATTGGTGGAGAATGGGTTTTCGGAATTGCTGAATCGCCAGGAAGTAGAAGAGCAGATCAAAAAACAGGGTACCACGTTGGTGGTGATCAATTCAGTTTGCGGTTGTTCTGCGGGCACCGCCCGTCCGGGAGTGCTGATGGCTGTGATGAATGCACCCAAAAAACCTGACCATCTTACAACCAGTTTTGCAGGGTTTGATATGGAAGCGGTTCAAACGCTCAGGGAGCACCTGATGCCTTATCCTCCTTCCTCACCAGCCATTGCCCTGTTCAAGGACGGACAACTGGTTCATTTTATTGAAAGACACCAGATCGAGGGTAGGTCGGCGCAGATGATTGCCCAGAACCTGATTGCCGCATTTGATGCTTATTGTAATTAATTAACAAATTAATGTTTGCGTAAGCTGCCTGCAAGGGCAGCTTTTTTTATCATGCACTCCTTATGGTGCTTTAGCAGAGCCTCCGCAATTCTCAACGATTTAACCTAACATTGCTCTTCATTTTACCTGCTTATGTATCCTAACCTTTATTATTTTTTCAGGGAAGTTTTTAATGTCAACATTGGGGCATTGCGCTTCATCAATTCTTTTGGTTTTTTCGTTGCCATAGCTTTCCTGGTAGCAGCAGCCCTGCTGGCCCGTGAACTACGGAGGAAAAGCAGGCAGGGATTGTTCCATCCAACTGAAATGAAGATCACTGTGGGTGAGCCTGCAGGTTTTGGAGAACTGGCACTGAACTTCATCCTTGGATTTATCCTGGGCTATAAGATTGTTGCCTTGTTTTTCCTGAGTTCTGAACATACACAGGATCCGCAGGCTTATATATTTTCCGGTATGGGCAACCTGCCAGCGGGATTGATTCTCGGAGCCTTGTTTGCCGGCCTGAAATGGTGGGAAAAAAGAAAGACCCAGCTCAAAAAACCTGAAGAAAGAGTGGTTCGTATCTGGCCACACGACAGGGTGGGAGAAATTACCATCATTGCACTGGTGGTGGGCCTGGTCGGAGCTAAAATGTTTGACATATTCGAGAACTGGAGTGATTTTCTCAAAAACCCGGCAGCGCATATCTTTTCAGGTGGCGGATTGACCTTCTATGGGGGCCTGATTTGCGCAACCATTGCCATCATTCTGTATGCGAGGAAACACAAATTTGGAGTGAGATACCTGGCCGATGCCATTGCGCCCTCGCTTATGATTGCCTATGCTATTGGACGCATCGGCTGCCAGGTGGCGGGCGATGGAGACTGGGGCATCTATAACACGGCATACCAGGTAGACCCAGTAACCAATGAGATAGTAGTTGCTGATACGGGTGCCTTCCAGAGAAGTATCCAGGCCAATCAGGAATTTTTCACGCAATATCCCGATTTGCATAACACCCGTTTCGAACCCGGTGTCCTGGGATTTTTACCTGACTGGTTCTTTGCTTATAACTACCCGCATAATGTGAATGAAGTGGGTGTTCAAATTGCAGGTTGTAATGAAAAATACTGCAAGCAACTGCCCGTACCTGTTTTCCCAACACCTTTATATGAGATTATTGGTTGTACCCTCCTGTTTTTGATTTTGTGGGGACTGAGAGACAGGCTCAAACCTGCAGGGGCTCTATTCTGCCTCTACCTTATTCTCAATGGCATGGAAAGATTCCTGATTGAAAAGATCCGGGTGAACAATAAAATAGATTCATTGCCCTTTCATCCCACCCAGGCAGAAGTGATCTCTTTCGGGCTCATTCTCACTGGCGTTGTATTATGGATTTTTATAAGACAAAAATATCAGGCCAAGCCCTGATTGTTGTGAATAAGTCCCGCAAACGCAAAGTTCAAAGCTTTTGAAAACCTTAACCAGCCAGTATTTCAGCGGATTGAATCGTAGTATAGTTTTTGTAGATAATAATTTGACCTGATTCGCTATGAGATTCAGCGATTACGAATTATTTTTGCAGACAGTCCGGAACGGTTTAACTATCCTTTTGCAACTTTCTGTGAAAATCAATTGTCAGTTTATTTTATCACTCTAACAACAAGGAATTTTTATTATGAGGCAGCTAAAAATTGCTACCCAGATCACGAACAGGGATTCTCAGGCAGTTGAGAAATACCTCCAGGAGATCTCCAAGATCCCCATGATCACTCCCGAAGAAGAAACGACATTGGCACAGAGAATCAAAATGGGTGATCAGCGTGCACTGGACAAACTGGTACAGGCGAACCTGAGGTTCGTGGTATCGGTGGCCAAACAGTACCAGCACCAGGGGCTTTCCCTTAGTGATCTTATCAACGAAGGCAATCTGGGTCTCATCAAGGCTGCCCAGCGTTTTGACGAAACAAAAGGTTTCAAATTCATTTCATACGCCGTATGGTGGATCCGTCAGTCCATCCTCCAGGCTTTGGCTGAACAGGGCCGCCTGGTTCGTTTACCTCAAAACAAGATCGGTACCTACAATAAAGCCAATAAGGCTTACATGGCATTTGAGCAGGAACATGAAAGGGAGCCCAGCACGGAAGAACTGGCTGATATCCTGGAAATGAGTGAGACTGAGATCAACAATATTTTCCAGAGCAATACCCGTCACACTTCACTGGATGCGCCTGTGCATGAAGCCGAAGATGTGGCTATGGGTGATCTCCTGGAAGGCAGTGATGACACGGATGATGATGTGATGAAAGATTCATTGAGGAATGAAATCCGCCGTGTGCTTAAATCCCTTTCTCCAAGAGAAGCCGAAATCGTAAATGCGTATTTTGGCCTGGATGGTGAGAATGGAACAACAATTGAGCAGATCGG
>JAEYUA010000167.1 GCA_023433755.1 Bacteroidota bacterium | reverse complement strand
AGCGAAGGCTGGTGAGGCGTGAGACGTGAATCGTGAGACGTGAGACGCCGCGCCTGCCGTCCGCGTGCGCTGAAGCTATAGCGGAGGCGCAAGCTTCAGCGAAGATTGGTGAGGCGTGAGTTCATTCCCTTGATTGTTTTGTGAAATATGAAAAGATTTAACTTAGACAGCCAGAAACTTTTTCACGTCTCACGTCTCACGTCTCACTTCTCACGACTCACGACTCACGACTCATGAAAAAACACCCCCGCATTCTCCCCCTATCATTCTACCAGCGTCCCGATGTGCTCACCGTAGCAAAAGAGCTTATTGGCAAAGTGCTGGTCACAAAATGGGATGGGAAAAAAACTTCGGGAAGGATCGTGGAGACTGAAGCGTATGCCGGTGAAATAGACCGGGCTTCTCATGCGTTCAAAGGACTTACTCCGCGAACGGAAGTTATTTTTGGAGAAGGCGGGCGGGCTTACGTGTATTTATGTTATGGGATTCACCAGATGTTCAACATCGTCACCAATGTGAAAGGCGTAGCGCATGCGATTTTGATACGGGCAGTTGAGCCAATGGAAGGAATTGACATCATGCTGGAACGTACAGGCAAAAAAAAGCTGGATCATACTTTAACCCGAGGGCCCGGCAATGTAGGAAAGGCCTTTGGATTTCATACTTCGCAGTGTTATACTTTACTCACGGATGAAAAATTATTCATTGCCGATGATGGATTCAATGTTCCTGGAGAAAATATCATCACCTCGCCACGCATCGGGGTAGATTATGCAGGCGAGCATGCGGCATGGCATTATAGGTTTTACCTGGGCGGCAATCCTTATGTCAGCGGAAAAAAGTCAGCACGCAAAGAGATTTCACGCGAAGAGAATTCACGCAAAGACGCCAGGGAAAAAAGACGCAATAGGAAAATGTGAAAATATCCTCTTCTTCTTTGCGCTTTCGCGTCTTTGCGTGAAACAAAGAAATCTGCGTGCAGAAAAAAGCCCCGCTTACGCAGGGCTTGATTCGTACTATTTTGATGAATCAGAATTTAGGGCAGTTCAGTTTTTTTGCGCTTGGGTCGCTTGGCTTTTTGATATAGATCAGAGAAAACTCAGCACCACCTCTCATATTAGAACCAGGCTTCAAAGAAGAAACGTTCACATCATAAGAAGCACCAAGTCGGAATTCGCCAAACTCCAGTCCCACGTAAGGAATGATGGCATCACCAAACCTGAACCAGCTTCCGAGGTAAAGGTTGGTAGAATTATAGGAAACATCTCCATTCAGGTTCCACATATACGCACCGCCAATCTGTGTATTTACCGCATTGGCCTGCCGGCTGTGCATGGCACTGAAATGGATGCCATTGTATTCACCAAGAGGTAACATGCCCCCCGCCTGGATGGTTACCCGGGGATCTAAAATATAATTGCCCCCCTGGAAAGATTCTTTCGGGCGGCCAACATGGTACATGGAAGCACCGAGGTAGAAATTATTATCACCATTGGTCGTTCCGTTATAGAACAAGCCAAGGTTCATATCAAAATAGGAAATGGTGATCTCGGACTGGTCAAAGATCTCGCTGGTAACCCCTGTAAAACCTAAGGCCGTTAACTGGTCCTGGAAGTAAACTTTATTGATATCAAGAAACTTGCTTGCATAAGTACCCTGGAATCCCAATCCCAACTGGTGATAACCATTTTCATCAAGTGCTTTGTGGTAGGCTGTTGATAGTGATAGAAAATTATTTTGAAGGGCGCCACCCTGTCCACTCTTATCAGAAAAACCAAGAATACCCACGCCAAACTGGTCATTTTCCGGTATCCTGTTTCTTAAGATATTTCCATCAACTGAAGCGGTATAAGTGGTATAGGCATTATAGATCGTAGGCCACTGGCTGCGGTAATTACCTGCCACACGTACCACACCGTCAAATTTTCCCGTTAATGCCGGATTCAGCGTAAGTGGTGAAACAAAAAACTGGGAAAAATTGGGATCCTGTGCCTTGCCCACAAGGGCGGCCGACAGGATGAATACGGTGCAGATAAGCTTTCTCATTCTCACGACAGTTAGATGTGGAAATTACGGAATCGGGGTGGAATGGCAAAGAAGAATTTCTGGAGAAAAGTCGGGAGTCAGAACTCCGAAGTCAGTAGCCAGGGCAAACAGCGTAAAGGTCTGGTAGCCAAAGCCAAAGCCAATGGCCAAAGGCTATAGGCTATAGGCCTCCTCTCACGCCTCACGATTGAATCTTCGCCCCATACGCCAAATCCCCTGCATCACCCAGGCCCGGAACGATATATCCCTTGGCGGTCAGTTCATCATCAATGGCGCCGCACCAGATAATGGCTTCGGGAACTTCCCTTCGCACAAGTTCAATTCCTACGGTGCAGGCAATGGCGGTAACAATATGAAAGGCCTTGGGACTTCCTTCTTCTTTAAGATATTTAATGGTCTTCACCAGCGACGCGCCGGTAGCCAGCATAGGATCGGAAATGATCAGGATCCGGTTATCGATCTCAGGACAGGAAAGATATTCCAGCGCAATTTCGAAACTGCCATCCTGGTTATGTTTCCTGTAGGCGGAAACAAAAGCATTGTCCGCTTTGTCAAAATAGTGCAGCAGCCCGTTATGAAGTGCCAGTCCCGCCCTCAAAATAGTGGTGAGAATGGGTTGCTCCTCAAGCACATCACACATAGCAAAACCCATGGGCGTCTGGATCTCTTTCTGGGAATAGGGCAGCCGCTTGCTGATCTCGAAGGCTGCTACCTCGCCGATGCGTTCAAGATTGCGGCGGAAACGCATCCGGTCTCCCTGTATGTTCACATCTCTCAGTTCCGCTACCCAGTTGCTAACCAGTGAATGTTCCTTACTTAGATTGATTACCATGAAAACAAAGATAGGGCGAGACCATGGACTATGGACCATGGTCCACGGTCTCTTACCTTTACCCCATGATTTACCGCGCAATCGGATTAATGAGCGGAAGCTCTCTCGATGGACTGGACATTGTTTTTACTGAACTGGAGGAGCAGTCGGGCAACTGGAATTTCCAGGTGCTGGCCGCAGACTGCTATCCTTATGATGATGAATGGACCTCGAAACTGGAAAATGCCATTCATTTAAATGCCCGTGAATACCAGTTATTTCATGCAGCCTATGGCCATTACCTGGGTGAGCAGGTGAACAGGTTCATTGAACAGTATAACCTGCATTATAAAGTGGCGCTCATTGCTTCACACGGACATACCAGTTTTCACATGCCTGCCCAAAAAATGACGGCCCAGTTGGGTGATGGTTCCGCCATAGCCGCGGTTACAGGGCTGCCTGTGGTAAGCGACCTGCGGGCCCTTGATGTAGCCTTCGGTGGCCAGGGTGCGCCAATTGTGCCGATCGGGGAAAAATTATTATGGAAGGAGTATTCCTTATTTCTTAACCTGGGTGGTATTGCCAATATATCTTTTAACAGGCAGGAAGGTTATACTGCTTTCGATGTTTGCCCGGCCAACAGGGTATTGAACCTGCTGGCACAAAGGGTGAATAAAAATTATGATGCGGGCGGACAAATGGCCTCCATGGGACAGGTGCATGCGGGACTGCTGCTGCAACTGAACCAACTGTCCTATTACAACCAGCCACACCCCAAATCACTGGCCAACAGTTTCGGCACCGATGAAGTGTACCCGCTCATCCGTTCCTTTGGCCTTACCCACAACGATGAATTGCGAACCTTCGTGGAGCATATCGTACAGCAACTGGAAAAATCCGTTAAACAAATCCATGTTTCAAATGAACCATCAAAGATGATGGTTACGGGTGGCGGTGCCCTCAACAGTTTTTTGGTTGAAAGGCTGACCGAATTTTTAAAACTTTCCGGTGTGGAAGTGGTGGTGCCCGACGAAACAACCGTTCAATACAAGGAAGCACTGGTGATGGCGCTGATTGGTGTCTTGCGCTGGAGACAGGAATACAACGTACTCTCTTCTGTTACAGGCGCAAGACGAAATTCAATTGGAGGCGCTTTGTGGAATGGCCAGGAAGCCTAAAGAATTTTGAACTGGTCGCCATCGAACAAACCAATATCACTCAGTTTGAGATGAGGGATCACCAGTAACGCCATAAAGGATAAACTCATGTAAGGTGCTGCCAGTTTAGAACCTAGGTCCCTCGCTGCCTGGTCAATTTCACCATACTGCCTGGCAACTTCATACCCGTCATCTGTGCTCATTAATCCGGCAACCGGCAATGGCAGCAGCATTTCTTTTTCACCATTCACCAGGCTCACACCACCTTCGGCCCCGATCACCAGGTTCACCGCACGGCAAAGGGATTCATCATCCACGCCCACTGCAACAATATTATGTGAGTCATGAGCCACGGAAGAGGCGATAGCGCCGGAAGTGAATCCAAAATTTTTAATGAAAGCCTTGCTCACAGGAGCATCCTTATAACGGTTCACCACAACGATCTTCAGAATATCTTTCGAAGGCTGGGATTCAATCACCGCAGCCTCCTCAAATGCAACAGCAATTTTATTGGTGATGAGCTGTCCGTCCAGTGCTTCTATAACAGGTAAAATAAAGTCTGCAGAAGATCCATCTTTCCATTGTAGGGCTTCTTCGCGGGTGATAACAAAATCTTCTTTAGTTTTTTTACTGCAGTTGAAATGGTTCACACTGGAGGCTGGCTGCTTTTCGATCAGTGTTTTTCCATTTTCAGCAACCAGCATTCCGTTGATATAGGTTTGGATCACTTCGAAATTTACCAGGTCGTGCACCAGCACCAGGTCCGCGAAATCATTTTGTCTCAAAATACCCACCTTGAGTTTGTAATGATTTACGGGATTGACACAGGCAGCTTTCAAAACAGAAAATACGTCAATGCCTTTGGCAACAGCTCTTGCGCAGAGCTGGTTGATATGTCCTTCCACCAGGCTGTCTGGATGCTTATCATCGCTGCAGAACATCACCTGGTCCGGGTAATCTTTCAACAGCTCTATCAGGGCTTCGAAATTTTTAGCCGCGCTGCCTTCGCGGATGATGATCTTCATGCCATGCTTTAATTTGTCGAGCGCCTCTTCGGCAGTAAAACATTCATGATCGGTTGAAATGCCCGCGTCAATATACTGCCTCGCCTGGTCGCCCCTCAATCCCGGCGCATGGCCATCTACCGGCTTATTATGTTTTTTAGCGGAGGCAATCTTTTTCATTACCTCTTCATCCTTGAATAATACACCAGGGAAGTTCATCATTTCACTGAGGTAGAGGATCTCTTTTCTTTGCAGTAATTCATCCACCTGCTTCGCGTCAATGCTGGCGCCTGCTGTTTCAAATACCGTTGCGGGTACGCAACTGGGCGCGCCAAAATTGAATTTGAAAGGAACGGTCCTGCCATTGTCGATCATATATTCCACTCCTTTCATGCCGCAGACATTGGCAATTTCGTGCGGGTCGCTCACAGTAGCTACAGTACCATGCACCACCGCCAGTCGCGCGAATTCCGAAGGGATTAGCATGGAGCTTTCTATATGCACATGCGCATCCACGAAACCGGGAATGATATAAGGGCCGGTTCCGGTATCGGGACCCAACTGGTTGATGGAAACAATTCTTTCATCTTCGATATTGATTTCGGCATCATAGATTGTATTGTTTGGAATATCTACAAAATTTCCGCGGATAGTAAGCGCTTGCTTCATGGTGGTAAAGGTAATAAGGAGCAGTTCAAAGTTGAAAGTTGAAAGCCTGCCCCGACGAAGGAAGGGTCTGGGTCATTAGGAAACAGTGCTGTTCACTGACCCGGATAATTAGTTTGGCGAAAAGAATAGCCGGGAAGGCCAGCCTTCGCTAGAGCTTCGGCTGACACAGCGTGAAAGGCGGTAAGTAGTTGCTGCGAATACAGAGATTACTACTGGTACAAGAAAGTTGATTTATACATTGATGACTCTACTTACCTTCTCCCTGCCTTCCGGCTAAGTCTATTCCTAATAATTTTTACCGCAGAGAAAAGGAGAAAAGGAGTTAACGCAGAGGATTGCTTTGTATTTTTTTTGCCTCTTCTTTGCGCGCCCTTTGCTTTTTATTGTTTTCACCGCCAAGAAAAGAAGGACACCAAGGAAAGAGGTCTAAACTCGAACCTCATTCACTACTTACCGTCCCTCCCGCCTTCCCGGCAATCCCTTATCAATTAGTAAGAAAAAAATCAGTACGCCAATTTGAATTTCAAAAATTATTTTTTCCTACAAAGATTTTTATCACATCATCCTTTGTAACTTTTGAACCTCAATCACTCCTGCATGAGAAAACTGATCCTTTTACTGACCATATTTATTGCTTACACGTCTTCTGCTCAAAGAAAACCATCCACTCCTCCAACTGACAACGAAGTTTTTTTCTCTAAAATGAAATACCGTTTAATCGGTCCGTTCAGAGGTGGCCGCAGCGCAGCAGTTGCCGGCAGCTATACCAATAAAAACACTTTTTATTTTGGCGCAACTGGCGGTGGTGTCTGGAAAACAACCGATGGTGGCTCCAATTGGAAAAATATTTCTGATAAATATTTTGGTGGCACTATTGGTTCAGTTGCAGTTGCTCCTTCCAATGAAAATATCATTTATGTGGGTGAGGGCGAAAATACCATGCGCGGTAATGTGAGCGAAGGCCTGGGAGGCATGTGGCGCAGCGAAGATGGAGGCAGGAGCTGGAAAAATATCGGCCTGGCCGATGGCCGTCATATCATCAGGATCATCATCCATCCACGTAATCCTGATATTGTATGGGCCGCGGTAATGGGACATTTATTCGGACCAAATGAAATGCGTGGTGTTTATAAAACAACCGATGGCGGAAAAACATGGAAACGCACTTTATATGTCAATAACCAGACTGGCGCATCCGACCTGGTGATGGAAGCAGGTAATCCTGATGTATTTTATGCAGGCACCTGGCGTGCATTGCGAACACCTTACAGCATGGAAAGTGGTGGGGAAGGAAGTGGTTTATGGAAGAGTACCGATGGCGGTGAAACCTGGACCAATATCACCACGAACAAAGGACTGCCCAAAGGTGTTTGGGGAATAGTAGGGGTAGCCGTGGCCCCTTCAAATCCGGATAAAATTTATGCGCTTGTTGAAAATGCAAAGGGTGGTTTGTTCACTTCATCCGATGCAGGGGAAACATGGACGCTGACCAATAGCGATAACAATATCCGCCAGCGTGCCTGGTATTATACCAAGGTGTATGTGGATCCCAAAAATGAAAACCTGGTGTATGCACCCAATGTACAATTCATGCGCAGTCGTGATGGCGGACGTAGTTTCCAGTCTGTCCGCACGCCTCACAGTGATCATCATGACCTCTGGATCGATCCTGAAAATGGAAGCAGGATGATCGTGGCCGATGATGGAGGCGGGCAGGTAAGTTTTGATGGTGGCGAGAACTGGAGCACCTACATGAACCAGCCCACCGCGCAGATCTACCGGGTGTCAACTGATAATTCATTTCCTTACCGCATACTGGGTGCCCAGCAGGATAATTCAACCATCCGCATCAGCAACCGCACCAGGGGTGCGGCCATTACAGCCAACGACTGGCAGGAGACCGCGGGAAGTGAAAGTGGTTATGTGGTAGCTGATCCGTTGAATCCTGATATTGTGTATGGTGGAAATTATGGTGGTTATTTGTCAAGACGTGATCACAGGACGGGGGAGGACAGGGCGGTATCACCCTGGCCCGACAATCCCATGGGTGCAGGAGCCGATGTATTGAAATACCGCTTCCAGTGGAATTTTCCCATTTTCTTTTCCCCGCATAACCCTAAACGTTTGTATGCCGCTGGTAATGTATTATTCGCTACGGAGAATGAAGGACAGACCTGGGAGCAGGTATCACCCGATCTCACCACTAACGATAAATCAAGACAGGGACCGAGCGGAGGTCCCATCACCAAGGACAATACTTCGGTGGAATATTATTCCACCATTTTCACAGCCATGGAATCGCCTTATGAAAAAGACTTGTTGTGGACCGGTAGCGATGACGGGCTGATACATGTAAGTCGTGATGCTGGTAAAAGCTGGCAGAACGTTACACCTTCATCTGCTCCCAAATGGATGATGTGGAACAGCCTTGACGCGGATCCTTTCAAAAAAGGTGCTTTATACGCTGTGGGCACCAGGTATAAATCAGATGATTTCACACCTTATGTCTATAAAACGGAAGATTATGGAAAATCGTGGAAGCTCATTACAAATGGCATTGATAAAATGCACTTCACAAGGGTGGTAAGGGCTGACCCGAAAAGACCCGGCTTATTGTATGCGGGTACTGAATATGGAATGTATATTTCTTTTGATGATGGTTCGAACTGGAAAAAATTCCAGTTGAATCTGCCAATGGTTCCTGTTACGGATCTTACGATCAAGGAAAATGATTTGGTAGTGGCCACACAGGGCAGATCATTTTATGTGCTGGATGACCTGGGCGTTTTGCAACAGTTGAATCCCTCTTTTGCCGGCAAAAAATTGCATGTGTTTGATGTTACACCTGCCTATCGCCTGCAGGTATCCAGGTTCGGCCAGAATTTTGGCCAGCCGGTCAATGCAGGCATCAATCCACCATCAGGAGTAGTGATCAATTATTTTGTTCAGCCACCTCATGACAGTGTAAAAGCCTCTGTGCAGATTATGGATAAGGACCATGCACTGGTGAGAAATTTTTCAACGGAGGCGAAGGAAGCCAGTGCAAAACTGGATCTGCGTCAAGGCATGAACCAGTTTATTTGGGATCTCCGTTATCCTGAATTGGAAAGAATGGAGGGTATGATTCTTTGGAATGGTGTGCCTGGTGCTATGGTTGCACCACCGGGACAGTATTATGCAAAATTCAAAATGGGAACGGATTCAATGGAAGTGCCTTTCATAATCAAAGCTGATCCAAACTATGGCGTCAGCCAGGCAGATTACGATGCCCAGTTCGCTTTTTTGAAAACGGTAAGGGATAAGTTTACCGAAACGCAAAAGGCCATCAGGGATATCAGGGCACTGCGTTCCCAAATCAATGCATTCATGAACCTGCAGGGTAAGGATGTGCCTACTGAAGTAAAAACCATGAGTGATTCCATCATCAGGAAACTCACTGCTATTGAAGAGGTATTATACCAGACGAAAGCAAAAAGCAGCCAGGATGTTTTAAATTTTCCAATCAGGCTGAATGATAAAATTGGTGGTGTGTATGATGTGGCATCCAGTGGAAATTTTGCTCCGTCCAAACAGGTAAGAGATGTTTTCAAAGACCTTGCCGCGCAGGTAGATGAACAACTGTTACAGTTAAACGCAGTTCAGCAAAATGACGTAAAGGCTTTAAATGATTTGATCAGGCAAAAATCATTACCGGTGATTGGCATTAAATAAATTGGCATGATTCTGCTATGGTTTCCTGAGTAATTTATTTGTTGATCGCGAATAGGTTCGTTTATTATATTTGTTCATCCCCTTGACCATGAAATGCATAATTGTTGACGATAACAAGATGGCCCGAATGGCTTTGAAGCAACTGGTGACACAAGTTCCGAGCCTTGAATTGATTGCAGAATGCAGTGATGCCGGCGAAGCGCTGGACTCACTTGATGCCAGGCAGGTTGATCTCTTGCTGCTTGATATAGAAATGCCGGATATGAGCGGGCTGGATCTTACACGCAAACTCGGGCAGCAGCGTCCCCTCATCATTTTTACCACCGCCAAAAAAGATTATGCCGTTGAGGCTTTTGAGTTGAACGTGGTGGATTACCTGGTAAAGCCAATCACCCTTCCCCGTCTGAAGCAGGCTATTGATAAAGCGGGTGAAACCCTTGAAAGCAATAAGGAAGAGGTAAAAGTGGAGGAGCAGGGTTTTGTATTTGTTAAGGATAACGGGGTGCTCAAGCGCATCAGTATCGATGATATTCTTTTTCTTGAGGCCATGGGTGATTATGTGAAGGTGCACACCTCGCAGAAATTTCACGTGGTACACGCCACGCTCAAATCAATAGAAGAAAAACTACCATCCAGCAAGTTCATCAGGGTTCACAGGAGCTATATTGTTGCCATCAATAAGATCGACTATATCCAGGAAGGAACCATCAGCATTGGCAAGACCACCATTCCTGTAGCCGATACTCATAAATCCAATCTCAATAAACGGCTGAACCTGCTGTAATCTCACCGTAATAATTTTCAATTTCACCGAAGCCAATAAGGGTTTTACCTAAGCGGCTCAACATTTCACGGTCCTCTCACTAGCTTTACTGAACAATATCCATGCATCCGCTCCTTAGCTGGTTTTGATGCTTTGCCAACGGTCGCAACCCAAACTAACATGAAAAACCACCGTACTGCATCCAGATCTAATTGTTCAGGAACGGCTGCTACCAGCGGCCTTTTCTCATGCTTATGAAAAAGTTTCTGATCTTCATATTACTACTTCTAATGCTCATCATTTCTGAGTATTTCCTGTTCACTGAATTGTTCAGCAGGAAGCGTCCTGCCATGCTCATCCTTACACTGGCTGCTTCCGTTTTCTTTTTCTTTGCAGCCCTCCGTTTTTTTAAAAAATATTATCTCGGGGTAAAACCTGCTGAAAGCCATAGCTGAAAATCGTATATTTTCGGTAATTGAGCTTTACCCATGCGAAGACCTGACTACCGTATACTGGTTTTGTGGCTGTTTCTTTTTGGTATCGTCATCATTGTATTCCTGCAGGTAATGTCGGGTTACAATATCAGGCGCCTGATCGAGGGCAATAAAAGCCTGTTGAATGAACTCCAGGTGCAAAACGACCTGCGACGGCTCGAGGCTGATATTCTTTCTGTTGAGAGTGATATCAGGGGGGCTGTACTCGCGGGGGATAAAATCTATCTCAAGGATGTTGAAAAACGTAACCAGGGCATCGACCGTGAATTTGACCTGATAGCCACTAATCTCCGTTACCAGACAGTTGAAGAAATCGAAAGGCTCAAGGTGCTGATATCTGAAAAAAAACAATTCAGCATCGAGATTCTAAATGCTTTCCATCATTATGGCAAGGATAGCGCCGAAGCAGTTATCAACTCCAACCGCGGTAAAGTTTTGCGCGACCAGATCGTTGCAATCATTACTGTATTGGAAAAGAACAGGCAAACCCAGTTGCTCCGTATTGTTGGTTCCATTGAAAGTACCGGCAGGAGTGCCCGGCTCTGGGGTTTTGTGATCACGCTGATGGCCCTGGGTGCACTCATCACCGCTTTCTGGTTCATCACCAGCCAGGGGAGGAAACAGCAACGCATGATCCTGGCTTTAAATGAATCGGAGAGGCGCAGTAAGGATGTGGTTCATATGAAGGAGCAGTTCCTGGCTAATATGAGTCATGAGATCAGGACTCCAATGAATTCCATCCTGGGTTTTACAAGTCTTTTGCGCAGAACTGAACTCAATCCCAACCAGAGGGAGTATGTTCAGAACATTCATTCGGCAGGTGAAAACCTGCTCATGCTCGTGAATGATATTCTTGATCTCTCCAAGCTGGAAGCGGGTATGATGCACCTTGAAGAAACCAGGTTCAGTCTTCGCAGCATGGTGAGCTCTGTTGGCGCCATGTTCATTGAAAAGATCCGCGAGAAGGAGATAGATTTCAGCGTACACATTGAAAAGGAAGTTCCGGATATACTTTGCGGTGATGCCATCAGGCTTACACAGATCCTGGTAAACCTGATCAGCAACGCGGTTAAATTTACGGATGAAGGCAGTGTAAAGGTGAACGTTGGTTTGGTGGATCTCAATGAGGACCATGCTGTGATACGCGTTTCCGTTATCGATACGGGTATTGGAATTCCCGATGAAAAGCAGTCTGCCATATTCGAGCGCTTCCAGCAGGCTGAAGCTGCCACCACACGTAGGTTTGGTGGTACCGGCCTCGGACTTTCCATTGTAAAACAACTGGTGGAGATCCAGCGTGGAAAGATTGAACTGGAGAGCGCTCCAGGCAAGGGCTCCAGGTTTTCCGTTGAGATCAGGTACACCTTACCCGATATGGCACAGATCTATTCCGAAGCACTGGCCGTGCAGGAAGAACAGGTGCCATTGCAAAAAATCCGTGTGCTGATAGCAGAAGATAACCCGATGAACCAGCAACTGGTTAAACACCTGATGAAAAGCTGGTCCATGGATCATGTAATCGTGAACAACGGGAAGGAAGCAGTGGAAATCCTGAAACAATCCGGCTTTTCCATTGTGCTGATGGATATCCAGATGCCTGAAATGGATGGTTACACAGCCACAAGTATTATTCGAAATGAACTGAAAATGGATGTGCCCATCATTGCCATGACAGCACATGCCATGGTAGGTGAAAAGGAAAAATGCCTGCAACTGGGAATGAATGATTATGTTTCAAAGCCCATCAAGGAAACAGTTCTTTATAATATCATCGCCCGCAACGCGCAGAACATCCCTGGCCATTCAACCATTTTTGAACACATCAAACTGGACTACCTCCATGAACTCTCCGGCAATGATCCTGTATTCGAAAGGGAGATACTCGAGCAGTTCCTGGTGCAGGTGCCTGCGGAATTAAATGCCCTCTCCGGTCAAATAGAAGCCGGCGATCATGACGCGATTCGCCGGACTGCTCACAGTCTCAAATCCACTGTGGGATATGCAGGGCTGGCAGCCGAACTCCACCCCCATCTCGAAGCCATGGAGCAGGCCGCAACAGGAAACAACGGTGTGGATTACCGTTACCATTTCAACCATGTACACGAGAAATGCATCAAGGCGGTGAAAGAAGTGAAACGCTTCCTGGAAGAGGGATCTGGCCTGGGTAAAACTGATTAAGATCAGCTAATTGTGAAAGATTTTAACGGTAATTGCACTTGTAATATTTACCGATAATTTTAAGCCTTTCGGCGAAACAGAATCAACCGGTCAAAAATGCAAGCGTAATTTTAGCATGCCTGCTAACAAAGTAAAATCGTAGATTAATTCTACTCCAGATAAAAATCTTGGTTTCGTATGGTTAAGGGTGAAGCCCTGCTATTCTTAGCGGGGCACTTTTTTCTCTAAAAATTTTACAGTGCTTCCGGAAATTATGCCATAACGGAAGGAAGCAATGTCCTAATCAAGCGTCCTGTTTCTACAGGAGGCTTTTTTCTTTCTCTTACTCTTCCTCTTTCTCTTTCTGTTTCTCTATTTGTTCCCTTCCACATTTCCAGCTCTCTATTTAAATTATACACTGTCGTCCAGCAAATCAGGCCTGCGGATTTTTGTTCGCTCCACCGCCTGTTCAAATCTCCATTCGTCCACTTTTTTGGGATCTCCGCTCAGTAAAATATCTGGAACCTTCCATCCCTTAAAATCCGCCGGCCTGGTATATACAGGGGGCGAAAGCAGACCATCCTGGAATGAGTCTGTCAGTGCTGATGTTTCATCATTCAAAACGCCTGGCAGCAGTCTCCCGATGGCATCAATCAATACTGCTGCAGCGAGTTCACCTCCGCTCAATACATAATCACCAATTGAAATTTCCATGGTGATGTAATGTTCCCTTATCCTTTCATCGATCCCTTTGTAATGACCGCAAACCATCACCAGGTTATTACATAAAGAAAGCTGGTTAGCTGTTTTCTGGTCCAGCGTTTTACCATCGGGGGTGAGATAGATCACATGGTCGTAAGCTCTCTGCGCTTTTAATTCATCAATGGCTTTCGAAAGGGGCTCGCACATCATTACCATACCCGCACCACCGCCATACTGGTAATCATCAACCTGTCCGTATTCATTCACGGCCCAGTTGCGCAGGTTATGCGCATGCACTTCAAGCAAACCTTTGTTTTGCGCCCTTTTCATGATACTGTGGGATAAAGGGCTTTCAAGGAGTTCCGGTAACACTGATATCACGTCTATCCGCATAGGACAAAGATAACCTCCAAATGTAACCGCTTACCGGTGGATTGCTAATCCTGAATTCGGGGTGTCCTACATACTTAACTGGTGTAATGATCGCTGCCTTTGGCTCCATCTCGCCAGGTCAGGAGCAGGAAGCTGTCAGGAAGAAAAAGCATCCATGCAGGTACTTTCATGTCCTGGTTAAGCAGGTGATTTATGCCTGGTTGGTTACCATGGCCTTTCTTTTTTTCATTTTGGTGCGGTACATCATGATACCTGTGAGGGCCAGCAGCATCAGTCCAAGCGTGGAGGAGATCAGTACCAGGTTCTTGAAAACCTTTCCCTTCTTTTTGCCCAGCAGTTCATCCCAGTAATGATGCATGTGCAGGTTACTGAATGAAAATCTTTCAGCTTCATCGCCAGGTCCGGCTACGCCAGCCGTCACTCCCGTAGAAATATCTATGAACCACGAAGTGCCATCCTTAAACCTGACTTCCATTACAGGCAGCCTTTTTTTCATCATGGAATAGCGGTTATTGAACTTTGTGATTGGCTTCACTGCCTCCACTTCATCTACGGGCTTTCCGGAAAACCGGTTCGCCAGGTAGACTGCATGTTTTTTTTCACCATCCTGCACAAGGGAACTGCCGTCGGGCCGGAAATACAGGTTTTGCTTCCTGCCTTCTTTTGAAAGGGAAAGCTGCCATAAAACTTCATCATTCATCAGGAAAGCAGAAAAATTTAAAGGCTTTATCGTGGTATCATTCAATGAGAAAAACTTTCTGTGATCCATTTTCAACTGGCCGGTCGAAATGGCTGGCTGTATTTCCCGGTCAACAATTTCTTTTTGCTGCAGCTTGTGCAGGCTGTGCCAGCCTCCGCTGAAAGCATACAGCATGGTGGTTACAACAAATGCATTTCCCAATACACGGTGAAATTTCCTGGAGCTGCCATTATTTTTTCCGGGTTTCGTTAGGTTGTGTACATAATAACCAAGTGCGGAGCTCAGCAAACACAATACGCTGATCAAACCTATCAGCAGATGTTTAAAAATGCCCAGCCCATTCATAAAACTCCAGCTATGGGTGATGGCGAAACACCTGGTGAACCAGGCCCGCTGGTCATTCATGGCTGTTGCCAGCTTTCCACTCACAGGGTCGATATACAGGCGCAAATGATCTTTCCTGTCAAAATCAACCCGGTAAACCGGCAATAAAACATTGGAGGATTTGTATTCTGAAGTAAATGAATTGACCTGTTCAACATCCGTGATATTGATCTTATCAGGGTTCATGCCATGGTTTTTTACTATGGACTTGAGGGAAGTGGTAGCTGAATGATGTTCACCCTTTCCACTATTGCTGTTCGACTCTGATACATATCGCTGACCGAGGTAGCCTGCATATTGAATGTCGCCATTCAATAACATTTGCCCGTTGAAACAACTTATGTAAAGCAGCCTGTCATTTCCTGGCTGGTCCACCTGGTAATAAAAACTGCCATACATTTCCACGATCCTGGATTGCCTGATGCTGTCTATCTTATGGATGTCCAAAACTTCTTTGACAGTCATCCGGATCTTACTGCTGTCAAGCGGGGTTAATGGAAGTGAATGATTTTTTACTTCCGGTTTAAAACTGTTCATGACCGGGTGAAGAAATCCGCTCAGTGTCCATAAAAAAACAGGCAGCGCAATGACCAGGCTTGTGATGCGATGCCAGCGGTATGCATGCCTGCGAAAATATTTTTTCATCGTTTTTTATTGAGCAGGTGGCCAAGATCATAACTGATGCCGGCCTGGAAGGTCCGGGGTTCCGCAAGCTGGTAGGTTTCACCTGAATTGGTTTTGGTTGCGAGTGTGGCATAATAAGCATTACCAGCATTCATTACATTGAACCAGATATCCAGCGCGCCAGTCCTGTAACCAGATCGCAGGTGGAAAACATGGTAACCTTTATATTTTTCTGTATTCTTCGGATCCATGAAATAGCTACCTGCGTGCTGCCATTCCAATCCAATTCTCAGGCCTTTCACAAAGCCGGGCTTAAACCATAATTCTGCATTCTGTATCCACCGCGGCGCGGCATTCATTTCATTGCCGCTGTAGTTATTTCCTTTTTCGTTGAACTGCACAAACTGGTGCCGGCTGTAAGCGCCGCTATACCGCAGGCTTAAAGAGTTGAAGGGAGCGGACTGCAATCCCATCTCAATACCTTTATGAACAGTTCTTCCTGCGTTCCTGTTCTCCGTAGTGCCATCATCAAGTCTCACGGAAACCACTTCATTACGTCCTTCCAGGCAATAGATGCTGGCATCTATACTTAATTTGTTTTTGATCAGTTCAGCCCATCCTCCAGCTTCGTAATTATTAAATACCGCGGGTTTCAGTTCTGGTACTTTCACGCCTGTGAACATTTCGGTGAGCTGGGGAGGAACAAAACCCTGGCTGTAGTTGGCATAGAATCCTGTGCGTGGATTCAACTGGTAGGTGAAACCGAGCTTCGGACTGAACCTGTTGAACCGGCTCACCGTATCCGGGGCCCCGCTGAAGGAGGATGGAGATAGATGGTTGTTGTACCGGTACCTGAAAAGATCATAACGCAGGGAAAGAACAACCCTCCATTTTTCTGCAGGTGAAAATTCTACATTGGTGAATGCTGCATAATTGCCGATCCCAGTCGAATAATGGGTTAACGTGCTGTCAGTAGTTGCATAACCTGTATATTTTTTGCTGACAGAATCCTTGCGGATGCGGATGTAATCAGAATGGTAGGAGGAAGGACTGAGGTCAGCGCTGATACCACCGGTGAGAACTGTATTTTTCCAGTTTAATTCCTGTTTGTGTTGGGCAACCAGGGCATAGCTGCTGAATTCATTGTCACTGATCTCGCCATGGGCCAGGTCCTTTTTACCAATCCATGTATTACCTGATTTACGGTAATCGTCCCTGATCCTGTAAGCCGGGTTCTGTCCGAGTATATTATCACGGTAAATGATGGAAGCCGTGGTTTTGCTGTTTTCATTCCAGTTGTGATTCAGGGTAGAGCGTATTCTTAAAGCATTCAGTTTACGGTAAGTGAAACTTTGAGGGTTGCTGAATTTTTTTGAAGCGAACATACTGCTGTCAATATTTCCTGCCATATCACTGTAATAGTTGATCGCTGTTAAACTGTTGGATAAGGATGTTTTATTATTGAAACGGTAATCAACCCTTGCGGTAATGGCTGTCTTGCGGAAATCGGAATATTCCAGGTAACCATTTTTTTTATCTGCATGGTATCCGCTCAATGCAAAACCCCATTGGTTGATGCGGAAACTGCTTTGCCATTCAGCTCGTTTATAACCAAGATGATGTGCCTGCAGCGATAGTTTTAGTAATGGTTTGACTGTAGGCGAAATGGTCAGGAAATTCACTACGCCGCCAATGGCTTCACTGCCATAAAGCGAGGAGGAAGGGCCTTTAATCACTTCAATGTTTTTGGTGGCGGCCATGTTCATTTCCAGCAGGGCATTATGATTAAAAATGCCGGTAGTTCTTACGGGGATCCCGTCTTCGAGATAAAGGAATAAGCTTTTTGTAGTAATGGGTTGCCTGATGCTCATCTGGTGTTGCTCATTACCCAGGCTCACCATATTCACGCCGCTTATTTTATTCAGTAACTGGTCTGCAGATATTGCCCTGCTGTCCTGTATCATCCTGGCATTGATGGAAGCAACTGCTACCGGCGCCGAAGACCTTTTGACCGCGTCACCCCTGTTAGCTGTTACAACAATGGCATTCATCAGGGAGTTGGAGGGCTGCAGGTAAATGACAGCAGTGGCTGAAAGTTCTACATTAAGTACCTGGTATCCTATATAGGAAACGGATAATTGTTTACAGTCTGTGCACTGTAACTGGAACAGACCTTTATCATTAGTGGTGCACGCGGCGCCACAATGAGTGTCAGCGCATTGAATGGTAGCACCCGGAATGGGTTCTTTGGTTATTCCATCTGCCACCAGCCCTTTTATTACTACCTGTGCCTGGCTGTTCAGGCCAGCTAAACATGCAGATATAAAAACGATCATCCTGATCCTGGATAACATAAAAATGAATTTTCATTAAGGGTGCAAGATTAATCCAGGCAGTACGGGATAAAAATCCATGAGGTTATGAACAGTGAAAAATTTGTAATGAGTTGGTCAAGTTTCGTCTGCGCTACTGTTTATGTGACGCATTTTCCCCAGGTTCTTTGATTTACCAGGAAGGGTCAAACATCATATCTCCGGCTTCCAATTGAATTCTAATGCGGGTATTTAAAGTAAAATCATAAGATTTCTCAAATTATTCCGGTTCAACCATGGTTAGATCTTGTATTGGAGTAGTATTTGTGGCTTATGTAAAGTAATGGATAAGTTTCTGCTGGCGCTTGATCTGGAGACGCTGAAGGTTTTACACGAAAGGGAAGCATCTAAATTAAAAGCTGCTTTGATCAAAGGAGCCTCGTGGGAGGACCTCCAGGACCAGCGTCACCTGGTTACAGAAATTTCCATTGTAATCCATCAAAAAAGGATGAGTTCGGCCAATCCTGCGGAATCTTCAAACCGGAATGGCTGATCACTGCCCGCAAAAATCAAGTAATCTTAAAACAGCGGACTGAAGGCTTTTATAATCAGGCGGCTTGGTGATCATTTCAGTATTATATTTCTGGCAGTACAAACGGTCCAGTTCACTGTTGGAAGTGGTGAAAACCACGGTTGGGATGGATTGGAATAATTCAGATTGTTTGATGATGGACAGCGCTTTTTTCCCATCAAGTACCGGCATATTAATATCCAGGATGATCAGGCAGGGTAGTTGATCCGGCGGCTGGTTTTGGAGATAGTCAATTGCTTCTTTACCATTCTGCACTTCAATCAACTCAAATGCGCGGTTATTCTTCTTCAGAATATCACGCATCATATGCAGATCATCTGCATCATCATCCGCCCAGAGAATGGTGTTTTTTTTCATAATTGGTTAAGCAAATGAAGCAGGTCCTGGTTGCGATGCTGAAAATACCGGTTACAAATTTAGTTTTTGCGGAGTGGCGCAGCTAGGAGCAATGGACAAGACTGGTTTTATGGTCGGTGAAGCCTTGATTTAGGGCGTTAAAGGTGCCTCGCCAAGGAAATCATCCATTTCCCTTCGCTGCTTCTTGGTAGGTCTCCCGATCTTGCTTTTCCTTTTACCGGTATGAAAAGAGGCAGGCTGGTAGGCAGAGGGGTCTTTTTCTTCCTGAGGCGTGATGTCAATATAATATTTAACTGCTTCTGAAAAGGCAAGGCGGTTGTGCAATAATCCCGTGACCTTGATCACCCATTTCCGTGCCTCTGTCCTGATCTCGTATTCATCACCAACATTTACATTTTTGGAGGGCTTCACACTGGTGGCATGCTGCTTTACTTTACCTGCTTCGCATGCGGCTGAAGCCAGGCTCCGGGTCTTAAAAACACGGATAGCCCAGAGGTATTTATCAAGCCTTAATTTTTCTTTAGCTGGTGAGGGATTCAAGGTTCACTAATTTATTGATTACAACTTTTGGTATGAGTGCGTTCCTGCTGGTCTGCTTATCCTTTGGGAACTTCAAGCCAGGAAAGGAAGCCAGGCTTTATAAAACCGCAAGTTACACATGTCAACTGTCTCCGGATGTCTATACTCCATCTTCACTTTTGACTTTTGATTTTTGACTTTTGATTTTTTTTCCCACCACTATCTCTAATAATAAAAAAGCCGGGATCGTCCCCGGCTTTTTTATTATTTACCAGAGAATCAGTCCTGTGCAAAAAACTTATGGAAATAGGGGATCGTTTCTATACCCTTATAATAATTTTCCAGGTTGAATTTTTCATTGGGCGAATGCAGGTTGTCATTATCCAGTCCAAAACCCATGAACACGATCTTGATGCCCAGTTCTCTTTCCAGGATGGAACAAATTGGAATACTTCCGCCACCTCTTACCGGTATCGGGGTTTTTCCGAATGTGGTCTGCAAGGCCTTGGAGGCAGCTTGGTAACCCTTACTATTGATTGGTGTCATATAAGGCTCACCACCGTGATGCTCAAACGCATGCACGGTTACAGAAGAGGGAGCAATTTTTTTGAAATGCTCCAGCAGTATTTCAGTGATCTTATGAGATGACTGGTTGGGTACCAGTCGCGCGGAGATCTTGGCGGTTGCCTTTGAAGGCAGTACGGTTTTGGCACCTTCGCCAGTGTAGCCGCCCCAGATGCCGTTGATCTCAATGGTTGGGCGGATGCCGGTCCTTTCATTGGTAGTAAATCCTTTTTCGCCCCATAATTCCTTTACACCCAGTTCTTCGCTGTACTCTTTTTCATCATAAGGCGCACCTGCCATCAAGGCTCTTTCCTCGGGTGTGGCTTCAACCACATCGTCGTAAAAGCCTGGTATGGTGATATGGTTATTCTCATCATGAATGGAAGCAATCATTTTGGATAAAATGGTGATGGGATTAGCCACTGCGCCTCCATAGGTTCCACTGTGAAGATCACGGTTGGCTCCTGTTACTTCCACTTCTATATAGGAGAGTCCGCGCACACCAATGTCAAGAGAAGGATTTTCCATACTCAACAGCGAGCTGTCACTGATGAGGATCACGTCGGCTTTAAGCATTTCCTTATGTTCCGCAACAAAATTTCCCAGGTTGGGTGAGCCTACTTCTTCTTCACCTTCAATAAGGAATTTGATATTGGTTTCAAGACTATTGGTTTTTGTCATGATCTCCAGCGCCTTCACGTGCATGTAAAACTGTCCTTTATCATCTGCGCTGCCTCTTGCAAATACTTTTCCTTCTTTAATCACAGGGTCAAATGGACCGCTATTCCATAATTCAAGAGGCTCCGGTGGCTGCACATCATAATGGCCATATACCAGAACTGTAGGTTTTGACGGGTCAATGATTTTTTCTCCATACACTACCGGGTGTCCTGCAGTTTCCATCACTTCAGCTTTACCGGCACCTGAATCCAATAAGCGTTGTTTAACCAGTTCCGCGCATTTGCGCATGTCTTCTTTGTGCTCCGATTTAGCACTCACCGATGGTATACGTAACAGTTCAAGCATTTCGTCAAGAAAACGCTGCTGGTTCTTTTCCTGGTAATCTTTCCAAAGTGTAGTCATATTAATTTTTTTCAGGTAACTGAACGAAGATAAGAAGGGAGGGGTGCACAAAAAAACCTGCCAGAATGTATCATGGCAGGTTTACGGACGAAAAAAGGAGGTCAGCAATATTTTTCGTAAAGGGCTTTTACAAATGTTTTATAGTATTGAACAGCTTCCTCATGCTGGCCACACTGCACCAGTTCAACCGAAGGCAGGATCATATGCTGGTACATATAATCATAGATATCGGCACTGTTCTCACAGCTATTGATGCCTTTTACAATGGATGGTCCCAGCACCGAGTACTGGCTGATAAGCAGGTTGCCTTCCTCCTGTCCCCGCATATATTGCTCACGCAGGTTTCGTAAGGTTTGCAACTCCATACAATCATCCTGCAGTTGCCTGTGATGCACGCAGGCCGTGGTAAGGAAGCAATCTTCGTCAGAGGAACTCGATTCAACATATTTAAGTTTGGCCACGGCATCTTTCTTTCCCTCAATTACTATATACTCCCTGTTTTTCAGTTTCAGGGTTATTTTTTTTGAGATGGCTTTGGGCAGATCATAACTGCTGGAGATCTTTTCCACTTTTGTTTCAAGGATGTAACGATCATTATCACCTTTTCTTACGGAGCCCACTCTCAATTTATAGTTGCCGGAACGCGAAGGTGAATCCCTGGCGGTGGTTTTATAATATTTTACAGAAAGCATGATCGTTTTTTCTTCTTCTGAAGCAGATGAAAAACTATCCAGGATGGTTTCATCAATGGAAAGGCCATAGAGTGTTTCTTTAGCCTCACCCATGTTTTCAGACCTGTAGGTTTGGGTATCAGTCTGTTTGGGTTTACGGGCCCTCGCCGCTAGCGGAAGACTGGCGGCGGCTATCGCAGCCAGGCTGGTTTTTTGCAGGAAATTACGTCTGTTCATAAAGGTATTTGCCTGTAAAATAGTCTTGGGAAGTGGAAGTTGCAAGAGGGGAAGGAGAAACAGAAAGAGAAACAGAAAGAGAAAGAGATCATTTCTTTTTTCTCATTGCTGAAGCCTTGGTTAGCAGGTCGCTGCCAAACTGGTTCTTGATCCCGTCTACGGTTTTGAACAGTTCCAGCTTTTCAGCGGCATTGTCAAATAAATTCATCTGGATGGTCATGGGCACCAGGTGGCTGAGTTTCACTCCCAGCAGCCTCACCTTTTCTCCTTTCCTGTAAAGTTTATCAAATAGGTCTTTCACTTTTGCCAGCAGGATATTGTCAAGTGCAGTATAGTTGATCATCTCCTGCCGGGTGACTGTTGTGAAATCCGCATACCTTAATTTAATGGTTACACAGCCAGCCAGTTTTTCTTCTTCACGCAGGTCATAGCCCACCTGTTCTGTGAGCCGCACCAGTTCCGTATACAGGTGATCATGATCGTTACTGTCGGCCTCGAAAGTATTTTCCCGCGAAAGGGATTTTTGTTCGCTGTAGGGTTCAACAGCAGAAAGAGAAATGCCATGTGCTTTTTCCCATAATTTCTTTCCCCATTTTCCAAAGGCATGTTCCAACTGGTCTGGTGGAGTCTTCGCGATCTGTTCGATTGTAAAAATGCCCAGGTTGCGCAGTTCCACTTCGGTTTGTTTGCCAACTCCGGGAATCTTATCTACCGTAAGAGGCCAGAGGAAAGCGGTTTCCCTGCCCGGCGGCACTTCCAGGTATCCATTCGGTTTGGCTTCATTCGTAGCCATTTTGCTGACCAGTTTACTGGTAGATAAACCATAGGAAATAGGCAGACCGGTTTCTCTAATGATCTTCTCCCGCAATTCCCTGGTGTAATTACGAACACCAAAGAATTTATCCATGCCCGTGAGGTCGATATAAAATTCATCTACTGATGCTTTCTCATATAGAGGTACTGCATCAGCAATGATGGAAGTGACCATCCGGGAATATTTACTGTAGTCATGGTAACTGCCTCTCAGGAAAATGGCATGGGGGCATAATCGTTTGGCCGTTAGCGCCGGCATGGCACTCTGAATTCCGTATTTACGGGCTTCATAACTGCAGGCTGCCACGATACCTCTTTGTCCGTCGCCGCCAACAATGATAGCTTTACCTTTGAGGGAAGGGTCTTTTAATACTTCAACAGACACAAAAAAAGCATCAAGGTCAAAATGGGCAATATGTCGGATGGAATCGGCCACGGCCAAACCTAACTAAAATCCGCAAGCCAGGAAATTAAAACCGGGCTGTGTAATTTTTACCTCGAACCCGACAGTTTTAGCCGGCCGGGCAGCAGGAAAGGGTGGTCTGTAATTTGAATCATCATAGAAAGCCAAAAACCTCAAGATGAAAAAATTTAAAAGCGAAGAATTGATTGGTCAACTGGAGTCGGATATCAGGCAGTTGATCGCCGCCGCTGAACACTTAAGGACCGCTGATCCTGTTAAACTCAACTATGCTTCTGCCGAAGGCGCCTGGAGTGTGGCGCAAACCATTGAGCATCTCAATATGTATAACCGTCATTACCTTCCGTTGATCGAGAAGGCTATGGTACCCATAACTAGGGACCAGAATGCCTGGTTCCTGCCCGGTTTCTGGGGGAATTATTTTACCAGGATGATCGCACCCACCAACGTATATGAGATCAAAAACAAAATGAAGACCCTTAAAAATTTCTCTCCGTCAAAAGGTCTGAATGTTGAGCAGGTATTTAATGAGTTCTTCAAACAGCAGCAGAAGTTCCTGCATTTACTGGAGATCGCGAAAAAGCGCAACCTCAATAATATCAGGGTGCCCATCACCATCAGCCGTTTTATCCGTTTAAAACTGGGTGATATCCTGCGTTTCCTTGTAGCACACCAGCAAAGGCATATGATACAGGCCAGGAATGCGGTGAAAGCTGTGGGTATCTCTACTGATAAATTTCCAGTAATCCTGGAGGCAGCGAAACAATAACCTGTTTTTTCCGGTTGTCAATTTTCAACAGGGTTTCCTCATGCAGGGGTATGTAAGCTTCACTGTTTTTATATTCTATCCGGCATAACAACTGGTGGGGTTGCTCAATCACTTCGCGGATGAGCCCCAGCACCTGGCTGTCTTCAACCATCTCGTATCCGAGCAGGTTGATGGGTGATGATTTGGCAGAAAATTTTTTGAAATCAGCTTCAGGAAGCCATACTTCCTTCTGGGTGAGCCTTGTGGCAGCTTCCTTGGTATTAACCCCTTCCAGTTTAAGGAATACCTCTTCTTCATTCTTGATGCGGCTGGATTCTATGAACCAGGGAAGAAAATTTCCTTTTTTTTCTTCAATAAAAAAAGCCGTCAGTCCCTTGAGAGAAGTTTTTTTTCCAAGATTATGCTTCAAAACAACTTCTCCCTTCAGCCCGAATGCCGTTACCAGTTTGCCAATCCTGAAATACTCCGTCATCCGCCAAAGTTAGCCGATGCCCGCAACTAAAACCTTCCCATTGCAACCAAATTGTGTATTTTACGTAAGTACAAAAAACACCGGCATGAGAACGATTCTTTTTTTCTTTTCTTTCATCACCGCCCTGGCTATCCAGGCCCAGGATTCCAGCAGCAAGAGGATCAATGTAAATAACCTGAAGGACGGCTCCCGCGAAAAGCTGATGAGTGTTGTTTTCAAATATCCTGAGTTTGTCAGCAGCAGGCTTGTTTACCGTGACAATGCAGTGATGGAAGCAAAGCTCAATTATCACCGTCTCAATGAACAGATGTTCTTTATCAATGGAAAGGGAGATACCATGATCCTGGCCCAGCCGGAACTATTCAGCATGTTCATTTTGAACCAGGATACTTTTTTCTATGCCGACAAATCCTACGCTTACCTCATTACCCATTATCCAGAGGTGAATCTTGCAAAAAAAGAATCCATATCACTTGTGGGGAAAGAAAAAAAAGGCGCTTATGGAACTTATTCGGCCGTATCCTCGGTGAATTCGGAAAGAACATTTACGACAGATGAAATGCCACAGGTAACCTGGCTGAACCTGGATGAAAACGCGGTATATAAAAAAGAATCGAAATTCCTGTTGATGGACAGGCACCGGAATTCTTTTACTGCAACGAAAAAGAATTTATATAACCTCTTCTCCAAACAGGAAAAAGAACTGAAAGATTATCTGCAAAAAAATAAAGTTGATTTGAGCAATGAGAAGGATCTGCTGGCCCTGTTCAGCTTCCTGAATGGAGAAAATAAAGAATAAAAAAATCCCGGTGAAACCACCGGGATTAATTTTTTTGAAGGTCTTGGGTGCGAGATCAGCCTTCTGAACCCTCGTTAGCAGCCGGTCTTCTTTCGCGGCGCTGGTACGGAGGATTTCTTCTGCCTCTTCTGTCACGCTGAGCTTCTTCCTGGCGTTTACGCATTTGAGCTTCATGCTCTGAATGCCAACTCTGGAATTTTGTCATGGCTGTTGCTTCATCAAACAAGCCAAGTGATACACCACGCAATAAATGCTTCAGGTATAACACGCCTTTGTATGATAAGATCTTTCTCACGGTATCAGTGGGCTGGGCACCTTTGTGCAACCAGTCCATTGCCTTCTGACGGTCAAGCTGCACAGTGGCAGGTGTTGTCAGGGGGTTGTAAGTACCGAGTTTCTGAATGAATTTACCATCGCGGGGGCTGCGTGCGTCTGCAACAACAATGAAGTAGAAGGGTCGCTTCTTGGACCCGTGTCTCTGTAAACGGATTTTAACTGGCATCTTAAATAGAAATTTAAATGCGTGAACAATAATTGTTAGTCCCGCCCAAGGCGGGATGCAAATCTAAGTTAAGCAACTGATAATGACAATATCCAGAAGGTAAAATTCCCCTTAAATCAGGATATGCATCTCCTTTTTTCCGCCTAAAACCCCCTTGGCCCTGCCTGTTTTGCTGACCTGTGTCAGGTTTTTGCCGGCTTCCTGGCCAAATGGGATAACACAGGTCAGAATCCGGGGCATTTAAACTCATATTATCCAAACCTCCAAGTCATCCAAATCGGCGGGCGGCGGAAATAGTTTTGTGTCTTCAACATTAAAACAAAAACCATGAAAAGTAAATCTCCCGCAGCCGCTGCTTATAAATCAGCTTTTCCCATTTTAACCCTCCTGGTCAGCTTATTTATATCCCAGTCAATTTTTGCTCAAACAACTTTTACTTCCCGTTCCGCTACTTCTGAAATCAAGGTCAGCGGCACATCCAATCTGCACGATTGGTCAATGAAGGGAACTGATTATGTATGTTTCGCACAGTTCACCATGCAGTCCGCCGCTGCCGGACTGGTATCCATCAACGGTTTGAGCCTCAGCATCCCGGTTAAATCCCTCAAAAGCGGTGAAAACCTGCTCGACACCAGGGCTTATAAAGCCATGAATGCTGAAAAATACACTCATGTGAATTTCAAAATGAACTCTTCTACCGTTACTTCCCAGGGCGGTAATAAATACCTGATCAAAGCTGTTGGCATGCTTACCATTTCAGGTGTTGCAAAAGAAGTTACCCTCACTGCCAATGGTGTTTTAAATGCCGACCGCAGCCTGAGTGTTACTGGTAGTCAGAAAATCAAAATGTCTGATTTCGGTATCAAACCTCCTTCATTCATGATGGGAGCACTTAAAACCGGCGACAACCTGACCATTGATTACAGCATCAAATTCAACGGAAACTAATTATAACTGAAATCTAACTTCGTCACATTACAATTTACAACAATGAAAAGTTCAAAATCAATCTACATCCTGCTTGCCATTATAATTGCAGGTGTACTGCCAACCACTGTAAATGCCCAGGACAGGGAATTTTACCTGAGGCCATCTTACTTCAGACCTTATGATCAAAGAGGTGTAAATGTTTTCGAAACCACCAAACAGGCTGATACCATTCCTTATGAAGGCCTGAGGGTTCGTTTCGGTGCAGGATTTACGCAATCTTTCCAGAACCTGAAGCACAGCAACAAACTTGAAACTCCTTTATACCAGATGGGTGCCGGATTTAACCTGGCTCAAGCCAACCTGAATACTGACGTTCAACTGGCCGACGGTATCCGTTTGCACCTGGCCACTTACCTTTCTGCCCGTCACCACAATGAAACCTGGGTAAAAGGTGGTTACATCCAGTTCGACAAACTTCCTTTCAAAGGAGCTTTCTGGGATAACCTGATGGACATGGCTACTATCAAAATCGGTCACATGGAAATTAACTATGGCGACCAGCACTTCCGCAGAACTGATGGTGGCGCAGCTCTTTACAACCCATTTGTTGAGAACTATATTGTAGATGCTTTCTCTACTGAGATCGGTGGTGAAATCTACCTGCAGAAATTCGGATTCTTTGGTATGGTGGGTGTTACCAACGGTACCATCAACTCTTCCATCAACAAACAAAAACCCGATGCTACCGGAGATTCTACCAAAAACCCTGCGTTCTATTTCAAAGGTGGTCTTGACAAACAACTGACCAGCAAACTGAGAGTAAGAGGTAGTGCTTCATTGTATATCAACAAAAATTCACAGCGGAACGTATTGTATGCCGGTGACCGTACAGGATCTAACTACTTTGGTGTAATGGAGCCTGCAGGTGCTGACCTGAAAGCCAACTTTACCTCCGGACGTTTTGCTCCAAACTTTACAAGGGACGTTAGAGCCATCATGCTGAACGGTTTCCTGAAATATGGTGGACTGGAACTGTTTGGTACTTATGAAACAGCAAAAGGTAATGCCGGTACTGCTGCCGATAAAACCGACCGTAAAATGGACCAGATCGCAGTAGAAGGTATTTACCGCCTGGGTGCAAAAGAAAATGTGTTTGTAGGTGCAAGGTATAACACAGTTGACACTGAAATGCCAGGTTTGACTGAAGCTACCAATATCAACCGCACAAGTTTTGCTGCCGGCTGGTACCTGACAAGGAACGTAATGCTGAAAGGCGAATATGTAAAACAACAGTATAAAAACTTTGCAGTGTCTGACATCCGCAATGGTGGTAAATTCAACGGTTACGTGATCCAGGCAGTTGTAGGTTTCTAATGATGATCTGAAACCAGATCCTGGAAAACCAGGCGATCCAATATCCAAATGTTCAGGCCTCGTGTTAAAACAGACTGTTAATCCATAGACTGGTGAAAATAAAGAAGGGCTTCCGAAAGGAGGCCTTTCCTGTTTAAGGCCCTGGCCGGTCCTATTTTCTGTTAATGATCTGCTTTCGTCCTTTCGCATGTCTCTGGCGCTTAATTTTGCATCCCCGGTCCACAAGGCAGTCCAGGACCGGGTCTCTATAAATATGTGCTATTATGTTTGAATCATTACAAGACCGGTTAGACGGTGCCTTTAAGAATCTGAAAGGCCAGGGAAGGATCACCGAACTCAATATCGCCGCCACGGTGAAAGAGATTCGCCGGGCACTGGTGGACGCGGATGTGAA
>JAEYUA010000148.1 GCA_023433755.1 Bacteroidota bacterium | reverse complement strand
ATTGGTGAAGAAAAAAAGAACAGGGAATCATTTCTTACCAAGATCAAAGGCTGGTTCGGGCGCAAATAAAAGGCTCAGATGAGTTGGGTGAGGCCTTTCAAAAGGCTGTTGAGATCAATGCCCTTATGCAATATTCCTTCAAAAAGATCGCCTTCTGATTTTACACGTGCCTGCATGTTTTTTATGTGGAAATCGGAGATCTTCAATCCTTTTTTTACTTCTTCCCAATGCAATGGCGCTGATACGGTAGCCCCGGGTTTGGGTCTTACCGAATAAGGCGCGCAAATGGTTTGTATCGGGCGGTTTTGCAGGTAATCTATATAAATCTTATCACTTCTTTTTTGTGGGTTGCGTACGAGGCTGGTAAAACCGGGTAATTCCTCATGCACCAGCGTTGCGATCAGTTCCGCCAGTTGCCTCGACTGTTCATAATTGTATTTGGCGCCTAAAGGAATATAGATATGAATTCCGGTTGACCCTGAAGTTTTAGGATAGGATGGAACCTGTAAACTATCCAGCACCTGCCTTACTACGTTTGCAGTTTCAATGACTTTGTCAAATGAAATTTTTCCCGGGTCCAGGTCAATCACACACCAGTCGGGATACAAAGCGGTTTGCGCTCTCGAATGCCAGGGATTCATTTCTATGCAACCCAGGTTGGCCATGTAAATGAGTGAAGCAGTATTGCTGCAGATCAGGAAATCCTTTGCTTCCCCATTGGAATCACTGTAACGTTTGAATGTATTCAGCCAGGCATCCACCTTGCCATTCATGTTCTTATGGTAAAAACTTTCGCCATTGATACCATTGGGAAAACGGTTCAGTGATTGTGGCCTGTCCTTCATGTAAGGCATGATATATTCTGCCATACTGTAATAATACCTGAGCAGGTCACCCTTGGTAATGGCAGCCCTGCCTTTGCCTGCAGGCCAGAATGTTTTATTAAGATTGGTAAGCTTCAGTTCGTGGTCATCGATAGTGACCAGTTGCTCCTCCTTTTTGCTGCTGGCCAGGTTTTCTCCCGGATTATTTTCTTCCAGCAGTTTACTTGTTGGCCCTGACTGTTCGTTATTGAGATCGGCTGCCGTTTTATCTATTCTTAATCCACGGAAAGAAGGATGCCGCATGATGCCTTCTTTAGTGAGTTCAGTATATTTTACTTCACACACAAGCTCCGGTTCCAGCCAAACGGTTGTCTTACCGATCTTCGGATCTTTATCAAAGGGCATGTTGCTGCTCACGAGATGCTTCATCTTCTTCATCAGCTCAGCCTGGCTTTTTTCAGTGAAACCGGTGCCTGACTGCCCGATATACACCAGGCGCCCTTGCTGGTAAACCCCCAGCACAAGTGAACTGAATAGCCTGTCGGTATCCCTGTTTTTGGAATAGCCGCAAATGATGGCTTCGTGCTGTTCCTCAATTTTTATTTTAAGCCAGGCCCTGGATCTTGAATCTGGAATATAGGCAGCATCCTTTTTTTTGGCGATGATCCCTTCAAGATTATTCTTCCGGGCAATCTCAAAAAACTCTTCACCGATATCATCAATATGGTCACTATAGCGGATCATACCGGAAACCGGCATGAGTTGACGCAGTATATCTCTTCTCCGGTAAAGTGGTAGCCGGGTCAGATCCCGGCCGTCAAGCCAGATGATATCAAATACATAATAGATGAGCTGACCTTCCTGGATCTTATCCCATTGCTGGATGCCATTGAAATCTGGCTTTCCCTCTTCATTCAGTACAACGATTTCACCATCCAGCACGGCATTGATATTCCATTCCTTCAATGCTTCGTACACTGGTTGGAATTTTTGATTGAAAGAATTTTCGTTGCGGGATCTGAGCTCAACTGATCCTTTGTTCAGGAAAGCAAGAGCGCGGTAACCATCCAGCTTCAATTCAAATTGCCATTCATCGCTTGTGAACGGTGCATCAACCAATGTAGCCAGCATGGGTTTTAAAGATAGAGGCATGGGGGAAGATTCACCTGCCGGCAATCCTCTTTTGATCAGTTCAATAATACTTGAAAAATATTGTCGGCTGCCCGGTGCGATCACCAGCTTTTCCTTTGCTTTTTTTGGGGCAGCCCTTTTCTTGGCAGGCAGCTTCTTTACGGAAGGTGTTTTTAACCCCGCTGATTTTGTTTTGGATGCTGCTGGTTGACGGCCCATATATAGAATTACAAAAAATCCGGTGCCAGCATCATATTTCACATCAAACATTCAGCATAACAAATTGATTTTTAATGAAAATATTTTTTCCACTTCTTTTCACATCTATTCACAGGAAAAAATGGTTCTGTTGATAAACCTGTGCGTTTCTAAAGTTCAGAGCTTGCTACTTCCTCTTTTTTCTCATAAACAAACCGGACCATGGCCGATTTGGATTGGGTGGATGATAGGAAGAGCTGGTATTTTTTATCTCCGGCTGTTATGATAAGTATGGCAGTATTGGGCGGTATGGAACCAAGATTTTCAGCCAGCATTTCAACTTCCTGCAAAGGCCTGTTGAGGTCAACCGTAACATAAATAGTGATGGGTTTGGTGGAAAGTCGCTGGTGCGTTGCCACGATCTTTTTGTTGACAAGGATAGTGATGGAATCTCCGTCAACCTGGGCATTATCGTAAAAGTCAAGTTTGAGCGTTCCTGTATCAACAATGATCTCGGGAATTTCCTTGAAGTCGGATTCGGCCGCCCGGGAAAGCGTGATCAGTCCAACGCTGCAATTCATACCCGTGTTGAGCACCTTGCCATCCCAGTCCCCGGTCAGGATTTCTGTTCGACCTTCTTTGCGATAGGAGAGATAAAAATTTTTGACACAGATGGTGCAGTGTTCATGAATATGAAAGGTCACCACCTGCATCTCATGAATGATCAGCCTTTTGTTGATACGGTCGTACCGTCCCCTGATCTTTTTCTTGACGTAATAATTGATGCTTTCATACTGGTAGGAATCACCATAAACACTATCGCCAATAAAGTTCAGTTGCAGTTCAATATTGTTTTGCGTAAAGCAGCCTCCACCCATTCTCAGGCTTCCTTTCCAGAACCCGGTAAGGTCCTGTGCCTGCAGCAATGAACTGGTAAAAAGAAGGATGATAACAAGT
This sequence comes from Bacteroidota bacterium, assembly GCA_023433755.1. Classification (GTDB taxonomy): domain Bacteria; phylum Bacteroidota; class Bacteroidia; order Chitinophagales; family Chitinophagaceae; genus Flavisolibacter. The sequence continues at coordinate 6,577 of JAEYUA010000148.1, read as the reverse complement.
AAGGGTGCTTTCACAGAAAGAAGTTAGGATGTTTTTGTTCACTAATTCAGAAATTTATGTGAAAGGAAGGAGGAAGTCGGAAGTCGGTAGTCGGTAGTCTGCCAGTTCAAAGTTCATAGTTCAAAGTCGGGTCGTTTAGAGATGGAGGGGATGATGTTAGTCGGAAGACATGAGACGTGAGATGTGAGACGTGAGTTGTGAAGCGCAGTCTTTTGAATTTTGACTTTTGACTTGACCGACTACCGACTACTGACTTTCGACTTCCTACTCCCCATACCGCTTCCGTCCTTAAGTACATCCCCTTAAAAAACAGAAAATCTGGCTGATGAATTCGGTATGCGCATTAACTTGCTGGTATGGAATTCCAGGCTACTGTTACAGGTGAATCTTACCACTTTACGCCGCTTGGTCAAAGGCAATACCTGGTATCAGGCAATCATGCCGAATACATTCTCTATCTCAAAGACCAGCAGTGGCGTTGCGCGGATGATCTGGAGATGTCACTCTTGCAAAAATTCCGCAGCGAGATTGAAGCCAGGGAGCGTTCGGGGTATTAATGTTTCCCGGTTTTTTCATCGAATAGCTGGTTGTACATCGGGCTCTCCGTTTTTTTCCATTTGTCCCAGAAGGTAAAATACAATCCGAAATTATACTTGAACTGTTTGTGGTGCAATGAATGGTGGGATGCGCCAATCAGCCACTTGCCAATAAAATGCTCCCTGAATTTTTTTGGATAGATCTCGATATCCAGGTGGTTGATCACACTGCTAAAGGTCATAAGCGTAAGCTGTAGTAGTAGCACATAGAGATGCACGGGAAGGAATAGAAATACAAGTGGGAGAAATATGGCCTGCAATAATCCCTCGATGGGGTGAAAACTAAATGCGGTCCAGGGAGAAGTGATATTGCTGTCATGGTGCACCTTATGCACAGTACGGAAAATTTTAGGATGATGCATCCACCTGTGCACCCAGTAATAATAAGTCTCATGAAGAAAGAGTGAAATCACCAGGCTGGCGGGTAGCCACCAAAGCGGGTAGGCATGGACGTCAGTATAAATCTTCATCCAGCCTTTCTGCCAAAGGAGAGCAGTGAAGGCTCCGGCAAAAGCGAAGATCAATGCAGTGATCATGCTCCACCTGATCTCATTTCTTAACTGGGTTTTGGAATAGGTTCTGTTGCTGATCTTTCTTTCTCTCCATTTCTCCGGTGACCAGATATAAAATATGCAATAGAACAATCCTGCTATCAGCACATACCTCAAAAACACCACCATAAAAACTGCCAGTATAGCTATAAAGAACCAGAGTGGTTGGGAAAAATCGGGTAGTGTTTGCATGTGGTGATAAAAATAAGCCAATAGCCAACAGCCAATGGCCAACAGCCATTAACATCTGGGCCCCAAAGAAACAATAATTTTTCTGTTTAAATAATTGTTTATAAATTTAAACAAAATTATGAACCGTTTTTCCATTTCAGAGCTGAGCCGATTTTCAGGAATTCAGTCCCACACCATCAGGATCTGGGAGAAGCGGTACAATGCCCTGAAGCCCATGCGCTCCGAAGGGAATACAAGATATTATGATGGAGACCAGTTGAGGCGACTGTTGAATATAGTCAGCCTGATGAAAGTCGACCGTAAGGTTTCCGAACTGGCCAGGCTGCCGGATGAAAAGCTGGATAAACTGGTTTCTGGCTTCACTCTTGATGTAAAGGCCCATGACCACGAGGAATATTTCATCAGCCAGTTGATCTCTGCAGGCATGAATTTCAATGAAGCTCATTTTGAAAAACTCTTCTCGCATTGCCTCCTCAGGTATGGCATGCCTGAAGCGTATAAAAAAATATTACTTCCCATGCTGAGCCGGGTAGGGTTGATGTGGTCCGATAGCAGCATTCCCCCGGCAGCGGAACATTTTATCAGTAATTTATTGCGGCAAAAATTATATACCGCCATTGATTCCCTGCCGCCTCCCACCTCCACCTCTTCGCCATGGCTTTTATTTTTACCGGAAGACGAATTACACGAAATTGGTTTGTTATTGGCCCACTACCTGATCAGGCAATCGGGCAGCCGGTCGGTGTACCTGGGCGCCAATATGCCCTTGTCATCCCTTGAAGATGTTATCCGCTCCGTTCAGCCTGGCAGGATTCTTTTGTTCCTTGTTCATAACGACCATCCTGAACAAACCGGTGTCTACCTTGAAAATGTATTGAAGGTTGCAAACAAAAACCTGTTTATAGCCGGACATCCCGGATTGCTGTCACAACTTGGCAAAAACAAAAAGATCAAATGGCTGAGAACGGTTGATGATCTTGAAAAAGAAATAGAACTGAATACTGTTTAATTCCGTAATTTAAAACTTCAACAGCTTTGGCAAATATATCCATCATAGGTTCTGGCTTTTCGGGCATCAGCGCTGCCGCTTACCTCGCAGCGAAAGGCCATTCCGTTGATGTGTTTGAAAAGAATGCCTCAGCGGGCGGCCGGGCCCGCCAGTTCAGGACCGAAGAAGGATACCTGTTTGACATGGGTCCCAGTTGGTACTGGATGCCTGGTGTTTTTGAAGATTTTTTTAATGATTTCGGTTATAAGGTCAGTGAGCTGTATGAGCTGGAATTACTGGATCCGGGATTTGAAATGGTATTTGAAAACAACCAGTTGAAGATCCCAGCCGATTATAAATCATTGAGAGAAGTTTTTGAAGCCCTGGAACCCGGCAGCGCCAAAAAGCTCGATAAATTCATGGAGCAGGCACGCTTCAAATATGAAACGGGAATGAATAAAATGGCCCGTATGCCCGGGCTGTCACTGATGGAGTTCGCTGATCCTTCCCTGTTCCGTGCGGCCCTGGGACTCGACCTTTTTTCTTCCTTCAGCGCTCATGTCCGCAAATTTTTCAAACACCCTGCGCTTATAGCGCTCATGGAATTTCCTGTTCTTTTCCTGGGTGCCATGCCCAGGGAAATGCCTGCACTTTACAGCCTGATGAATTATGCCGGCCTGAAACTGGGAACCTGGTATCCGAAAGGCGGCTTTGGTAAAGTGATAGAGAGTATGATGCGGATGGCTGTTGAGAATGGCGCCCGCTTCCATTTTAATGCTGAAGTGGAGCGCATCAATATAGAAAACAGGAAAGTGCAGGGCCTGGTGGTAAACGGGGAAACCATCCAGGCTGATGCCGTGGTAGCATCCGCTGATTATCACCACGTGGAATCGAGCTTATTGCCTCCTGCCTTTCGTAATTATGACGAGGCTTACTGGTCCAAAAAAACCTTTGCACCTTCCTGCCTCATTTATTACCTGGGAATCAATAAAAAAATTCCGGGGCTTCACCATCATACATTATTTTTTGATGAGGATCTTGACCGGCACTCTATCGAGATCTACAAGGACCCGCAATGGCCTACCAAACCATTGTTTTATGTATGCTGCACTTCCAAATCAGATGAGCATGCAGCGCCTGCCGGGCATGAGAATATTTTTTTGCTGATGCCTATTGCGCCGGGACTGCAGGATACCGAGGAAACCCGCGAAAGATATTATGAAGTGATGATGCGCAGGCTGGGCTCCTTTGCCGGCATGAACGATTTGAAAGATCACGTTACCTATAAGAAAAGCTATTGTGTTTCAGATTTTGTATTCGATTATCATTCCTACAGGGGGAATGCCTATGGATTAGCCAACACCCTAAGACAAACCGCGGTGCTCAAACCCAGGATGCAGAACAAAAAAATCGCTAACCTGTTTTATGCAGGCCAGCTTACAGTTCCGGGTCCGGGTGTGCCTCCCTGTATTATTTCAGGGAAGATAGCAGCGCGGCAGTTAGAAAAATATTTAAAGAAACAGCCAAATGAAACCATTATTTGATGACCTGTCGGTACGTGTCTGCAAACTGACGACACAGGCTTACAGCACAAGCTTTTCCCTTGGGATTTATTTCCTGAATAACCGCCTGCGTTTTCCCATTTATTCCATTTATGGGTTTGTAAGGCTGGCCGACGAGATCGTTGACAGTTTTGACGGGTATGACAAAAAATACCTACTCGAAAAATTCAGGCGTGATACTTATGAGGCCATCGAAGGAAGGATTTCCAGTAACCCCGTGCTGAATGCTTTCCAACATGTGGTGCACGATTATAATGTAGACATGGAACTGGTGGATGTTTTTCTTAAAAGTATGGAGATGGACCTGGAGAAGCAGATGTACACTCCTGAAAAATACGACCAGTACATCCTGGGTTCGGCAGAAGTGGTGGGTTTGATGTGTCTTCATGTTTTTACCGAAGGAAATGTCGCTGCCTACCAGGAACTGAAGCCCTATGCCATGAAGCTGGGAGCGGCCTTTCAAAAGGTCAATTTTTTAAGGGATATGAAGGATGACTACCACGTGCTGGGAAGGATCTATTTTCCCAATGTTGATATTTCTGATTTCACTGCCGAAGCCAAGCAGCAAATTGAAAACGACATTGAAAAAGATTTTGTTATAGCCCTGCAGGGTATCCGTAAACTACCCGCCTCTTCAAGAGGTGGTGTGTACCTGGCCTATGTGTATTACCGTTCCCTTTTCAAAAAGATCAAGAAGCTGTCCGCCCGTAAGGTCATGACCAGCCGCATCCGTATCAATAATGGTAAAAAGTTAAGGTTGATGGTGAACAGCCTGGTTGAACATAAAATGAATATGATCTGACAGGAATCCCTTTTTAAACTTCTTAAATTTGTAAGGAATGAGTGTAGTATTGAGCATATTTATCACGATTGGAAGTTTTATTGCAATGGAAGGTGTGGCCTGGTTCACACATAAGTATATCATGCATGGTCCTTTGTGGTCTTTGCACCGCGACCATCATAAAAAAGAAACCTATGGATTTTTTGAGCATAATGATTTCTTCTTCCTGATTTTCGCGCTGCCCGGTATCGCCTGCCTGTTCTTTGGATTGAGGCAGGATTATAATTTTCTTTTTTTCATTGGCCTGGGTATTACCATTTATGGGCTAGCCTATTTCCTGGTGCATGATGTATTCATTCACCAGCGATTTAAAATGTTCCGAAATACGGACAATGCATATTTCGCAGCCATCAGGCGAGCGCATAAGATGCATCACAAACATATTGACAAACATGATGGGGAATGTTTCGGAATGCTGTGGGTCCCATTCAGGTATTTTAAAGGGCTGAAAAACAGGAATGCCTAATGCAGTACACTTACCTGCTGATTAATCTCGGAACCATCCTGGTTCCTTTTATTTTTTCCTTTCATCCAAGGATTCGTTTCGACAGGATGTGGAAGCATTTTCTACCGGTAGTTTTTCCGGTGGCTGCTGCTTTCATCGTCTGGGATATCCTGTTTACGAAAGCAGGCATCTGGAGTTTCAATCCCAGGTATGTTACAGGCATTGATCTTTACAATCTGCCGCTGGAAGAAGTACTGTTTTTTTTCTGCATACCCTATGCCTGCGTATTCACCTATTATTGCCTGGATAAATTCTACAATCTCAACTGGAAGCCGGCGAATGAAAAAACTTTCGTGGTACTGTTCAGTTTTTTGATGATCGCCCTGGGTATTGTTTTCCGCGACCGCTGGTATCCCTTTGTGACCTTCACTAGTACCGCCCTGGTGATCTTACTCCTGTATTTTGTTGCAGGCATACGGTGGATGGGGAAAGCAGTTAGTGTGTATGCCATCTTGCTGATTCCTTTTTTTATTGTGAACGGTATTCTTACAGGCACTGGCCTTGAAGAGCCGGTGGTAATGTATAATAATGCGGAAAACCTTGGACTCCGCATTCTCACTATTCCTGTGGAAGACAGCATCTATGGCTTTGAATTGATCCTGTTGAATATTGCCGGGTTTGAATGGTTGAGGAGCAGGAAGTAGAGGTATTGTTTTTGATGGTAACAGTTCATGGACAGTATCAATAAACAACAACCAGAGGATAATTACCAGGACCTTCATGGAAAGGCAGCCATTAAAAAAATGAAATCTCTCGCCGAGAAAGCATCTACCTGCTTTTTTTGCACCAGCATCAGGCAGGGCAGGCCATTCGATACAAGGCCGATGTCCGTTCAGCAGATCGATGATGAAGGGAATTTCTGGTTCCTGAGCGCGAAGGACAGCTTCAAGAACGAAGAGCTCACAACCGACCCTGCCGTACAAATGCTTTTCCAGGGATCATCATATTCGGATTTCCTGGTGGTGTACGGCATGGCAACCATCAGCCAGGACAAGGAAAAAATCAAGGAACTCTGGAACCCCATGGTAAAAACCTGGTTTACAGAAGGAGTGGATGACCCCCGGATCACCGTGATCAAAGTGGCTCCAGAAGAAGGTTATTACTGGGATACCAAGCATAACCAGGCCGTTGGTTTTATCAAAAGGATCGCAGGCGCTATCATGGGAAAGACTCTTGATGATTCGATTGAGGGCGAGATCAAAGTGTGACAACCCAATTGCCATAGCAAACAGGCAGAGTGCCAAAGAATGGAAAGCTGTGCATTCATTGTATTATACCCCGCCTAAGTAGGAATTGGGTGGTTTCAATATTATGACTACAGCAGGTCTCTCCAGGGTAGGTG
>JAEYUA010000051.1 GCA_023433755.1 Bacteroidota bacterium | reverse complement strand
AAAAATACTTCAATCTGCGCCAGGCACCTGCCTGGCGTTTTTTGTTAAGGGTTAGCTGCTACCCTGACCAATGTCCTGATTTGGGGTAACATAAGTCATGCTAAGGCCTTGTGGGTCACGGTATTTTTGATAAATGAAAAATGAACTGGTCAATTCGCTCCTGGTCCGGAAATATAACCTGCCTGTATCCCGGTACACGAGTTATCCTACCGTTCCTTACTGGAACGAAAAAATTGACCAGGAACCCTGGCTGCAGAACATGCACCAGCGGTTCAGCGACGAGAATGCAGTGAACGGAATTGGTATTTATATTCATTTGCCATTTTGTGAATCACTTTGCAGTTATTGCGGGTGCAATAAAAAAATTACCACCAACCATAAGGTAGAGGATGAGTACCTGCTGATGATAGAAAAGGAGTGGAGCCTTTACCGCAGGCATATGAAACAGACGCCGGTGATCAGGGAACTGCACCTGGGCGGGGGAACACCTACTTTCTTTTCTCCCCGCAACCTGCAAAAACTGCTGGAGATCATTCTCAGGACAAGCATCAAACATCCCAGGCATGAGTTCAGCATAGAAGGTCATCCAAACAATACCACGAAAGAACACCTTAAAGTCCTGTACAACCTGGGCTTTAGAAGAATCAGCTTCGGCGTGCAGGATAATGATCCCGCAGTGCAGCGGGTGATCAACCGGGTACAGCCTTTCAGTAATGTGCAAAGGGTAACCGAGCAGGCAAGGGCCATAGGTTACACCTCCATTAATTTTGACCTGATCTACGGTCTGCCGCTTCAGACGCCTGAAAGCATAGAACGAACCATACAGCAGGTGATTACGCTCAAGCCTGACCGCATTGCTTTTTACAGTTATGCGCATGTGCCCTGGGTAAGTAAATCACAAAGACTTTATGACGAATCAGACCTTCCCTCCGCTGATGAAAAGATCAAGCTGTACCTGAAAGGAAAGGAAATGCTGATGGCCAATGGTTACCATGATATTGGTATGGATCATTTTGCTGTTCCGGGCGATGACCTGTATAAAGCAAGGAAACAGGGCACCATACACCGGAATTTTATGGGTTATACCACGCAGACCACGGGCTTTTTACTTGGTTTGGGTGTAAGCAGTATCAGCGACATGGGAAACGCTTTTGCCCAGAATGAAAAGAACATCCGTGATTACTATAATGCACTCAATGCAGGAAAACTGCCCATAAAAAAAGGATACTTCCTTACTGAAGAAGACTTGTCTTTCAGGAAGTATATCCTGGATATCAGTTGCAAAGGTCACACCGTCTTTAATGAAAGAGACCTTCCAACCCTTGAGCAGTTTGTTTTTCCACGCCTGGCCGACCTGGCCAGGGATGGCCTGGTACAATGGGATACTTCAGGATGTGAACTTACTTCACAGGGTTATTATTTTCTCCGTAATGTATGCAGCGCTTTTGATGTGAAATTGCACCGGGATGAACAGGTAAGGTCCGAAGTGTTCAGCAAAGCCATCTGATATTAATTAAACGGAATACGGGTTATGAGAGCTGTCTTCCCCATCCTGTTAATGCTTCATGGCCCTATTCACCTGGCTGGCTTTCTACATGAACCAGGAATTTTCTATTAGATAAAATTGTAAACAACGATGTAGCCAGCCTGTTGCCACCAATGTTTGAATTGCTGTGACTGTTAGCCGCTCTCGCCTTCTTCACTGGTTCAGGTTTCGCTTCATTGAATTGTGGTACAACGTTGACAAATTCAACAAATGATTTTGTGTTAATAATTTCATTCTGTATTTAACACTTGTGCTCCTTCTTAACTGGCTGTAATATATTTTTCACACCAACTGATTTTTATCAATCTAATTCTTCGTGTGGCTCATGTTCCCGGTTATGGTCAGTCGTTAGTTTTATTTCTCAATTCAAAGCAATGTCAATCTTACTACACCCTATGAAAACCATTTCTGAAATCCGGGAAGAATTCCAGCAAAAATTTGCCTACCTGAGGATTATTTTTTTTCCAGGGAAGGTAAGTGAGGGAGATGAACTGATGAACAACCTGACCCTGGGCAACCTGTGTAAGGATTGGAAAGAGGGCCAGTTTCTCATTCATTCTTTTCATTCCATAAAGGAAGTGGAACTATTGTTTGCCCGGCTCCGGATCAGCGTGGCCATAGAAAGAAAGCAGCCAAAAGGCTGGATGGAAACACGGAGGTCATACTACCTCTCACTTGATACCCATAATGAAATGGGAAGGCTGGCTTCCCAAATGCAACCCTTCAACATTGAAATACAAAATAACGCATGATGCTTTCCGTTATCTTACAGGAGGTTTTTTTTCTTAACGCTGCGGCAGTGCTTCTTTTCCTGATCGCATTGAAACAACCGCGGGTAGCCAAACTCCTTTTTGCTATCCTCTTTGCCGGCTCTGGCATCATCAACCTGTTATTTGCTGGGTTAACAATAAGTGGCACTCCCCAGGGAATGCAATCCTATTTACACCTGGTGAGCTTTCCGGAACAGGAAGCCTGGATCCTGGCCCTGCTGGGTTCATTGCAGTTATGGGTTGCCTTGTCACTGATTTTGCGAGGCTGGGTGTATATATCAGGTGTGCTTACGGGTATCATTATTTCAGGTGCCATCATTCCATTGGGCAGCAGTATGGTTTTTCCATCAAGTTTTATCATGGCTTTTGCTCTTACTTGGTTATTAAGGTTCAACAATCATTATTTCTGGTATGTTCCGCGCAGGATCTGGGCCTGACCAGTCCGCCATTCCAGATCATTTTAATGGAATGCCCCGCATGGGACCATGTTTCTGGTTTATTTTTAAATCTGAATAATACATGATGAACTGGCACCAGCAGGATATTGACTCCATTCTCCAGAAAACTGATAGTTCCAGGCAGGGACTCAATGCTGTTACTGCTAAAAACAAATTACAGTCAGAGGGCCCCAATCAACTGGAAGAGAAAAAGAAAAAACCGGCCTGGGTGCTTTTTCTCAACCAGTTCCGTGATTTCATGATCCTCATTCTCATTGCGGCTGCCGTGATCTCTGGCGTAATTGGTGAAGTTGCAGATACCATTATTATCCTGGTGATCGTTTTACTGAATGCCATTGTAGGTTTTCTACAGGAATACCGGGCAGAGAAAGCCATGGATGCGCTCAGGCAGATGGCCGCCCCTCATTCCAGGGTGTTGAGAGAAGGTAAACAAATGACCATTCTCTCTTCTGAACTTGTAACAGGTGACCTGGTAATGCTTGAAGCAGGCGTACTTGTGCCTGCTGACCTGCGCCTGGCTGAATCACATTCCCTGCGCATTGAAGAAGCTTCACTAACCGGCGAATCAGTGGCTATAGATAAAATAACGGAAGCGCTGGGTGAAAATGATCTGCCGCTGGGCGACAGGATCAATATGGCCTACAAGGGCACGCAGGTAATCAATGGTCGCGGACTGGGCATTGTGATCGCAACAGGTATGAAAACAGAGATCGGTAAGATCGCTTCCATGCTGCAGGAAGAAAAATCAATGACACCCCTGCAGAAACGGATGGCTGATTTCAGCAAAAAATTATCCTGGCTCATCCTGGCCATTTGCGTTTTATTATTCATTGTGGGTGTGTTGAGAGGAGAAAAGC
>JAEYUA010000296.1 GCA_023433755.1 Bacteroidota bacterium | reverse complement strand
GGAAATTGGTCACCACCACGTTCGCCGCATTGTTCAGAACCACCTGCTGGAAGGTCTGCACATTCATTGTAGCCATTGGATAGGTGCCTGCCACCTGGTTGTCGTGGTTAAAGCTGAAGCTGATGTTTGCTCCCATTGAAGTATTATCGGCTCCCATGATCCATGTAACGAATGGACCACTGGTGGTTCCGCTCACACCCTGTGTGTATGCAGCCAGGGAATCGCTGGCATCACTCACGTTGTAATTGGTACCATCAAGTGTATAGCTGATAAACTGGCTCGATGATGTTCCGCAGGCTGTAATCACACCAATATCGTTTACAGCGCCTGTGATATTCCCGTTGTAAATATTGCTTTGCTGGTTGTTGACTTCATCCACCCCAAGCACCTGGAAGGTTGTTGGACTGTTAGCACAGAGAAAATAATTGGCTTCAAATGCCCCGCTGTTATCAAGCGGCGCATACAACACCGAATAACCAAGATAGATCCTTACATACCCCTGGGTTACAATATTATTCGAACAGTCCTTCACGATACCCCTGATGGTTTTCATTACAGAGGTTGCATTTTGATTGAGGGTGATGGTACCCAGGTTGGTGTTCTGGTTGTAGGGTCCTATATTCTGAGTATATACAGGCTCAAAACATTGGTTGAGCACATTCAGCACCAGTCCCTGGTTGGCAGGTACCAACCCGGAAACCTGGCCAAGTGAATCGGTGAATCCGTAAGCCCATGATGGATTGGAACCGGTTGTATTGATTCTTACCCAGGCATGGATCAGCGGATCGCCATCCGGTGTTTTAATGATCATGCTGACAGTAACCGCGGGCAGGCCGATATCGCAATTCCAAAATGAAAAATGTGAAACCTCTCCAACATAAGCCGTTCCATTTTTGGTAGCCATGCCTTCCTCTTTCCAGATGCCGGTGTTTTCATTCACCGACCAGAGTGCAATGTTTGCAGGAGCAGAAGATTGAAGGGAAGAAGGAATGGGTGAAGTGACAGTGGCTTTGGAACCGCTCTTCACCTGGAGTTTTTCTCCTGAGGGACTGGCCAGTTCAACGGCTATCATACCATAAGATGAAAGCACCACCCTGTTACCGTTTTTATCATCAGCCATAAGGGAGCCCGGTACGGTTCTGCCGATCTCCTGTGATGTTGGATCAATATAGGCTGCATATACATTCACAGTTCCGGAATAGGCACTTCCATTGGAAGCAGTAACAACACCATTGGCAGGCAGTGCTATCTTTAAACCATTGCCAAGGGTAACATTGCCGCCGGTAACCGCGTCAATGGTTCCGGACAGGTTTCTTTTGATAAGCTGGATCAATACCTGGTTGGCGCCTGAAGTAGCATTGAAAGTGCGGTAGCCTTTGAAATATCCTGGTTTTTCCGCTGTTACCAAAGCTGAATTTTTATCAAGAGGAGCGTCTGTAATTCTGAAATATCCCCTGGCATCTGTAACGGCAGTTTTAGCACCTACTTTCACATTGACACCGGGAGCGGGCTGGCCGTTTTCATCCAGCACATTACCATGCAGGACCGCCGTGATGGGAGCCGGCTGAGCAGGCTTTGGTTCAATTCCTCCCCCAAAACCAACTTCCTTCTGGCATTGAATAAAAAGTACGGAAACAAAAAATAAAGCGAGCAATTGTAATCTTCTCATAAATCGGCTTTTTATTCATGTACTTTAATTGGTAAGAGATGGTTGGGTAAAAAAATAAAAAAAGGAAAATGTAGAAACATCTTCCTTAGAAACCCATTTCATCAGAGAGGGTATTTCACCAATTGTAAACCAAAATTTTTAATTGTTACAGCTTGTGGAACCTGCTGCGTCTCAAATTCCCATTGAATCCTATTTCAATAAAGTATTGCCCGCGCTCCAGGTGTTGAACCGGCAGTTCAATAATATTGATTCCAGCAACAGCAGCCTTCCGGCTCATTTGCACCAAGGTTCCGTTACCATTATAAATTTTTATTGTAACCATTGAAGCCAGCTGCATTTCCAATGGAAGCTTTACTGAGTTGATAGCAGGATTTGGATAGGACATAATGTCCTGGCCTGATGACCTTCCACTTGGGGTGATTATGATAGTGGAATCACAGTAAAACTTATAACATCCTATTGCAGTAGTAATGGCGACACAAAATTTATATATGCCGCTGTCAGCGACTGTTATAACCGGGTCAGGTCCGGGGACAGAATAAAAACCTAATGAATCACCTAACCTGGAAATAAGCCATTGCTGGTTAACGATGGCCTGGTTGCTGTGCAATACCAGTTGCCTTTGTTCCAAATGCCCAGGTACTGCCAAAACAGAGATATCTGCAGTGCAGCTATCTACGGCAGTTGCCGGCACGTCAACAAACTTCAGAATACTATCCCTGCAACTGGTACCATAGCGGGTAACCACATGATATACTCCATAATTACCAGGTTGATAATATTGAAAAACAGGGTTAGGAATATCTGCTGTATTAAGATTAGTAAAATACCATTGATGCATGATGTCAGGATCACTATCTACGGCCTGGAATTG
>JAEYUA010000275.1 GCA_023433755.1 Bacteroidota bacterium | reverse complement strand
GGGTAAAATTGATCAATGAATTTCTTAGGCTTCATGATTGGAATATTTTTATAATTTATGATTTTACGGAAACCAATTTTTATATGAATCTCTTGTTCATAAAAGCTTTCCCTGATCCGGATTTCAGATAATTTTCAAAATCATAAGCTTTGTATTTATCATAAAAGCATATAGATACTATTAAATTCACAGGCAATCTTGAAGATGTGTATTTAATGTAACCACATTTATGCCGGTATAACCTATCAGTTAAATCTGACGTGCAGCCAGTATAAAATGTTCCGTCACTACATTTCAAAATGTAAACGTGCCACATGCAATTCTTTCCTCTAAAATTGAAAAATTTCAGAAAATCGAAAATGGGTATTTAACCAGGATTTTTTGGGAATATTCTCATTGAATGTTCCTATTCCATGAACGTGAACACTCACCTATGATGAAGCTTTGTAGAAAAGGAAGACTAACGTACACTTCCGCTTAAGTTCACCTACGCTGAAGCTTCGGGGGAGCCCACCTACGCTAAAGCTTCGGTGAACGATGCTCACCTACGCTAAAGCTTCGGTGAACGATGCTCACTTACACTGAAGCTTGGTAGGACGAAGCCCACCTACGCTAACGCTTCGGTGGACAAAGACTCGTAGCGGACCGCGTCCGCCGAAGCCCACCGTGAAGTTGATGAATAGTTGACTAAAAATCGAAAAGCCCACCTACGCTGAAGCTTCGGTGGGCGAAGGCGGAGACTGAGGGATTCGAACCCTCGATACCCTTTAGAGGTATACACACTTTCCAGGCGTGCTCCTTCAACCACTCGGACAAGTCTCCTGGTTCTCCCGGCTGGTGCAGACCAACTGCTTACCTGGCCGGAGGGCTGCAAATGTACGTTTTGCCGCTATAGTTTGAATAAGTTTCGCGCATTTCTTGATGTTAATTCTGCAACCTCCTCAAAACTCAGCCCACTAAGCTGCGCCAGTTTTTCCGCCACCAGCTTTGTATAAGCAGGCTCATTTCTTTTGCCCCGGTAAGGAACCGGTGCCAGGTAAGGCGCATCTGTTTCTAGTATCACGGCGTCCAAACCCAATTGTTCCATCGCTTTATCCAGACCTGCATTCTTGAAAGTAACCACTCCCCCAATGCCCAGCATCAGCCCCAGCCCCTTGATCTTTTGACCCTGGTTCACATCTCCTGAAAAGCAATGAAACACACCCCTGATGCCTTTGTATTGCCCGATCACTTCTATGCATTCATCCACCGCGTTGCGTGAATGGATCACTACCGGGAGATCGCATTCCAGGGCCAGCCGGCACTGCGCATGAAAAGCTTCATACTGCTGCTGAACAAAAGTTTTATCCCAGTAAAAATCCAGCCCGATCTCTCCTATAGCAATGAATTTTCTTTCTTTTAGATAAGTCCTGATGATATCCAGTTCCTGCTGGTAACCTGGTGTAACCGAACAGGGATGAAGTCCCATCATGGCATGGCAACCTTCAAAAGATGCCTCCACTTCCAACATTTTCTGATGCGTGGAGCTGTCAATCGCCGGGAGATAAAAAGCCTCTACCCCTGCTTCGCGTGCACGAACCATCATGTTTTCGCGGTCATCATCAAATTCTGGCAAATAAATATGCGTATGGGTATCGACCAGGGTCATTTTATTGATTGTTGATGCGCAAAGCTGGTAAATTATTTTAAAACCCAAGAGGCTTGAACATAGGCTGGCTATTCAACCTGCAGGAGCAGCCGGGCCCATCCTGGAAGATTTTATTTGGGGAAGTAAATGACCTATCATGTTGGCTATCAGAGCTAAAACCTCATATTGCCTCACCTTTCCTGGGAATAAACTATATTTTAAAATTAGGCTTCCCTTCCCAGAAATGGAGGTAAAGGACTTGGAACAGGGCAATCAATTATTGATGGTGAAACACACAAATCAGCCTGCCCGGGGGTGAAAAAACAGGTAAAAATTAATTTGAATTTTATATTCCAAAAAAGTTTTTACCTTTAAACCAGTTTTCATAGGGTACGGATTAAAAACGGGCCAGGGTTTCTACCCAGGCCCTAATTATTTCAGGACCTTATTCTGCTTCAAAAACCTCCAGTTTTTCTGACCTCAGTTTATTTTTTTCCAGGTATTCCAGTGTTGCCGGAAGCGCATGTTTTAAATTCCGGAAAGCTTTCTCACTGTCATGAAATACAATGATGGATCCGGGGCGGATATGGTTGGCTACATTATAAAAACAATCCTGTGGTGAAATGCCTGCATCAAAATCACCACTCAGCACATCCCACATAATAATCCTTGCGTTTTCGTTTCCCATCGCTGCAGGGATCTGCTTCGCCTGGCTCTGCCTGATTCTTCCATAGGGTGGCCGGAACAATGAAGAACGCACCAGCGGCACGGTCATCCTTACATCTTCAAGATATTCGGCGTCTTTTGTAAGCCAGCCATTCTTATGATGATAGGTATGATTGCCCACCGCATGACCCTGTTCATGCAAACCATGATACACTTCAGGATGCAGGACCACGTTCTTCCCGATACAAAAAAAACTCGCCTTCATGTCAAACCTGCGCAGTTCCTCCATAACCCAGGGAGTGATCTCGGGATGAGGCCCGTCGTCGAAACTCAGGTACACGGAATCACTGCCACGCATATCCCATACATAGCCGGGATAAAGTTTTTTAAGAAGCCATGGTGTTTTGACAAAATATTTTCGCATGCGGACCAAAGCATTGAAAATTAAAAGTACGAAGGAGTTCACCTTACTTTTGCAGCATGCAAGGAAAAGTAAGAGTAAGGTTCGCACCCAGTCCTACAGGAGGATTGCACCTGGGTGGCGTGCGCACGGTTCTGTACAATTACCTGTTTGCGAAAAAGCATGGTGGTGATTTTATTGTGAGGATAGAAGACACAGACCAGAGCCGCTTTGTGCCCGGAGCCGAAGAATATATTTTCGATACACTGGAATGGTGCGGTCTGGTACCTGATGAAAGCACCAGGCATGGAGGCGACTATGGCCCCTACCGGCAAAGTGAAAGAAAGGAACAATACCGCCGTTATGCGGAAGAACTGGTGGAAAAAGGATATGCTTATTATGCTTTTGATACCGCTGCCGAACTGGATGCCATGCGTATGCGTTTGAAAACTGATACCAATCCCAATCCGCAATATGACGCAGGAGTAAGAATGCAGATGCGCAATTCACTTTCACTGGATGAAACGGAAACAAAAAACTTACTCGACGCTCAAACGCCTCACGTAATCCGCATCAGGATGCCTGAATCAGGGACCGTGAGTTTTACAGACATGATCCGGGGCGAGGTAAGTTTTGATACCGGCGTTGTTGATGATAAGGTACTATTAAAAGCCGATGGCATGCCTACCTATCATCTTGCCGTAGTGGTGGATGATCACCTGATGAAGATCACACATGCCTTCAGGGGTGAGGAATGGCTGCCCAGTGCACCGGTTCATGTACTATTGTGGCGTTACCTTTTTGGTGAAGAGCTGATGCCGCAATGGGCGCACCTTCCATTAATACTGGGTCCAAGCGGAAAACTCAGTAAACGAGATGGCGCCAAATACGGTTTTCCTGTTTTTGCCATGAACTGGACAGATCCAAAATCAGGAGAGCTTACAGAAGGGTTCAGGGAAAGAGGTTTTTTACCGGAAGCTTTTGTGAACCTCCTTGCCATGCTGGGCTGGAATGATGGAACGGAAAAAGAGATCTTCAGCCTGGAAGAATTAGTGCAGGCTTTTACCATAGAAAAAGTGCACAAGGGCGGTGCAAAATTCGATTTTGAAAAAGCCAAATGGTTCAACCATGAATGGATCAAAAGAGCAGATGTATCTTCTTACCGTCAACAGGTAAAAGAAATCTTCCATGCCAAAGGCCTGAACATTTCAGATGAAAACTATTTTGAAAAAGTGCTGCAACTGGTGAAGGACCGCTGCACGGTGCTCACAGATTTTTATGAGCATGCTTCTTTCTTTTTTAAAAGCCCCTCTGATTATGATACCATTCCCATCAAGGCAAAATGGAATAGCGGGAAGTATGAATTCTTCAAACAATATGCAAAATCGCTGGCCAGCATCAGCGGGTGGGATGCCCCTACTCTTGAAATGTTTTTCAAGCAGCAGGCAGAAACGGCAGGTATCAAACCCGGTGAACTGCAGTTACCATTGCGTATTATGCTGGTAGGAGGTAAATTTGGTCCGCCGGTTTTTGAAATCGCGGAGACATTGGGAAAGGAAGAAACCATTTACAGGATTGATAACGCGGTGGAAGCTTTTGGAGAAAGGATGTGATTTTTTCTAGCTGCTAGCTTCTAGCTGCTAGAAGCTAGTAACTCAACTCATATATATGCAAAAAACAAATCGTCCTATCCGTGTTTTAGTTGCCAAGGTCGGACTTGACGGTCATGACCGCGGTGCCAGGGTGATTGCTACTGCCATGCGTGACGCTGGCATGGAAGTGATTTATACCGGGTTGAGGCAAACGCCGGAGATGGTGGTGCAGGCAGCGCTGCAGGAGGATGTGGATGCTATTGGCATCAGCATTCTTTCTGGCGCACACATGACCGTGTTTCCAAAAGTGCTTGCTCTTATGAAAGAAAAAGGAATGGATGATGTACTGCTGACTGGCGGAGGCATCATACCAGAAGAAGATATGAAACAATTGCAGCAGCAAGGCGCAGGCAAATTATTTGCGCCGGGAACACCTACGAGAGAAATTGCGACTTACATCCGCGAGTGGGTGCAAAGCCATCGCAATTTCTAATTACTTTATGAAAGCACCCAGATTGTAAATAAATCCCTGCGCATACTGCGATGGGTGACTCCAGTTCTGGCCCATCCTCACGATCACAAGATTTTTGGCTGGGTTCACATAAATATACTGTCCCAGTATGCCTTCCGCATGATAAGCACCGGATGGATACTGAACAAGATAATAGGGAGGCCTGTTTTCCGGCTCCATGGGACGCACCTGTGACTGCGGATGTTGCGCGGCGAAATCTTTTGCTTTTTCATAATCAGTGAAACTGGTGCGGTTCACATCAGACCACCACTGGTTCTTATAGTTTCCATACATTCTCAATGTATCGGGATGAACACTTTTTTTTATCCATGATGAAGGCACTACCTGCTTTCCCTGCCAGAGGCCATTCTTCAAATAAAGCATTCCGAATTTGGCGAAATCCCTGGCGGCGGCATTGATACAACAAAAAGCACGCACATGGTTCTTCTTATCATCATTCCAACTTGCCATATATTCCATACCCAATGGCGCCCAGAGTTTTTCCATTGCATACTCCTGTAAAGAACGACCCGTTGCTTTTTCAATGACCATGGCAAGCAACTGGGTATTCACGCTGCGGTAATCGAAGGTGCCGGGCGCATCTTCCAGTTTTGTATTTAATGCGGTGCGTATAACACTACGTGCGAAACCCATCTTCAGCACATCGCTGAAAGGATTGCTGTAATTCTCATTACTCTTTACGCCGCTCCGCATGTCGAGCAGGTGCTGCACCGTTACCTGATCATAACCCGCATCCACATTACGTAATGAAGGCAGGTAGGCCGTTACGGGATCATGCACATTTTTGATATGGCCTTCTTCAATAGCGATACCGGTGAGGGCACTCACAAATGATTTGGCCACTGAAAAAGAAGGAAGTTTGGATGAGTCAGTTACTGATCCAAAATAACGTTCGTAAATAATGGAATCATTCCGGATTACCAGAAATGCATAGGTCTGCGAGCCCTGCAGGTTGCTGTCGAGGAAGGCAGTCAAGGGGGCATACTTTGCGGTATTATATGCAAAAACAAATGGTGTGTCGGAAGGTTTAAGCGCTACGGCATCCATTTTATCCAGGTCTTTAAGGTTGAATTGGCGGTATTTATAGGCACGTACTACATAACAGGATTGCAGAACGAACATAACCAGCAGTAAGGTGAATAGCCGTATCATAAATGGAAAATACTGAAATCAGTTTAATGATACATTTGCAAAAACTATTTCTCATGTACCAGACCCTGCTCACCGAACTGGAAAATGGAATTTTTACCATCACGATCAACCGTCCGGATAAACTGAATGCACTTAACAAAGATGTAATAGAAGAATTGGGGAAAGTGATCAAGAAAGTTGAGGAAAGCAATGAAATCAAAGGCGTCATTCTTACCGGTGCGGGGCAGAAAGCATTTGTAGCCGGTGCGGATATCTCCGAATTCACCGGACTATCGGTTGCGGAAGGAAGAGCGCTTGCCAAAAAAGGGCAGGATATATTTTTTCAATTTGAAAACTGCAGCAAGCCTGTGATAGCAGCGGTGAATGGTTTTGCGCTGGGAGGCGGATGCGAACTGGCCATGGCCTGTCATTTCAGAATTGCCAGTGAACAGGCCAGGTTTGGCCAGCCGGAAGTGAACCTTGGACTGATCCCCGGTTATGGCGGCACGCAAAGGCTGGTACAACTGGTTGGTAAGGGCAGGGCAATGGAGCTGCTGATGACAGGGAATATAATCGATGCGAAAACAGCACATCAATATGGACTTGTGAATCATGTGGTAAGCGCTGAAGAACTTCTGCCAAAAGCAAAACAATTGCTGGAGCTGATCACCTCCAAGGCCCCGCTGGCCATCAGTCATTGCATTAGTGCTGCTAACGCAGCCTATACTTCATCAGGCTATGAAAAAGAACTGGATGGTTTTGGAAAATGTTTTGGTACGGAGGATATGAAGGAAGGAACGAAGGCATTTTTGGAAAAAAGGAAACCGGCGTTTGAAGGGAAATAGCTGCTAGCTGCTAGCAGCTAGTTGGAACCCTAAGAAATTATTTGCTTTTGTTGTAATTACTAGCAGCTAGTAGCTAGCAGCTAGAAACTCATCTCATTCATTTTGCGGAAAGATCCGGATGGCCTTTATAAACCTTCCCATATAATAACGGCTTAGCGGCGTGATTGTCACACCATAGGCTTTGCCGGAAGTGGAATGAATAAAATTGACCACTCCATTTTCCTGGTTCACAACGAGCCCCATGTGTCCCACAAATTTTTCAGTGCTGTCGGTTCCTGTAAATAATACAATATCTCCGGGTTTCACCGTTTCCAGCGGAACCGGTTTTCCCACTTCTGTAAAATCGATTGATGATCTTGGTACAATGATCCCGAAATGATTAAATACATAGGTAATGAAACCGGAACAGTCAAAACCCTGGCGGGGATCTGTAGAAGCATATTTATAGGGAACGCCGAT
>JAEYUA010000039.1 GCA_023433755.1 Bacteroidota bacterium | reverse complement strand
GCATGTGCTACCTGCGGATCAGCCCAGATGATAAAACTGTGTTCATCATCGGAACGGTCCAGCGGTGCCAGGTCGAAAACAATTTCCTTTCCCCCACCAAGATCCTGGAGCAGGCGGTAATGCCGCGCTACCCCTTTCTGTTGCGCAAAAGCATAACCGGATGGAGTGGAAATGAAAATACAAACTGCTTCGGGATGCGGGGTAAAAGAAAAATAACCTTTCTTATCAGTAGCTATAACCGTGTATCCATCGCTTACGATCACATCACTTACACCATTCCGTCCTGACCGTACACGGCCTTTCAAAGCCTGGCCTTCTTCAAGAATTGCTTTGGCAGGCTTGCATCCATATACAAGCAGTCCACCTGTAAGCCAGGCCAGTTGCTGAAGGAAATCTCTTCTTAACATGAAAGAAATTTAGCGGGTAAAACGAATGAACCCCGGCTATGAGCCGGGGTCCAGAAAATTTTATTGCTCAATGGTAGTGGCGCCTTCGATCTCGCCTGCCACAGATGCATTGGTCAGTACAATATTCTGTTGCATGCGTGCAGATGTCCACCTGCCTGTGCTCTTGTTATACGTTCCTCCTAGCTGTGTGAAATTGGCTGTAGTTGGGAAAGCAAATTTTCCAGTATTCGAACCCATTCCATAGAAAGGCTGTTCAGCCAGGGTAACAGGATTTGTTACATCATAATAATCGGTGTTGGTAATACGGTAACCTCTTTCAGGAGGACCTGCAGTGTACATTTGTCCGCCTCCGCCATAAAAGATCACATCATCGGGGACTGACTGGTCATCAATTGTAGTTCCTTCAAATATGGCAATACCACCGGCATTACCACTGTTGGCAAGCAGGTTGGTGGTAGCCGTGCCAAATCCATCACCTGGTTCACTTGCATACATTTTCTGAAACCATTTGGATGTAGTCATTTCGGTAGAAGCCGATCCCCATATTCTATTGTTGGCGCCTACATAAAAATATTCACCTTCAGCAACGGTGCCTGATGAAAGATTGATCTTATATGTTCTTGCACCGCCTGTTGCCCAGCCATTCACAGGGAAACCGGTGGGCTGTGCAGTTCCGGCATTGTTGGTAGTAACGACGGAGAATGGTGTAACTGAAAAATCAATATTCCTTGTTGCCTTAAACTGGATGTATTCATAATTGGCATCAGTGCTGGTAGGATCGGTTAAATAGCCGGTGATCACAAAAGCAGCGATCTTTGGAGGATTGGCGCTCAGTACTGTAATGTCAGATTCCAGTCTTGGCCATACCATCGGTTCACCTGCTGTATTCCTGTAAACCACACCTGTGAAATTACTCAGGTATGGAAGCGTATTATTGGCGAATTCCGCACCGGCTTCTGTATGAATATTGATATTACCAAAACCATCGTTGATGATACGGTCACCTGCAAAGGTGGATCCTGGAGGATAGGAAGGATCAAAACCTGCGCTGGTAATGGATACCAATGTGCTTTCATAATTCTCAGGGTTATTGAGAATGGCATTGGACCTTACTATGGAAGGTGCAATGTTTAATCCTGACTGTACCTTGGTAACCTTGCTGTTGCTGATTCCTGTAATCTGAAGGATGCCGTCAACTCTTTTCAGGACTGCACCTTCCACGTTCACCTCAATAGAATCACCAGGAACATAACTGGCTGCATCATTTCCCAATGCTAATGATATACCTCTTAACTGCCCGAGACGCCTGCTGTCCTGCAGGGCAACGAGGCCCGCTGGCATATTCCCACCGCTGTGGTCTGAAACCACAACACCCGCGATTTTATCTGCGCCGAACATACTTTCTTTTGTCAGCGTTACATCAGCCCCCTTGGCCATGGTCCTGATATCATAGATGGAAATATAAGGACTTGCTTTACCACCCGGGTAGTTCCCGTCCTTTTTACACCCGGTGATCAGCGCGGATGCCAGGATAAAAAGGGAATAAATAAATAATTTTTTCATTGAAGTTATTTTTCGTTTTACAACTATGCTTTACTGTTAGGGTTTCTGCCACCATACCTGGGTGGAGATCAGGTCGGGTCCCTGGTTAGCCACTGCTATCTGGTAATTGGTGGGATTGGTACTCTGCACATAAACCGGGTAGGTCATTCTTGCTGGCATGATCCCATTGTTGCGCAAACCCGCTCCCTGTGGTAAAACTGGATGGCCGGTCCGGCGGTATTCAAACCATTGCTGCATATCGGTAAGGAATAATGCATAATATTTCTGAAGATGCAGGCGTTCCATTTTTTCATCCATTGAAATGGCGGCATCCCAGGCCATATCAGCGTTATCCAACCAGGTTGTAACAGGCACATTCCAGTTAGGCAGCCAGAGCCTGATGCTGTTCAATACTCCATTTTCATAATAGGTTTTAGCATCGCCTGTTATGAAACCTTTCAAGGCTGCTTCAGCAAGTATGAATTGCAGTTCTGCGTAATTCATGATCATACCAGCCAGTGGTTCTGTCTGCAGTGTGGGTCCGGTATTACTGTTATGCGTACTGGAATAAAAATAAGATTTGCGCGTAGGGTTGCTGCCTGGAGAATAACCACTGGGCACACCAGCGAATGCACCATTGGAAGGAGCAATGGCCCACCTGTTGGTTACTGTTGGTGTTCCGGTTCCATAAGCAAGGTCAATTCTTGGATCTTCCCAGATCACCAGGTTGTCAATAAAGAAACTGGCAATACCCACACCACGGAAATCCTGTTCCCTTACCGTAAGTAATGGTGAAGTATAAGGTGCAAGCCCGCTCCACCGGAGAATGGCAGATTCACTATTGTTGGTCATGATTGGGTATTCAGAAGGATTCTCCACGATCTGCCTGATCTTATCGGCAACCACCTGGGCTACTTCCGCTTTACCTGACACCCTCAATAATAAACGGAGATAGAGAGAGTTGCCGAATTTGCGCCAGCGGGAAACACTTCCGCCATACACAGGATCACTGTTGGCTGCAATACCAACATTCTCACTCAGGAGTTGATTGGCTTCTTCCAGGAACTGGAAAATGCCGAGGTATACATCCTGCTGCTTGTCAAATTTTGGTTCTATGATACCTTCCCTTGCCTTGTTGGATTCGGAGAAAGGAATATCACCATAGGTATCTGTTAATATGGAATAGATCCAAGCCTGGTTGATCAGCGAGATCCCCTGGTAAGATGTATTATTGTTTGGTGCTTTACCGGCAATGGCATACATATCCTTGAAATTGGTAAGCTCGGAATACAATCCGTTATACAGGTAGTCAGACCAGTTGGAACGGTAATCATAACGGAACACTTTTCCTTCCGCGTCGCTCATGTCAACCGTAACCTGCATCAGTTCATTGTTGAAATTGCGGTTGCGCAGCATGTTATAGGTCATGGTACTAACCAGCGCCGGGGCCAGCAATTGCTGCGGCAGGGCATCTGGTGTATTGTTCGGATCTGTATTGATCTCCTGGAAATCTCTTGTGCATGATGAAAGCACCAGGGCAGTCATCAATACAATACAGCTAATTTGTTTATGAATTCTTTTCATGATGATTTTCATTAAAAGCCTACAGTTAAGTTTACTCCGATAGTACGTGTGGATGGGAATTGTCCCACTTCAAAACCACGCACGATATCTGTTCCGCTCAGGGTTCCAAATTCCGGATCGAAGATGGGCCATGGTGACCAGATGTAAAGGTCGCGGCCATACACCCCGAACGTTGCTCTTTGCAGGCCGAGTTTTTTGATCAGCTTTGGACTGAAACTGTAATCGATCCTTGCTTCACGGAATTTGATGAAGTCTGTACTGAAGGTGCTTCCTTCGGCATTGTCGATTCCGTAATGAGAACGGTAGTATTCATCAATATCGGTTGCAATGGTTTCGTTGGGATAATATTTACCATCAGTTCCAAGTACAACGCCATTACCAATGATACCATTATAGCGGCCGGGCAAAGTGTTTTTCGTTTTACCCTGCTCTGCCAGTTTATAATGCATCAATGAATGAGCAACCGCACCATATTGCGCATCGAACAGGAGATTCAAACGGAAACCTTTATACTGGAAAGTATTATTC
>JAEYUA010000217.1 GCA_023433755.1 Bacteroidota bacterium | reverse complement strand
AAGGACAACCAGGTCCCCAGAATTATAACCGCAGTCATGCTGATGGCGCCAACATGCTGGCCGATGCGGTTGAACCATTTGGAGGCATCGTAATGTGGCGGGCTTTTGTCTACAGTCATGAAACACCGGAAGACCGTTTTAAACAGGCCTTTAACGAATTCAAACCTTTGGATGGAAGTTTCAGGAAGAATGTGCTGGTACAGGTAAAGAATGGGCCAATTGATTTCCAGCCCCGCGAACCCTTCTCTCCTCTTTTTGGCGCCATGCCCAAAACGCCATTGATGATGGAATTTCAAATCACACAGGAATACCTCGGGCAGGGAACACATCTTGTTTATGAAGCACCCATGTTCAAAGAGATATTAGATACAGATACCTGGCAGGAGGGAAAAGGAACAACAGTAGCAAGCGTAATTGATGGCAAGGCCCATGATCATAGCCTGACAGGCATAGCCGGTGTTTCCAATATCGGGAGTGACCGCAACTGGACAGGACATTTGTTTGGGCAGGCCAACTGGTATGCATTCGGCAGGCTGGCCTGGGATCATCAATCATCTTCATTATCCATTGCAAAAGAATGGATCCGGCAGACCTTCCCCGTGAATGAAGCATTGGAAAATACAGTCAGCAAAATCATGATGCTTTCTTATGAAACCATGGTCAATTATATGACTCCGCTTGGACTACATCATATCATGGGAACAGGACATCATTATGGTCCGGCCCCCTGGGTGGATGATGTGGGAAGGGATGACTGGAATCCTGTGTATTATCATAAAGCAGACGCGAAAGGAATAGGTTTCGACAGGACATCAAAAGGATCCAATGCACTCAGTCAGTATGCACCCGAGTTAAGAAAAATATATGAGGATATGAAAACATGTCCAGAGCAATTCCTGCTTTGGTTTCACCATGTGCCATGGGATTTCAAACTGCGTTCAGGAAGAATACTATGGGATGAACTCTGTACCCGGTACCAGCATGGAGTTGATTCAGTGAAGTGGATGTTGAAAGAATGGGATCAATTAAAAGGACAGGTGGACGAGGAAAGATTCAATCATGTGAAAATGCTGTTGGGAGTACAACTGGAAGAGGCTATTTGGTGGAAGGATGCCTGCCTGTTGTATTTCCAGACCTTTTCGAAAAGACCCATACCGGCAGGTGTTGAAAAACCTGCAAAGACTTTGGAATACTATAAATCCCTGCGGTTTCCCTATGCGCCGGGACGGGGATAATGATCAGGAAAAAAATAATGATTCAATTTTTATTAAAACATGAAGAGAACTGTGATCATAACGGGAGGCGGATCCGGAATCGGGCTGGCCATTGCTGAAAAATTTGTGCAGGAAGGATACCGTACGATTGTTATAGGGCGAGACCTGCAAAAGCTGGATGCGGCGAAGTCCTCGCTGGGAGCTAACTGTATTCCCATTCAGTGTGACCTGGACCAGCTTGATCAAATTCCTGCGGTCGTGCAATCCATTATCAATGAATATGGACAGGTTGATGTGCTCGTGAACAATGCCGGTATCAATTTGAAAAAAGAATTTACGGAAGTAAGTGATGCGGACTTCCAGAAAATTATCAATACCAATCTTACAGCAGTATTTGTTTTATCAAGAGAGGTAGTGAAATGCATGCTGGAGAAAAATATCAAAGGCTCCATTATCAATATCAGTTCCATGGCTTCGCAGTATGGCATCCCTAAGGTGATCGCGTACACTGCATCCAAATCAGCCATTGAAGGAATGACCAGGGCCATGGCCACAGAACTTTCACCAAAAGGCATCCGCGTGAATTGTATTGCCCCGGGTTTTATTGCAACAGATATGTCGGCAAAGGCATTGAACAATGACCCCGAAAGAAAGGCAAAGGCGATGGGGCGTACTCCCATGGGCACCTTGGGTGCACCCTCGGATGTAGGTGATGCGGCGATCTTCCTTGCATCTGAAGGAGCAAAATATATCACGGGTGTGGTGTTGCCGGTAGATGGAGGTAATTCGATTGGTTTTTGAGTAAAATCATAAAGTGATCTAACCAGTTCAAAATATTCGCAGGATGGTGAAAAGATTTTTTTTATTTCTATTCGTGATCGCGGGAATTGCAGGCGATGCGCAGGAGGTTTTTTCCATAAAAAAAACAGACCGGGCATTTGAAATGTTTTCTCCTGGCGGTGCTACTCCATTACTATATGATGCGCAGGAAGATTCCCTCGTGCAATTAGCAACAAAATTTTTTGGCAGCGACCTTGAAATGGTCAGCGGGAAAAAACCCGGATTGTTTACAACTCTTCCCAGTGGAAGAATGATTATTGTTGGCACCCTCCAGTCAAAATGGATCAAACAACTCGTAAGAGAAAAGAAAATCGATGTACGCTCTCTTACCGGTAAGTGGGAAGCTTACCAGGTGACTGTTATAAAAAATCCATTCAACAATGTAGATGAAGCCCTGGTAATCACAGGCAGTGACCGCAGGGGCGCGGCATTCGGAGTTTTTGAATTATCCAGGCAAATGGGGGTGTCTCCCTGGTACTGGTGGGCTGATGTGCCGGTCAGCAAAAAAGAATCGCTTTACTATAATTCAGATATTACGCTTTCAGACGCACCCAAAGTAAAATACCGCGGCATCTTCATCAACGATGAAGCTCCGGCACTGAGCAACTGGAGCCGTGAAAAATTCGGAGGTTTCAACCATCATTTTTATGAAAAGGTTTTTGAACTGATGCTCCGTTTGAAAAGTAATTACCTGTGGCCGGCCATGTGGGGCAATGCATTTTATGATGATGATCTAAAAAATATTGAATCAGCCAAACGTTTTGGAATCGTGATCGGAACCTCGCATCATGAACCTTTAATGAGAGCGCATGATGAATGGAGAAGGTATGGAAAAGGCAAATGGAATTATGACAGCAACCGCCTGGAATTGCAATCCTTCTGGCG
>JAEYUA010000145.1 GCA_023433755.1 Bacteroidota bacterium | reverse complement strand
TGCAATAACAAAGCTGTGGTAATGCCTGTAACGCCCCCACCTACAATCACCACATCAAAGCGGCGGTCATTGATGAGGTGGTTCTTTGATTCATACAAAGGCATGTTATCCTGCCATAGACTTATTTGTGCTCCATCTCTTTTCATAACCAGTATTTCGAAAAAAAGCAAAAAAATAATGCCGCCATTATACTGCATGGCACATCTTATGTTTTTAAGAGTTGGAGCAATGAAATCTGTGATTATGAAAAAGTATTTGATTCTGTTTTTATCGGTCCTGATGTTAAGTGAAACGGCTAATTCCCAATTGAACTTTTCACAGTTGGCAGGCAGGTGGGAAAGCGCTGAAGGCAGCGGACTGGAGATCGTTGACAGCACCAGCATTTTCTTGTTTTATGGAAAAGATAAAAAAGCCGCGAAATTCCAGGCTGACCTTTCGAGGAATCCATGCTGGCTGGACCTGACTATTGAGGATAGTAGTAATGTTCATTCATTGAAAACAATTTTCCTGCTTGTCAATCCAAATCTTATCCAGTGGCAGGTATTTGATGATGCAAGACCTGAAAATTTTACAGCGGACAAAGGTGAGATGATTTACCTCAGAAGAAAGAGATAATGAATGGTCAAAACACCTCATCCCCTAGTCTTCACATACAGGCTTACCATTTCTCATCTTCAGGAATACCTGGAATAGCAGGAAGATTCCCGGTAATATCTTTATTGGTCCGCTTTTGCAATTCCCTTTCTACCAAAAGATCCGTGAGCAATTCGGCCGCATCCATTCCCGGATGGGCAGCAAGAGTGGCTTTCAACAGGTTTTCATCAACATCCACCTTGTAAAGAATTTGTACCAGGCCGCTAAAATCATTCAGTAGCAGGTTTCGAATAAAAAACACCAGTCTTTCTCTTAATTCGGCCTGGGCGAAAATATCATTCTCATTTTTGAGACGCTGTAATACCGTGCTGAGCTGGTCATTATCCTGCATAAGCAAAGTTCTGTTTATCCCTCATACCAACCGCTGGTACCAAAAAACAATACCGTTCTACGAATGTCATCGTATCATTGGGCTTTAACCATTACTATGAAGAAAATTCTGATGCTGGCTCTATTGCTGCTAACAACCTTGATTTTATTCTCACAAGGCAGCATTAAAGGAAAGCTCACCGATACAGTCAATAAACAAAATCTCGGGCTGGCTACCGTCACAGTTTTCGAAGCAGGTGATACCAGTCTCATTACCTACCGGCTTACCAATACCGATGGCGAGTTCCGGGTGCCGGGCCTGCCGCTCAATAAACTTTTACGCACGGTAATTTCTTTTTCCGGCTATGAAGCCTTTCGCCGCGAGTTCACACTTACTTCTTCTGAGACCCTTGATATGGGAACCATTGTGCTATCACCCAGTACCCAATCCCTGGATGAAGTGCTGGTGGTAGCGGAACGCCCGCCAGTAACGGTAAGGCGTGACACTATCGAATTCAATGCTTCCTCTTTCAAAACATTGCCTACGGCATTGGTGGAAGACCTGCTGAAAAAATTACCGGGTGTGCAGATCGATGCTGATGGAAATATCATGGCCAACGGAAAAAGAGTGAACAGGATCATGGTGGATGGAAAAGCTTTTTTTGGAGATGATCCTAAAATGGCAACAAGAAACCTACCTGCCAACGTAATCGACAAAGTGCAACTCACCGATGATAAGGATGAGATCAACCGCAATACAGACGGGGACCTTACCAATGTTGGACAGGTAATCAACCTCACGCTCAAAAAAGGTGTTAAGAAAGGCTGGTTCGGAAAACTTTATGCAGGTGCAGGTACACGTGACCGTTACGAGGCCGGAGGCATAGCCAATATTTACAGGGATACCATGCAGCTTAGCCTTCTTGCCTTCAGCAATAATATCAACCGAAGCGGTTTTTCATTGAAGGAAGTGCAGGACCTTGGGGGATTCAACAGAAGTGGCACCAATTCCATGATGGTTACCACCAGGGGCGGTCAGACAGGATTTGCTTTGAACGGAATTTCTTTCGGGGGAATTGAACCTGGAATTTCCAGGACTTCAGGAGCAGGTTTCAACCTGAACCATGCTCCGAACAAAAAGAAATCCTTTTTCCTGCAGTATTTTTTCGGCCAGACAAAAAACTTCACAGATAATATCACCAACATCCAGCAATTCTTTAACGATACCATCATAAACAGCCGCTCCACTACACTGAACGATAAGATCATCAACAATCATTCTGTGAATGCGGGTGCCAACCTAAAACTTGACAGCCTTACAGATTTTAATTTCAAAGCCGGATATACCTATTCCATGACGGATGAAGATATAGACGCGGCTGTGAGATTATCCAACAATAAAACCGGTTTGATCAGCCAGGGTGAAGGCGCCCGTTTTAATAAGTTTTTCGCGAACAGGTACAATCACCAGTTGTTTTTTACGCGCCGTTTTCCCTCCAAAAAAGGCAGGACCCTTAACATCAACAATTTTGTGAATTACAACCAGAACCTGAACCGGTATATCACCGAAACAGAGAATGAATATTTTGAACCGTTTTACCAGCAGAGAATCTTCAACCAGCTACGCCGGCAGGACATTCCCAATCTTTCCATCAACAGTTCGGCCAGCCTGATGGAACCGCTGTCGAAACATTTTTTTGCCCGCATTACCGGCCGGTATGATTATCTGAAGGACCAGCAGGACATTGGCATTTGTGACAAGGATATCCTCAGCTCCAAATATGAAATGATGAATTTCGCGCAGAGTACCGGTTTTACGCGTCAGCAGCAAAAGATCAGCCTTTACGGAGGCCTGACCTACCGATATAAAAAATTCAGTGTAACCGCAGGTATCAGCGGGCTGGCACAGGACATTGAGAACAGGTACAAAAAAATCCAGCAGCCCGTTAATTTTAATCTGTTCAATATAGTGCCCAGTGCCTCCTTTACCTGGAAACAACTTTCTGGTAACTATACGATGAATGTTAATGCCCCTTCAAGCAATTTTCTTATACCGGTTCCTGATAGCACCAATCCATTCATGATCAGGGTAGGAAACCCGTTTCTGAAACCATCGAAGCAGCACCAGTTCTATTTCAGTAATTTCAATTTCTTCCAGGCCAGTGGTGCCAGCCTTAATTTTTTCATGAATGGAAGTTTTACAGACCGTGATGTGATCATGAAAAGAACTGTGTTTCCAAATGGCTCACAGGTGGACAGCGCGGTGAATGCAGATGGTTCGGTGAATTTTTACAGCAGCGTGGGTTTCGGAAAAGAATACAAGAACAAACAGAAATTCATATTCTCCTACCGTATCAGCCCTTATGTAAATTATAACCGCAGGCAGATCATCGTTAACAATAATGCAGGAACCGCCAGCACATTCGGGTTCGGACCTAACCTCAATATCGGCCTTAACTGGAATGATATCATAGAATTCAGGCCTGTTTACAGCCCTGGTATCAACAAAACAACTTATTCCGATCCAGCATTCAGTGACATCAAAGTAATCACGCATTATGTAGATGCGGAACTGATCATCCGGTTTCCTAAAAAGCTGGTCTGGGAAACAAATGTGGCCTATCGCCAGACTAACCAGGTTGCCCCGGGTTTACCTAAGACCAATATTTTATGGAACGCAGCGGTAACCCTGCTCATGTTCAAGGGAGATGTGGGATTGCTGAAGCTGAGTGTGTATGATATCCTTGACCGCAACAATGGCCTGTTCCGTTATACGTTCCAGAACCAGGTGATCGACAACCAGACCAATGTGCTGAAACGTTTCGCGCATCTTTCATTTACCTATAATATCAGGAACATGGGCGCTCCGAAAAAAGTTGGAGGTAGAGATAGATTGTTTATGTTTTAGTTCATTGGAGGGCTTTGCAGTGAAATAATACAAAGACCGCCGAGTAGGCAAGCGGGAGTTTCACCCGCAAGCCTCTCACAGAACCGTACGTGACAGTCTCCCGTCATACGGCTCGTGTCATCCTTTGATGTCCATAACTTAATCTTTCACAACTTCATTATG
>JAEYUA010000129.1 GCA_023433755.1 Bacteroidota bacterium | reverse complement strand
GTCCAAGAGAGCGTCCGAAATAGGCCATGGCTATGAATGAAAGGTTGAGACCAAGGCAGGAAAACGTTACATATTTGTGATTAAGTCCCCTGTCAAGCAAGAGGTGATGTATGTGATTACGATCCGGGGAAAATGGTGAGCGGCCCTTGCTGATACGGATGCTGAACACGCGAAGGGTATCCAGCAGAGGAACGATCAGGATGGAAAATCCAATAGCCACCGCAGAGCTAACCGGCACTACGGCTGCAGCAGCGTCTGCAACAGTTATGAATTTGATGACCAGGATGGCATTAACCAATCCCAGCAATAACGAACCGGAATCCCCCATGAATATTTTGGCCGGGTTAAAATTGAAGCGGAGAAATGCAGCCAGGCTACCCATCATGGCAAACGACATCATGGAATAAACAGGCATTTCAGCCATGAGAAAATAAACACCGAAGATAGCTGTGGTAAGAACCCCAAGGCTACCTGCCAGTCCATCAACCCCGTCAATAAGGTTGTATGCATTCACAATTACAATAATTGTAACATAAGAAACCAGGTAGCACCAGATCTCCGGGAGGGTGCCGAGACCCAGGAAACCATGCATGCTGGTGATGCGAACATCGCCGAGGTGAATGATAATAGCAGCAGCGGCAAGCTGGCCAAGAAATTTTTTCAGAGGTGATATGATCAGGATATCATCTTTCAGTCCAAGAAAAAAGATCACAAGTGCAGAAGCAAAATAATACTGGAATTCACTTGCAGAGGTGCCTGATACGGTGAGCATGGCAGCAAGGAAGAATCCAATAAAAATACCTACGCCACCAAGTGAGGCTATGGGTTTGGTATGCAGCTTACGCGCATCCGGAAGGTCGTATAGTTTCTTTTCCTTGGCAACCCGCATGATGGCAGGTATGGCCAGGAAAGTTATCGTGAAAGCCACTACAGCTGTCAACATCACACTTAGCATTCAGCAGGATTTTGGGGTGCAAAATTAGGTTTCATTGGTTAAGCTTCCCAACTTTTTTAGTTGTGAATAATTAAAGGCCGGTTAACAAAGATAATGGTTACTGGAAAAAACGGTTTTAATTTAAAAAGGTTGCACATTTGCAACTCGTTTGGATTTTGGATCAACACCCGGGTTAACGGGCTTTTAAATACCTTAAAAACTTATGCCAGCACTTACAGAAATCGCCAGCCAGGTAAGAAGAGATTGTTTAAGAATGGTACATGGTTGCCAGAGTGGTCACCCCGGTGCTTCACTTGGTTGTGCGGATTTTTTTACGGCATTGTATTTCAATATCATGAAACATAATCCTAAGGCATTCGACATGGATGCCCGCGAGGAAGATGTTTTCATTCTATCCAATGGTCATATCTCTCCCGTGTTCTATTCTTCACTGGCCAGATCAGGCTATTTCGATGTAAGTGAATTGAATACGTTTCGCAGGATCAATTCCAGGCTGCAGGGTCATCCTACCACGCATGAAGGTTTGCCAGGAGTTCGTATTGCCAGTGGTTCATTAGGCCAGGGTATGAGTGTAGCTATTGGTGTAGCGCTCGCTAAAAAACTGAACAACGAACAAAACGTGGTCTATTCTCTACATGGTGATGGTGAATTACAGGAAGGCCAGAATTGGGAAGCCATCATGTTTGCTCCCAATAATAATGTAGACAACCTCATTGCCACCATTGACTGGAACGGTCAGCAGATTGATGGACCTACATATAAAGTGAATGATCTTGGTAATATCAGGGAAAAATTTGATGCATTCGGATGGCATACGCTAGAAATGAATGGCAATGATATGGATGAGGTGATCCATACACTTACTGAAGCCAAATCACTGGTTGGCAAAGGCAAACCCATCGCCATCATCATGAGAACCATCATGGGTAAGGGTGTTGACTTCATGGAGAACGACCATAACTGGCATGGTGTAGCTCCCAATGATGAACAGCTTAAAACAGCGCTGGGACAGTTGAAGGAGACGATTGGGGACTATTGAGCTATTGGCCATTGGCCTTTGGCCAGAGCTTTTAATTCGTTGAATCATTACAGATTCATGAAGGGAACATTTGCTACTCTTCTTTGAATCATTCATACAAACCGGAATTTCAGTCACTCGCCAAAGGCCAATGGCCAAAAGCCAACAGCCTCCTACTCTTCCCTCAGTGCAAACTGCTGCAATGCCGCCTTGCGTGCGGGTACAAAAGAAGCAATCAGGGCAATGACCATAACCGTAGCACCCACCAGTAAAAAATCTGTGAACACCATTTTTACCGGGAAATAATCAATCATGAATGTGCTGCCCTGCAGGGGTATGAGGTGGAACTGTACCTGCAGCACACCAATGATATAGGCGATGAGCATACCTGTAACACCACCAATAATTGCCAGCAGCAGGCCCTCACTTAAAAAGATTCCCTGTATGAAACCCCGGCTGGCTCCCATGGCATGCAGCACGCTGATATCCTGTTTTTTCTCCAGCACCAGCATGGTAAGTGCACCTACCATATTAAATGCAGCTACCACAAGAATAAGTGAGAGGATAGCATAAATGATCCATTTCTCCACCTGCATCACTGAATACAGGCTGGCATTCTGTTCAAAGCGGTTCTGCACCAGGTAGTTCTTTCCGAGAAATGCACGGATCTCATCTCTCACCTCATCAGCATCAACTCCGGCAGTGACTGCAATCTCTGCCGCAGAGAAATGCTCATCATCCATCAGAAGCATGCGCTTTATAAAATCAAGGTTGGTGATAGCGTACTTATTATCAAAATCCTGCTGTATGATAAATACTCCAGAGGTATTTACTGCTTCCGCGCTAAGAGACCGCAGCGGATCAGTAAGATCCACCTCACCCTTGCGTGGCATATATACGGCCAGTGGTTTTACATTCCGGTCGGCCCGCACACCTACCGCGTTCTGAATGCCGGCACCCAGCACCAGCAGTGGCTGGTCTTCCGTACCGGTATCAAAATTTCCTTCCACTACGTTGGCGGCTACACCTGAAACCTCTTCATAATGTTCATCAACACCTTTCAGGTAAATGATGCTCTGGTAATCCACGGAATCTTCTTCTGAAGCTTTATTCTGCAGCAGCGCCCGCTCCTCTACCACAAGCGATACTGCCCTGACACCTTTTACAGACCTAAGCTTTTTTAGCTGGGCCTCGGTGAGAACGATCTGCTTGCCGCTTTCAGGCGAGATCCTGAGATCGGGATAAAAGGAGGAGTAAAGAGATTTGACCAGCCCTTCGAAACCATTGAACACACTGAGCACGAGAATGAGCGCTGCCGTACCAATCACAATCGCCACAATGCTGATCCAGGCGATCACATTGATGGCATTCGTAGTTTTTTTTGCTTTGAAATAACGCCAGGCAAAAAGGAAACGCATCAGGTTAATTGGTTTAGGTAAGATCAGGCAGCAGGTCCGCCTTCCTCTTTATTATTGCCCGCATCGTCTTTTTTGATCTGGCGGAAAAGTTCTTCCATTTTGAAAACATGGTCGAGGGTATCATCAAGGAAAAACTTCAGTTCAGGGATCCTGCGTAATTGCTGGCGTACGGCCGAAGCCAGCTCTTTTTTGATCTCCCATGACCTTTCATTTATTTTTTTGAGTACTGCCGCATTATCCTTTGAATTGAAAACACTCAGGTAGATCCTTGCTTCCAGCAGGTCAGGGGTAATTTTAACAGAGGAGATGGAAACCATCGCACCATCGACAAAGCCAAGCCCCAGCCTTTGAAAGATCGCGTTGATCTCTTCCTGAAGCAACCCTCCAACCTGTTTCTGTCTTTTTCCTTCATTCATAAAAATCGTTTCAATGTTTTTCCTTCCTGTCCATACCGGACCACCATTGAAAGGCAAAGCTACGCCGGTCGCGTTAAAATTAGTTACTTTGCCGCTTACCAGGGCACTGGCCATGCAACAATGAATAAGTACTCAAGAGTTTTCAAATACATCAGGGCATATAAAGGACAGATCTTTCTCTATTTTCTTTTTATCATTCTTTCCATCCTTTTTTCGATCATCTCAATCGGGATGCTCATGCCTTTCCTGGAACTGATCTTTTACGGCAACAGCGGCGCGCTGGGTATGATGGGCACATCCAACAATGCGGCACTTAACTATATCAGGGAATTTTTGCTGAACAATATCGGTGATGGCAAAACCGACTTCGACAGCAAGGTGCGCATTCTTGGATTGATCTGCGTGATCATCATCGTATCCATTTTCTTCAAGAATCTTTTTCTCTACCTGTCCTCGTACGTGCTGAACCCGCTCAAGAACAAGGTGGTGAACCGCATCAGGACGGAGCTATATGACAAGATCCTGCACCTGCCCATCGGCTATTTCACCGAAAAAAAGAAAGGGGATCTGATCAGCCGCATTACCAATGACCTTTCCGAGGTGGAAGGGTCGGTGGTGAGCACTATTGAAGGACTGATCAAGGATCCTTTGATGATCATCCTGAATTTCGCTTTCCTGCTTTTCCTGAGTCCGCAGTTGACACTGATCGTGCTGGTCACCATTCCCATCATCGGCTTCATTATCGGGCGCATAACAAGGTCGCTAAAAACGCAGTCAAAAATTGTTTCGGAAAAATATTCCGAATCTGTATCCATTCTCGACGAAACACTGGGAGGATTAAGGATCATCAAAGCGTTCAATATCGAACCCCTCCTGCGCCAGAAATTTTTTAAATCCAATTCTGAACTGCTGCAGGCCAAGAACCGCATTGGTTACCGCCGCGACCTGGCCTCACCTACCAGCGAATTTTTGGGTGTAACTGTTTTTGCGGCCATACTGTTTTTTGGAGGACAACTGGTGTTGCGCGGCAACCTGCTGGAAGCTTCCACTTTCATGACCTATCTCGCCGGTTTTTATAATATCATCAACCCCGCTAAGGCCTTGTCCACTTCCTTCAGCAATATGCAGAAAGGCAGCGCGGCCATTGGCAGGATCGAAGAAGTGCTGCAAACAGAAAGCACGGTTGATGATAATGTGAACGGGCAACTGCTCCACGAATTCAGGGACCGGATAGAACTCCGGAATGTATCCTTCGCGTATGAGGGAGTGGATGTGCTGAAGAACATCAACCTCACCATTGAGAAAGGGAAAACAGTAGCGCTCGTGGGTTCATCAGGTGCGGGCAAGTCGACATTGGCCGACCTGATCCCCCGCTTCCATGATGTAACGGGTGGTGAACTCCTGATAGACGGGATCAATATCAGGGATTATGCTTTGAAATCGGTACGTGAAAAAATAAGTATCGTAACACAGGAACCCATTTTGTTTAATGATACCATTGAACAAAATATTTTATTAGGTAAACAGGGTGCTGTCAAGGAAGAAGTGGAATCAGCAGCGAAGGTGGCCAACGCCTGGAATTTTATCATGAAAAAAGATGAAGGCTTCCATACCAATATTGGCGACCGGGGCACCAAACTAAGCGGAGGCGAAAGGCAGCGACTCACCATTGCAAGGGCAGTAGTAAAAAACCCTCCCATCCTGATCCTTGATGAAGCTACTTCTTCCCTTGATACCGAAAGTGAAAGACTGGTGCAGGATGCCATTAATAATATGATGCAAAACCGTACATCCATTGTGATCGCACACCGTCTCTCCACCATTCGTCATGCCGATGAAATTATTGTGCTGCAAAAAGGCGAAATCGTTGAACGCGGCAGTCACGATGAACTGATCCGAAAAGGTGGATACTACTGGAGGCTGGTGGAGATGCAGGAGGTGAAGTGAGAGAGCGGCAAGGTTCAAGCTGCATGCTACAAGCTGCAAGCTGCAAGACCTACAAGCTCTTAAATGTTTGAATTTATAGAAGGTCAATTCAAACGTGTTGAATCACCGCATAAAAGTCTTGCAGCTTTAAGCTTGCAGCTTGCAGCTATGCCTTCAACACTTCCCTCGATATCACCAGCTTCTGTATCTCACTCGTTCCTTCTCCTATTGTACAGAGTTTGGCATCGCGGTAGAATTTTTCTACGGGGAAGTCCTTGGTATATCCATAACCACCAAAGATCTGCACAGCGTCGTTGGCGACTTTTACCGCCACTTCACTTGCATAATATTTGGCCATGGCTGCTACCTTGGTCATTTCCATTTTCTTTTCCTTGAGATCGCAGGCTTTTAAAGTGAGCAGTTCAGCCGCCTGTATTTCGGTGGCCATATCAGCCAGCTTAAAAGAGATGCCCTGGAAAGAGGCAATGGGTTTATCGAACTGGTGGCGCTCCTGTGCATACTGAAGCGCGGCTTCGTAGGCACCTTTCGCAATACCTAATGAAAGTGATGCGATAGAGATACGTCCGCCATCGAGCACTTTCATGGCCTGTTTGAATCCTTCACCAATTTCACCAAGACGGTTGCTGTCCGGGATCACGCAGTTTTCGAATATCATTTCTGCGGTTTCTGAAGCCCGCATGCCCAATTTGTTTTCTTTTTTACCAGCGCTGAAACCCTTTGTTCCGCGCTCCACCACGAAAGCGGTAGCGTTATTTTTTGTGCGGGGTTCGCCAGTACGGCAGATCACTACAGCGATATCTCCGCTCTTTCCATGCGTGATCCAGTTCTTGGTTCCGTTGATCACCCAGTTATCACCATCCCGCACCGCGGTACATTTCATATTACCTGCATCCGAACCGGTATTGGGTTCGGTAAGTCCCCAGGCACCCAGCCATTCAGCGGTAGCAAGTTTGGGCAGCCATTTACGTTTCTGTTCTTCATTGGCAAAACTGAGGATATGGCCTGTACAAAGGGAATTGTGCGCAGCCACACTCAGGCCTATCGAACCACAAACACTGGCTATTTCTTCTATGATGGTTTTGTATTCAAAATAAGAAAGTCCCGCGCCACCATATTCTTCCGGCACCAGCACTCCCATCATACCCAATTGGCCAAGTTCCTTGAAAATATGCACAGGAAATTCCTGGGATTCATCCCATTTCATTACGTGTGGCTTAATGTGTTGTTGGGCAAAGTCGCGGGCAGTACGAGCCACCTGTTGGGTGATCTCAGAGGTTTCAAAATTCATTCAGCAATCGTTATTAAAGGGGGCAAATATAGCAGCAAATGGCCAATGGCCAATGGCTATCAGCTAATGGCCTGCATTTCCAACACCAGCCCGTCATAAGCCAGGTGAATGCCCTCCGGCAGGTGTTTTTCCACATCTTCATGACGTCCGAGCTGGTGGGAGATATGGGTAAAATACGCCCTGGGTATTTGAAGTTCGCGAACCAGGGCAATGGCCTCTTCCAGGTTGTAATGAGAAATGTGCTTTTCATTCCTTAAAGCATTCACCACCATCACCTCACTTCCCCTGATTTTGTTCTTTTCTTCTTCTTCAATACGGTTGGCATCAGTGATGTAGGTGAAGTTTCCGAATCGGAAACCATAAACCGGCATTTTCATATGCCAGACCTCGATAGGGATCACCGGAATGTCACCGATCATAAAAGGATCCAGGTTGATCGTATTCAGTTCAAGATTGGGAACACCCGGGTATTTTTTATCAGCGAAAGCATAGGCAAACTCTCTCATCAGGGCATCGATGGTCATGGAATTGGCGTAGATGTTCATAGGTTGGGACTGGAAAAAATTATAGGCCCTTACATCATCCAGGCCGGCGATATGATCCTTGTGAGGATGGGTAAACAGAACCCCGTCCAGCTTTTTTACTTTCTCTCTCAGCATCTGGTAGCGGAAATCCGGGGTGGTATCCACAACAAAGCTGGTGTTGGCAGACTGTACCAGGATGCTGCTGCGAAGTCTTTTATCCTTTGGATCTGGTGAAGCGCAAACCTCGCAATCACAGGCGATCATAGGCACCCCGCTGCTGGTGCCGGAACCTAAAAAACGGATTTGTAACGCAGGGTGACTCACTTATCAAATCTAAGATGAAGACGCCTGATTTCAGGAAAATGCCAAAGATTATTCAGCGTCCTCACTGCCCGGGGGATTGGCGGCATGATAACGACCCATGATATCATCAAACCATTTTTTGCTTTCAGGGGTAAGTGAAGGGGCATCAATCTTAAGCTGGGGAATCAGGTCGATCAGGGTATTGATACGGCCTTCCAGTTGTAAAAATTTGTTCAACACCACTACTTTCCTGTCTTCCAGGATGCAGAAACCACTTTGAAAGCTGCCTCTTTCATAACGCACGATATATCCCGACTCCTCGATCACCGTTTCAATCTTATCCAATGTTGTTTGCGTGTACTTCATGCAGGAAATAATGAGAATGCAAACATACGGCGTTTGGAAATTAGGCCAATGACCAATGGCTATTGGCTAATAGCTTACTTACTTACCATTTGCACCACAGGCACAATCATTTCTTCCAGGCTCACACCACCGTGCTGGAAAGTATTTTTATAATAGTTCACATAATGATTGTAATTATTGGGATAACAGAGAAACACATCCTCTCCCCCGAAAATATATGAGGAATTGATGGTGGGTGAGGGTAGTCCTGCTTCCTTAGGTTCGCGGAAGGCCAGCACTTCTTTGGGATCATAATTCAGGTTGCGGCCGTGTTTATACCGAAGGTTGGCGGTGGTCTGTTTATCACCAATCACCTTTACCGGTGTTTTTACTCTTACACTTCCATGATCAGTGGCCAGCACAATTCGAATATTCTTATCGGCGATCTTCTTCAATGCCTGGTGAAGGGGTGAATGCTCGAACCAGGAAGCCGTAAGACTCCTGTAACTCACTTCATCACCAGCCAGTTCTTTCAGCACTTCCATTTCGGTACGCGCATGACTGAGCATGTCCACAAAATTGTACACGATCACGTTAAGGTCATTGCCCATCATATTATGGATCTGGTTCACGAGGTCCAGTCCTGCGTTATTGTTGACCACCTTGGTATAGGAAATACGCAGATCACCTTTACCAAGTGTCTTCATCTGTGCCCTGAAAAATTCCTCCTCACTCTGGTTCTTTCCTCCTTCCTCATCATCGTTGCGCCATTGCTGGGGGAATTTTTTTTCGATCTCCATGGGCAGCATGCCGGCAAAAATGGCATTGCGGGCATAATGGGTGGCTGTAGGCAGGATACTGTAAAAACTGTCTTCCTCCACAATCCTGAAACTTTCCGCGAAGATGGGCTGGATGGTGCGCCACTGGTCAAAACGCAGGTTATCGATCAGGATAAAAAATGTAGGCACTCCCTTCTGAAGCTGGGGAATCACCTTCTCACGTACAAGTGTATGCGACATTACCGGTTTATCCGTGGCTTTCTCCTTTATCCAGGAAGCATAATTACGTGAAATGAATTTGAAAAACTCGGTATTGGCCTCGCTCTTCTGGGATAAAAGAATTTCCTGCATTTCGGGACTGTCGCTTTTCTGAAGACTCAGCTCCCAGTGCACCAGTTCCTTATAAATACCCATCCATTCCGTATGATTGGGATTGCTGTTGAGCACCATAAACAGGTTGCGGAACTGCTGCTGGTAGGCAGTGGTGGTCTTTTCCGCCACCAGGCGGCGGTTGTCAATGATTTTTTTCAGCGATAATAAAACCTGATTGGGATTAACGGGCTTGATGAGATAATCGGAGATCTGGCTGCCAATGGCATCATCCATCAGGTTCTCCGTTTCATTCTTGGTAATCAATACCACGGGAATCTGTGCATTATGCTCCTTGATCTTGGCCAGGGTCTCAAGGCCGGTGATCCCGGGCATGGTCTCGTCTATCAACACCACATCCACAATATTTTCCTTTACGTAATCAATGGCATCAAAACCATTGGTAAGCGTGTGAACATCATAGCCCTTGCTTTCAAGGAACATTTTCTGCGATTGCAGGCTTTCAATTTCGTCATCTACCCAAAGTATCCTTGCCAGGCTCATAGTATTGATTTGTATTGAAATAAACAGTTGATGTAATGATGAAGATCCTTTTACTCCATTCCATATCTCATCATCACAATCTTTGCCGAAGTTAAGTTAGCCCGCACAGAAAGTTTTCCTAATGTATTTTTGGCGATAAGATTCTGTTCATGGCATATGTCCGCAAAATCATCAATGACCCTGTTTATGGTTTCATTACCATTGATGATCCACTTATTTTCGAAATCATTTCCCACCCATATTATCAAAGACTGAGAAGGATCCACCAGATGGCCTTTGCTT
>JAEYUA010000117.1 GCA_023433755.1 Bacteroidota bacterium | reverse complement strand
GTCACCATCATCTTTCCACCTTCCAGCAGGTGCTGTTCATATCCTTTGGCAGCATCCACCAGGGCAGCCGCATTGAAATGCCTGTAATGGTGAACGATAAATTGTGATACCGGACCTTTATTCATAGCTTATTATATTGATCGGCAAAGGTAGAGGATTTGGTCTATGGTCTATGGTCCATGGACCATGGACTATCTCTCCTTACCTGGTAAAAACATTCGTATCCAGCGGGATATCCCTCTTCAGCATATCATTCCTGTTGGCCATTTCCCAGGCTGTATAAAAAACGAAGCGGGCTCTTTTGGCAAGAAGGGGATAATTGATCTTATCTGGTGTGTCGCCGGGCCTGTGGTAATCGGCATGCGTTCCGTTGAAATAAAATATGATGGGCACGCCATGTTTGGCGAAATTATAATGGTCGCTGCGATAGTAGATCCTCATCGGATCTTTTGGATCATTGAATTTATAATCCAGTTCCAGCTTCGCATATTTTTTATTGACTGCTTCACTGATCGGCCTCAGGTCAGAGCTGAGTTTGTCATCACCTACCACGTAAACATAATTGGTGGAATCGCCCTGCTTGCGGCTGGGATCCATCCGTCCGATCATATCAATATTCAAATTAGCTGTGGTTTTGTCAAGCGGATAAACCGGGTTGTTGCTGTAAAATTCAGAACCGAGCAAACCTTTTTCCTCACCGCTCACGGTCATGAATACAATGCTTCTTCTTGGTCCTTTACCTTTTGCTTTGGCATTGGCGAATGCTTCAGCGATCTCGATCACACTTACTGTTCCTGAGCCGTCATCATCTGCTCCATAATTGATAATACTGTCACCACGTTTTCCGATATGGTCATGATGCGCAGTTATAAACAGGTATTCATCTTTCAGGTCAGTACCTGGAAGAATGCCAATCACATTGCTGGTTGGCAGGGAAACAGTGGTTTTGTCCATTTCCATCAATACATTAACACGATGACCAAGAAACCCGTTACTAAAAGATTTTAATTCATCATACCTGTTTCCTAACAGGGCCCTTGCCACATTTTCAGAAATAGAAAATTGCAGCGGAAGCGCGGTTCTCTGGAAATTGTAGATACCCTGGCGGCCTTTCCTGGAAGGTGCGGTGGTCTTTGGAAAATTACTGTTGACGGTAAGAATACCGGCAACCCCTTTGCCCAGCAGTGCGTTTTGCAGGTTATTACTGCCACGTCCCTGTTGTTGACTCCCAAACAGCAGAACAAGTTTCCCGGCAAGGTTCATGTTTTTAATACTGTCTGCCGGCTGGTTACCTACAAGAACAATTTCGCTCATGCGGAGTGTTGCCGCATAACTGGCAAGTGATGCATTAAAATCCTTGTCTTCTTCAAAACTTTTACCATTGATCTCAAGCTTAGCATGGGTAAGGCTGTCCTGGTACAGGTAATAGGGCAATTGGTAAGAGCCGTTATTGCCAGGCAACAATCCAATGCGCCTGAATTCATTTTCGATATAGGCGGCTGCCTTTCTTTCTCCTTCTGTACCGGTTTCCCTTCCACCCATTTCTTTTGAAGCAATGATGTAAAGGTGTTTTTGAAGATCCGCGGCCGTTATGGTTTTACCATAGGGTTCAGGATTGGCGGATTTTTGGGCAAAGCCCTTGAACGTACTTAATGCAAGTACAACGATCAGGAATTTTTTCATGATTGATTGGGTCTGTATGATGGTTTATGAACAGGCGATTTTACCGACTCGGTTGGCATGGCGCCCGCCTTCGAATTCGGTTGATAAAAATATATTGACCATTTCCTCTG
Organism: Bacteroidota bacterium; assembly: GCA_023433755.1. Taxonomy (GTDB): domain Bacteria; phylum Bacteroidota; class Bacteroidia; order Chitinophagales; family Chitinophagaceae; genus Flavisolibacter. The sequence continues at coordinate 1,502 of JAEYUA010000117.1, read as the reverse complement.
CTTCCGGTGTGGAAACAAAACGGGCCGGTATGCAAATGATGTTGGCGTTATTGTGTTGTCTCGCCAGCCTGGCAATTTCTGTCTGCCAGCAAATGGCCGCCCTGATGCCCTGGTGTTTGTTAGCCGTAATAGCCACACCATTGGCACTGCCGCAAATGAGAATGCCCATGCCACTCTGGCCCTCTTCTACTGCACTGGCAACCGGGTGCGCAAAATCAGGATAGTCAACCGAATCTTTGCTATAGGTACCATAATCTTTTACTTCTAAACCTTTGTTCCGCAACAGGTCCGCGATCACGGTTTTATATTCAAAGCCCGCATGGTCCCCGCCCAGGGCGATTGGCTTCTTAGTGTCTAAACGATTACTCATATCCCAAGTTTCTGCAAAAATAGGTCAATCAGGGAAGTCGGTAGTTAGTTGTCAGTGGTCAATGCTTCTAATTTTATTAAGTCAAAAGTCAAAAATCAAAAGTCAAAATTTCATAGTACTATGTTGGTTTAGCATCCACACATCCAAATTGAATAATAGGGAACATTCCATTCTTTAGTTCAACGACTTTGAACTGACTACTGACTACTGACTACCGACTACTGACTACTAACTTCTGACTCCACCTTAACTCCACTCTTCCTCCTCCTCCTTCGCCCTGTCTTTTTCTACACGGCGGGTGAGAAATATACTGATTTCGTATAAAAGGAGCAGGGGCATGGCTACAGCCATCTGGCTGATCACGTCAGGGCCGGGAGTAATGATAGCTGCTACAACAAAAATGATTACCACGGCATATTTGCGCACCTTGCTCAGGTAGGTGGCGGTAACCAGGCCGATTTTGGCAAGGAAGAAAATCACCAGCGGCATCTGGAAAGCAAGCCCGCTGCCCAGGCAGATGGGCAGCATCATATCCACATAACTATTAATGGTCCAGATGTTCTTGACAATGGGATCAAGCTGGAAATTGAAAAAGAAATTGAGTGCGTAAGGCGCTACAATAAAATAACCGAAAGAAACCCCGGTAAAGAAAAGAAAGGAAACCCAGAAGATCACACCGTTGGTTCTGCTGAGTTCTTTTTTATTCAATGCTGGTTTCACAAAGCTCCAGAACTGGTAAAAAACATAAGGAAAAGCGATGATCAGGCCGCTGATCAGGATCACGGTGAACCACATGCTGAACTGTCCTGATACATTCGTACTCTGCATCTCAAGTGGGATACCTCCCATGCACAATGCATCGCCGAGGTTGAGTGTACGCCCAAGTTTACAAATGACACCATAGGTGGGAAAATCATTTTGCGCTGGGCCAAACAGTATCCTCTTGATGATAAATTTCTGGTAGATGCCGGCGATGACTGCTCCAATAAGAATGGCTACTACACTGCGGAACAGGTGGCCCCTGAGCACCTCGAGGTGATCCACAAAGGACATTTCTGCTTTCTCACTGCCTGCCTTCCTGAAAAAATTGAACGCCATGATTAAAGTGCGGCAAAGATAAGGAGAGAGTCGG
>JAEYUA010000046.1 GCA_023433755.1 Bacteroidota bacterium | reverse complement strand
TTTTCGCTGTGTTTTTAATTTCGTTCTTTCATGAATCTTGGACGCCGTGTTCACCGTGGTTTTAAACACAGCGGACACAGAGGCGAAAATTCATTTGATCCTGATTGCGTAGCACAGCGGGCACAGTTAGCGACTGGAAACCGGAGAGACCTCTGTGTTCACTGTGTTTTTTGAATATGGTTCTTTCAAAAAACGTGGACGCCGTGTTCACCGTGGTTTTTTAAACACAGCGGACACAGAGGCGAAAATTCATTTGATCCTGATTGCGTAGCACAGCGGGCACGGTTAGCGTCTGAAAACCGAAGACTCTGTGTTCGCTGTGTTTTGAATGTGGTTCTTGCATGAAACGTGGACGCCATGTTCACCGTGGTTTCAAACACAGCGGACGCTGGAACTTTAGCGGATTCGCATGTATTTGATAATGGAAAAGAATATTGAAAACATGATTTCATTTTAACGGACATGCCGTTGGCATGTCCCTACGGCGTACAACCATTCACGCCTCACGCCTCACGCCTCACGATTCACGTCTCACGCCTCACGAAATTGTTAACTATCCTCCAAAAACACCTTAGTTCCTCACTCTTCCTTAATTTGCAGTGATAAAAATTGCTGCTATGTCCTTTAATTTTTCAAGAAATTTTTATGGCGATTACGGTGATAAGGAAAATGCCGGCGCCGCTCCCGCATCCGGCAAATCTGCCGCTAATGAATGGCCACTGTGGGAGGTCTTTATCCGCAGCAAACAGGGCCTCGATCATAAACATGTGGGTTCACTTCATGCTGCCGACGCACAGATGGCCATCGAAAATGCTCGCGATGTGTACACCCGCCGCCTCGAAGGGGTGAGCATCTGGGTGGTGGAAAGCAAGTTCATTCATGCTTCCAATCCCGATGAAGCGGAAAGTTTTTACGAACCCGCGCAGGACAAGGTGTACCGTCACCCTACGTTTTACGATCTGCCTGATGAGATCAAACATATGTGAGCATCGCAACAACAGTTATCAAATACCATGAACACTGAGCTTTTTCTATATCACCTTCATCTTGCCGATAACGCATTGATCCTGGGACAGCGGAATGCCGAATGGACCGGTCACGGACCGGTGCTGGAACAGGATATCGCCATCACCAATATTTCGCTTGACCTCATTGGACAGGCCCGCAATTTTTACCAGCAGGCCGCACAACTTTATAACAATTTCAGTGAAGCGGAAAAAAACCAGGTGGACGCTTACATTCCGCGTTTATGGAAAACTTTCAACCGTGAACTGCAGGAAGATGATCTGGCCTACCTCCGCGATGAGCACCAGTTTCTTAACCTGCTCATCTGCGAATTGCCAAGAGGCGACTGGGCCCAGTCGGTACTTAGACAGTTTTTCTTCAGCGCTTACCAGTTCTTTCTTTACGATGCACTGCAGCATAGTACCGATAGTTCACTCTCTGCCATTGCTGAAAAATCGCTGAAGGAAACCACCTATCACCTGCGCTGGAGCGGTGAATGGGTGATCCGCCTGGGCGACGGAACAGAAGAAAGCAGGCAACGCATACTGCAGGCGCTTGCTGACCAGTGGATGTTTACCGGGGAAATGTTTAATGCAGCATCATTTGAATCAGCAGTACTGAATGGTCTTGATAAAAACCTGTCTTCCATTCATGAATCATGGAATAAAAAAATTGAAGCTGTTTTCAGTGAGGCAGGGCTTGACATTCCTGCTACCAAATGGATGCAGAGCGGTGGCAAAGAAGGCAGGCATACAGAGTATATGGGCTACCTGCTTCCGGAGATGCAGACCCTGCAAAGGACTTATCCCAATGCGACGTGGTAAATTAAAATGTTGAACCAGACTTTGAACGATATCAGTGAATGGAAGGAAAGTGAAAGAAAAAAAATCCTCCAGGTCCTCGAAGAGGTAAAAGACCCGGAAGTGCCCGTTCTTTCCATCCTCGACCTGGGCATTGTACGCGAAGTGGAAATTAGCAGGCAGGATGACCTGACTATTGTCAACATTACCATCACTCCCACTTATTCAGGATGCCCCGCCATGGACGTGATCTCTATGGACATCAGGCTCAAGCTGATTGAAAAAGGCTACCGCAATATCAACATCCGGCAACAGCTTTCTCCAGCATGGACCACGGACTGGATGAGTGAATCCGGTAAAGAAAAATTAAGAGCATACGGCATAGCGCCACCCAATCCCAAACAACAGTTCTGCACAGATGAAATGTTCAGGGAAGAAGCAGTGGCCTGTCCACGCTGCGGATCCTATCATACCACGCTGATCAGCCAGTTCGGATCAACCGCCTGCAAAGCCATGTACCGTTGTGAAGACTGCAGGGAAGCCTTTGATTATTTCAAATGCCATTAAGGCCTTCATTCTATATTTGTTTATGGATTTGATCAAAAAACTGGATGCCTTATCGAAACAGGTGCAGGACAGTTTTGGTTCATTAACAGCCGAACAGCTTAACTGGAAACCGGAACCCGCTAAATGGAGCATTGCCCAGTGCCTCGACCATCTTGTCGTCTCCAACAAAACCTATTTTCCCATTTTTGACAAAGTGCTGGAGGGAACTTACCGGTTAACGTTTCTCCAAAAACTCAACCCGTTCAAAAGATCTTTTGGTCCCATGATGATCAAATCGCTCGGGCCGGGGTCCGTAAAAAAATTCACTGCCCCAAAAATTTTTGAACCTTCATCGAGTGAGGTGAGCGCGGATATTGTTTCAGTATTTGTTTCTGAACAAAACCAGGTTAAAAATTATTTCCAGCAATTTTCAACTACCGGGAGCAATAGAATGGTGATAGCTTCACCGGTATCCGCCCTCATCACCTATTCACTTGATGATGCCATGAAAATCATTACCGTGCACGAACAGCGGCATGTGAACCAGGCCCTCAATGTTTTTCATCTTCCTAATTTTCCCATGACATGAATCCAGTTTTATTCGAGATCAAAGACAGTATTGGTTTCATTACCCTGAACCGTCCTGATAAATACAATGCTTTCAACCGCGAAATGGCCCTGCAGATGCAGGGTCACCTGGAGAGCTGCGCCAAAAAAGAAGTACGATGCGTTTATATCACGGGGGCGGGAAAAGCTTTCAGTTCAGGCCAGGATCTTGAAGAAGTGGTTGACCCCAATGGACCTAAAATTGAAACCATACTCGGTGAACATTACAATCCCATTATCAGGCTGATACGCAAATTGGAAAAACCTGTTGTAGCAGCGGTGAATGGAGTGGCTGCGGGTGCCGGCGCCAATATTGCCTTTGCCTGTGATGTGGTAGTAGCCAGCAATACAGCATCCTTTATCCAGGCATTTTCCAAAATCGGGCTTGTACCTGATAGTGGCGGAACCTATATCTTACCCAGGCTGATCGGCTGGCAGAAAGCCAGTGCGCTAATGATGTTGGGTGAAAAAGTATGGGCTGAAGAAGCGGAAAGGATAGGCATGGTCTTCCGTGTTTTTGAAGAATCACAGTTCCAGGCAGAATCGCTGAAAATCGCATCCACGCTGGCTGCCATGCCTACTCAGGGACTGGCACTGACCAAACAATTGCTCAACACTTCCATGATCAATAACTATGATGAGCAATTGCATGATGAAGAGATCTTCCAGCAACGCGCAGGCAAAACAGCAGATTACAAGGAAGGAGTTGAAGCTTTTCTTCAGAAACGGAAACCCCAATTCAAAGGAGAATAATCTTAAAAAATAAAATGCAGGGAATACCAAACGAAGTACCCGCCCGGGATGTAGTAACTCATATGATGAAACACGACCTGTTCAGCCAGTGGCTGGGCATTGAAGTGATGGAAGTAAAAGAGGGTTACAGCCGCATCAAAATGACGCTTCGCGAAGAAATGATCAATGGCTTCGGCATCATTCATGGCGGTATTGCTTTTTCACTTGCTGACAGCGCCTTTGCTTTTGCCTGTAACAACCGTAACAATCTTTCAGTGGCGCTGGATACCAGCATCACGTTTACCAAAGCCACGAGGCCCGGAGATGTACTGACTGCCGAAGCAAAAGAACTTCATAATGGCAGGAGTACAGGACTTTACCTTATCACCATTACCAACCAGCATGCGGAACAGGTAGGCTTGTTCAAGGGCACCTGCTTCCGTACCGGCAAAACACTCATCTGATTGAAAGAAACAGTCCTGGACCTGTTTGCGCAATATGCCCACCTGGCGGTGGTTATCAGCCTGGTGTTAAGCGTGCTGGTGGCCATCCTGGGAGTAGTGCCCAGTGTATTTATTACCGCTGCCAATATCCTCTTCTTTGGTTTCTGGAAGGGCACACTGATCTCCATAGCAGGTGAAGCACTGGGTGCAGCCATTTCTTTTTATCTCTACCGCAAGGGATTCAGGAAAAGAACTTCCGCTGCACTGCAATCTTACCCAAGGTTGAAACCACTGCTATCCGCGCAGGGTAAGGAGGCGTTTTTACTGGTTTTTTCTTTCCGCTTATTGCCCTTTGTTCCATCAGGACTGGTAACCTTCGCTGCTGCTGTGGGTCAGGTAAGCGCTCCCGTTTTCATCCTGGCCAGTTCACTTGGCAAAATCCCTGCTTTATTATTGGAAGCCTGGTCGGTTTACCAGGTAACCAAATTTGAATGGCAGGGCAAACTTGTATTGGCCATTGCGGCCCTGGTTATCCTTTACCTTGCCTGGAAACAGGTATACCGCAAAAACAAAACGCAGCCGAAATAAACCCCGCTGCATCACGGCCTGTTTCTTTATTGTAACTTAATATCAATCAAAACTCCTCTTCATGAAAAAATTGTCAGCCTGGGCCAGCCTGCACCCCTGGTCTACAAGGTTTCTCATTGTGCTGATGATCTATCCAATCCTGAATTTATGTGGTTGGGCATTGGGATGGATGATAGCGGAAGCCGGGATTTATCTGAATCTAGCTGGTATCTACCTGTTATGCATAGCTGCTTTTTTCATCATGGCTTTCTATCCCCGCAGGCGTGAAAGGGAACGGTACAGGAATTTCTACCAGGCTCGAAAGTTGGGGGACCTACTCCTGGCTTTTGTAAGTTTTCTGCTGATCACCTGGAGCAGCAATGTTTCGGAATCCAAAAGAACGCATGCGCCGCTGCATGCCACAGTGCAGCTTACTGCTGAAAAAAGCACATCCTCTCCTACAGTTTCTATTGAGAAGCCTTCCAAAAAAGAGAAAAAGACGTTTAAGAAATTCCTGAAAGACCTGCGCAAAAAATATAAGGAAGCCAGTAACGGCGGCAAGGTGGGTTTGATCATCCTGACGATTGTTGTTGCCCTGGTGCTCATCTACCTGCTGGCAGCCCTGAGTTGCAGCATCGCATGCGGAGGGGCGGAGGTGGCTGCCTGGGTGATAGCCATTTTTGGATTGGGGGGAATTGTATTCGGTACAGTAAAAGTGATCCAGCGTATCACAAGAGGACCAAAAAAACGTGTTGCTGATGATATGCCGTCTTCACTGTAATTTTCAATCATGTTTTATGAATTCAATGGCATCAAACCCGTGGTGCATCCTTCAGCTTTTGTGCATCCACAGGCCACTGTAACAGGGGCCGTGGTAATTGGTACCGATGTATATATTGGCCCGGGTTGCGCGCTGCGCGGCGACTGGGGTAAAATCATTATTGAAGATGGTTGCAATGTGCAGGAAAACTGCACCGTGCATATGTTTCCCGGTGTAACGGTATTATTGAAAACAGGAGCGCATATTGGGCATGGTGCCATCATCCATGGAGCTACCATAGGTCGCAATTGCCTGGTGGGAATGAATGCGGTGATCATGGATGAAGTGGACCTGGGTGATGAATGTATTGTAGGTGCTCTTTCTTTTATCAAACAGGGATCAAAAATTCCTTCCCGTTCGCTTCTCGCCGGTAATCCCGCCAAGATCATCAAAGAAGTTTCCGATGAGATGATGGAATGGAAAACAGAAGGAACCCGGCTCTACCAGCAATTACCTGCACACTGCCATGCCCATTTAAAACCCTGTGAACCATTACAGGAAGAACAGGACCAGCCAGTGATTGAACCACCGGGGTATCAACCATTCAAAAAAAACACCTGAAAAGATGTGAAAAAACCCCGGGGGCTGCATCAATTTTTCGTAACTTAAAATTCAATTAACCGCTAAATCAAGATTATGAGAAGAGTTTTACCTGCTGCACTCTTATTGGCTTCTTTTTCTTTAAGCACTGCGCTCTTACATGCACAAAACGACCATTTCGCTTATGCCATTACCGATGTATCCAAAGAGGGATCGGGTTGGAATGCCCTGCGCAGGCTGGACCTGAGGACAGGCCAGTACAGTGATGTACTCCTCAATGGCACCAATCCACAGACCATGGTTTTTGACGCGGCTACCAAAAAACAGTTAACCCTGCAGGCAGATGCCAAATGGGGTAATAACCTGCATGCGCCATTTACCACAGGGGTCGCAGCCGCTGCTTATGACCGTAAAAACAACAGGCTTTATTACACACCGATGTTTGTTGACCAGCTACGTTATATTGACCTGAAGACGATGAAAGTATATTATGTATCAGGTGAAGGTTTCTCCAAACAGGGACACATGCATAACGACGAAGGTCGTATTGTTACAAGGATGGTGATCGCACCTGACGGTTACGGTTATGCCATAACGAACGATGGAAATACCCTGGTACGTTTTTCAACCGGCAAAAAAACAAGGATTGAACTGCTGGGCGGATTGGTTGATGATCCTTCCAACAATGGAATCTCCATTCACAACCGCTGCACCAGTTTTGGCGGTGATATGATCTCCGATGACAAGGGAAATCTTTTCATTCTTTCCGCCAGAAATCATGTGTTCCGTGTGAATACTTCAACAAAAGTGGCCACCCATGTTGGAAGCATCAGCGGTCTTACACCCACATTTACAACAAATGGAGCAGTGGTAGATGGTGATGGCAATTTATTGGTGAGCAGCGCTGTGGATGCCAGCACTTATTTCGTGGTGAATCCACGCGACTGGTCGGCCAGGCCTTATGCTGCCGTCAATGGAATTTTCAAAAGTTCAGACCTGGCCAATAGTAATTTCCTGGCTGAACCCAAAAAAGATCCTGTACTTCCTGCCCTGAATCCTGAACCTTTTCCTGATGCAAGAAAAAACAACCAGGCACTTGCCTACCAGGTGGGTGTTTATCCCAACCCTGTAACCGGCGACCAGGTTACGGTGCAGTTCAGGAAAGTGCCCCTGGGCAATTATGTGCTGGAGCTGACAGATGTGCTGGGAAGAAGTGTGAGCCAGAAAAGGATAACGATCAATACAGAGAACCAGGTGCAGGTGATCTCTCTCGATAAATCCAATGCACGTGGTGTGTACATGATAAAAGTATTTGACAGCAAATCACAATCAGTGTATACAGAAAAAGTTGTGGTTCAGTAAATCTTTGGAAGAACTGAGCCCTCTGACGAAAACGCTGGCCCGTAAGCCGGCGTTTTTTTTGTCTGAACCTTGATTTATGGGATGAAAAGATTGAGAAGAAATAAGGGAATGCTAAATGATTTAAAGAATCAATTAAGTCTAAAATTTATTTTGCCTTTGTTAGCAACTGCGTGCTGCTGACGCCTTATCAAGGGCGGTCTTCTATGAGTTTTATTGGCCTTATCCCAGGCTGTGACTTCCGTTTGCCTGCCGCAAATGCTTTAGCGAATACCTGTCTTTTCTATTAAGTTCTTGTAAAGAATGTTAAATATAACCGCATGTGTTTTCTCTTTCTTACAAATCCATAAATCCAAAAATCAAGGTTCAGAATCCCTCCAAACCACTCCCACCTCTCTCGCGATCTCGAAAAAATCAGCACATTTTCCATCACCCTTACCAGTAATACCTCCACTGGGAGCACATACCGCATTACAGTTCTCATCAACCACCATATCATACTGGTCGCAGCAATCACTTGAAAAATAAAATACACGCCGTCCGGCATAATTATATTCTTTCACCACAGCGGGAGGATTAAAGGAGGGTTCATTTTTGATAGCATCGATTTTAGACTGGATGCAGGCAGGAATCTGCGGAAGATTTTCTTTCCGGCATTTGTTAGCAGCAATGACCAGGAAGATGGTTAGGGTAAACAAAATTGATTTCATAGACCTTGATTATTCACGAATATCTTTGTGCAAGCAAAAACAATACCTTTTGGAGAAGAGCAATTTCGTAGACCAGATCAGGGTCTTTTGTAAAAGTGGTCATGGCGGAGCCGGTATCAAACACTTCCGGAGAGATAAAATCACCGCTATGGGAGGTCCCGACGGAGGTGATGGCGGAAGAGGCGGTCATATCATTTTAAGAGGTAACCGCAACCTATGGACGCTCTTACACTTGAGATATCATAAGAATGTGATTGCCGAAGATGGTGAGAGAGGCAGCGATAACAACCGTACCGGGCGATATGGTAAAGATGTGATCCTGGAAGTGCCATTGGGTACCATTGCAAGGGATGAAGAGACCGGTGAAAAAGAAGCTGAAATTCTACATGATGGTGAAGAACAGATCTGGCTGCCAGGTGGCAAAGGGGGGCTGGGCAATACCAATTTTAAAACCCCAACCAACCAGGCGCCGGAACATGCACAACCGGGGCTGCCTGGTATTGAAGGCTGGAAAGTACTTGAACTGAAAGTTCTTGCTGATGTTGGACTGGTAGGTTTTCCCAATGCCGGTAAATCAACCTTGCTATCTGTAATTACTGCGGCCAAACCGAAGATTGCCGATTATGCCTTTACCACACTTACCCCTCAACTGGGTATGGTGGAATACAGGGATGCGAAAAGTTTTTGTATTGCGGATCTCCCAGGGATTATTGAGGGTGCCGCAGAAGGTAAAGGATTGGGTCACCGTTTCCTGAGGCATATTGAAAGAAATTCTGTTTTGCTTTTTTTAATTCCTGCCGATAGCAAAGATCACCGGAAAGAATTTGACATATTACTGAATGAACTGGAAGAATACAATCCTGAATTACTGCATAAGCAATTTGTGATCGCCATCAGTAAATCTGATATGCTGGATGAAGAACTGATGAAAGAGATCAAAAAAGAATTGCCTGATCATATCCCGAATATTTTTATTTCATCTGTTACACAAAAAAATATCCAGGAGCTGAAAGATTTGTTGTGGAAGGTTTTGAATGAGTCCAGGTAATTTTTTTTCACCGCCAAGAAAGAAGGGCGCCAATGAAAGTATTTAAAAAATGGATTTCCTTAGCGAAACCTTTGTGTCCTTCTTTCTTGGCGGTAAAAAAAACTCAAAACAAATCCACATCAGGCCAGGGTGTACTCGCATTATTCACGGCAGGCCATAACAAACCATCCAAATCAGTAAGATAGCTGTTGCTTACCGCCCTTGTATTGGTAAGTATTACCCAGTTGAAACCATTATTCGCCCTCACGATCATGGTAGCTGTACCAGGCAGACTTCCCATATGCCACCAGTTGTTGGCATTGTTCACGCTCCAGCCCAATGCATAATTAGCTACCGAAGAAGGCGCCACCATAGTATTGATGGAAGCTGTGGAAAGAATATCTGGCTTGGTATTGAATCCATCCACTCTCACTAGCAGTTTGGCAAGATCAGTAGCGCTTGCGATCCAGCCTCCATGCGCATCCATCCTTGCAATTTTGTAGATATAAGGATTTTGTCCACCCTGTCCATAATATTTCACTTCATTGGGTTTACGGTCTGCTTCGGTATCACCACCAATGGTCATCGTTGTAATGCCCGCTGGCTGCAGCACATTCGTTTTTACATATTGTTCATAGGTTTGGCCGGAGATTTTTTCAATCACCCTGCCCAGTACGGCATAACCAAAATTAGAATAAGCATAGTTGGTACCAGGCGTATGGGTGAGTGGCCTGTTATTCAGTGTCCATGAAATCAATTGGGCATGGTTCATGGCCTGGTTCGTAAACATAGGATCGTTACCATCATTGGGCCATCCACCTGCTGTATGCTGCAGTAACTGCCTCACCGTAATATTGGTAATATTTGGACCATATGGTGTGTTGCCATAGGTAGTACCAAGTATGTTTCCTGTTCCAAAAACTTTGGCATCCAGGTTGAGTTGCCCGGCTTCCACCATTTTCATGATGGCGATGCCGGTAACAGGTTTAGAAACACTGGCAATACGGAACAAGCTGTTATTGCTCACGTCAGTATTCGCCCCTACATCAGCTTTTCCATAACTCTTTGCATAGACCAGCTTTCCGTTCTTAGTGACGGCAAGTGAAAGCCCGGGAACATTATGAGTGGTCATAAACGATGCAACGGCATTATCAACTTGCGGAACGTTGGTGGGTGGAGGCGGAGGAGGAGGGTCAGGGGAGGTATCTTTCTTGCAGGCGATCAGGCTTATCGCCAGGGTCAGTGCCAGGAACATATTTTTCATGTTTGTCAAATTTTGATGAAGCTATTATCTGTTTCAAACCAGGTCAATCACCTGTTGGGGTAATTTATCCTGGAGAACAGGATCAGGAAACAGTATATCGTAAACAACTGCCTGGTATCATCAAAACCGGGTGTTTATTTTTTTTTTGGTAAAGCGCTGCAAGCAATGAGCAGCCTCTGCTCAATCAGTGCACGCAAAGATGCAAAATCGCAAAGATCAAATAAGCCTGCCTTCAACAAGAAGGCAGGCTAATATCAGGTTGCCAGTTGAGCCAAAGGCCATCGGCCAAAAAGCCAACAGCCTCTCATTTTATTTCATCATAATCCTTAAACAAATTCACTTTCGTATTCTCCACCTGTCTCCTGTAATTCGTCCACTTCCCGGTGTAAAAAGCATTGATTCTTTTTACAGCCGCATCAATATGCGCTTCCGCGTTTTTCACCAGTGTTTCTTCCTGCACGCCCGGCGCCACACTCTTTGAAATAATATATTGCTGCGCGGTTTGCATGCTTCCCATTACAGTTACCTGTCCGAGTGGCCTTGACAATCCCTGCTTATCAGAATTTCTTCCATTGATGTATTCCCTGATATTTTTGATGGAATCCTGCATGGCTGTGGTTGACCTGCGCAGGGAATCAATTTCTTTTCCTCTCAAGCCTCTCAATTGGGCAGTGATTTTATTAAGCAGCTCTTCGGATTCTGTAAGACGGTCCATACCTGTCAGCAACCTGTCAGATGATTTTCTTAAGCGCTCCAACATTGTTTTTTGTGCAAGCCTTACAGTTTCAGTTTTATTCAGCCGCGGATCATCTTTGATAGTGACCAACGTGCTGTCTTTATCATTTGCATATTGCATGACAACTTTATAAGTGCCGGGAAATACCTGCATGCCCCCCGGTTCTCCACTACCGCCGCCACCACCAAAACGACCCCTGCCACCAGGCTGGCGGAATCCTCTTTCTTCCATGCCCCAGCTATTCCTGTTCAAACCCGGTGCAGCCTTCCATTTGAGGTTCCGGATCACTTCATTTTTTTCATTGAAGATCTGCACCGTAACAGAGTCTGCTTTCCCCGCTGATGCAGTACCGGCTTTTGCAGGCTGGTTCACAAAATAGCTGATGGAGGCACCACGGCCGCGGTTATCCGCTCCATACAATCCATAGGTGCTCCAGTCATATCCAGGCGCAGGCCTGTAATTGGCCTGGTAAGCTTCTGGAGCCTGGAATACTGTAATGGCTTTTGTAAAAACCTTTCCATTATTGGCTGCGAATTTTCGCAAAGGCCTGATATCATCCACCACCCACAATGCCCTGCCGAAAGTGGCGATTACGAGATCGGCTTCCCGCTCCTGCTGCACCATGTCAAAGGTTGAAACCGCTGGAAATTCTTCCGTCTTCCAGTGCACAAAAGAATTACCATTATCCATGCTCACCCATACTCCATGTTCCGTACCTGCGAAAATGAGATTAGGTTCAACAGGATCGGGCAGCACACACAAAGCATAACCCTGGATATTTTTATTCTGCAGCATATTGCTCCAGGTTTTGCCATAATCTTTTGTACGGAAAATATATGGTTTGAAATCACCGCGCCGGTAATCATTCACCACAACAAATGCCTCGCCTGCATGATGCCTTGATGCCCTGATTTGCGGGATCCATGCGCCTGCTGTCATGCCGGGAATTTTTCCACGGAAACTCGTCCAGGTTTTGCCACCATCTCTTGTCAACTGCACATTGCCATCATCAGTTCCCACCCATATCAAACCTTTTTCAATTGCGGAAGGTTCTATCGCGAGAATGGTGCAATGGTTTTCAGCGCCCGTGATATCAAGTGTAAGACCACCATTATTTGACTGGTCATATTTGGAAGGATCATTGGTAGTAAGATCCGGTGAAATGATCTGCCAGCTTGCGCCTTTGTCATTACTGCGGTGCACATACTGGCTGCCATAATAAATCACATTCTTTTCAAAAGGATCCTGCGCGATCGCGGAGTTCCAGTTGAAACGGAGCCTTGTATTGGTATCCAGGGCCGGTGGTTTCAGAAACCATCTTTCACCTGTTTTATAATTCACCTTACCCAGGTTTCCGCCCTGGCTCATGCTGTAAACCCAGTCGGCATTATCAGGATCGGGCATGGCATCAAATCCATCACCGCCTCCTACATTGTTCCAGTAAAAATTGCGGATGCCACCGTTGGTCCAGGTATAGGCAGGTCCATGCCAGGTACCATTGTCCTGCATGCCACCCATAACATTATATGGTATTTCATTGTCAACATTCACGTGATAAAACTGCCCGACAGGAAGATTTTCATTGAAGGTCCAGCTACGGCCGCGGTCCCTCGATAAACCTATACCACCATCATTTCCTTCAAGAATAAAGTTGGGATCCTCAGGATGGATCCACCAGGCATGATGATCCGGGTGAATTCCGGAATAGGGTAATAGGGTCCTGAATGTTTTTCCTCCATCCTCGCTGATATCAACCATAGCATGGATGCTATAAATCCTGTTTTCGTTTTTAGTATCCACACGGATATCCTGGAAATAGAATGGCCTGTTGGTCACCCATTGCGGATCGCTGTTCACCAGTTCCCAGTTGAATCCACCATCATCACTTTTATACAAACCATTCTTTGTTGCTTCTACCATCGCATACACTCTTGTTGGCTGGCTGCGTGCGAAATCAAGACCGATACGTCCCAGTGTGCCTGCAGGCAAACCATTCTCCACTCCCAGTTTTTTCCAGGTGCGGCCACCATCAACCGTAATGTATAAACCGCTGCCCGGGCCACCACTTTTCATGCTCCATGGAGTACGGCGGTGCTGCCACATATTGGCAATGAGTTTATTGGGATTGGATGGATCCATTACAAGTTCAGCACAACCGCTGGTATCATTGGTGTATAAGATCCGGTTCCAAGTTTGACCGCCATCCGTAGTTTTATAAACCCCTCTTTCAGGATGCTCGGCATAAGGA
>JAEYUA010000291.1 GCA_023433755.1 Bacteroidota bacterium | reverse complement strand
TGGGACCAGGACCTGGTAGGACTCATCTTCAACACCATCGGTGTGAGTGATGGCATGAGCAATGGCACTGATGGCATGCGCTTCTCACTCGTAAGCCGCGATATCATTGCCGATTCCATTGAAACCGTCTGCGAAGCCCAGTATTATGATGGACTCATTGCCCTTCCCGGATGTGATAAAAACATGCCCGGATCCATCATGGCGATGGGCCGCATCAACCGGCCTTCCATCATGGTCTATGGTGGCACCATCGCACCTGGACATCATAATGGCCAGGATTTAAATATTGTTTCCGCATTTGAAGCATTGGGACAAAAGATCGCGGGAAAGATCACGGAAGAAGATTTCCGTTGCGTGGTGAAAGCTGCCTGCCCGGGGGCCGGCGCCTGTGGTGGCATGTACACGGCCAACACCATGGCTGCTGCCATTGAAGCCCTGGGCATGAGCCTTCCCTACTCTTCATCCAATCCGGCCACCAGTGAAGAAAAAAAGAATGAATGTCTCGCTGCAGGAAAAGCCATCCGCCTGCTGCTCGAAAAAAATATAAGGCCTTCCGATATCATGACCCGCAAGGCATTTGAAAATGCTATCACGCTGATCATGGTGCTGGGTGGTTCCACCAACGCGGTGATGCACCTGGTGGCCATGGCCAAATCGGTAGATGTGCCATTGACCCAGGATGATTTCCAAATGACCAGTGACCGGGTGCCGGTGCTGGCCGATTTCAAACCAAGCGGTAAATATTTAATGCAGGACCTGCACCAGTATGGAGGCGTGCCGGCAGTAATGAAATATTTATTGCAGGAAGGATTGTTACATGGTGATTGTTTAACTGTAACAGGTAAAACCCTTGCTGAAAATCTGGAAGCAGTGCCTGCTCTTGATTTTGATAAACAGCAAATCATTCTCCCGATCGAAAAACCATTGAAAAAAACAGGGCATCTGCAAATTCTATATGGCAACCTGGCACCTGGTGGCAGTGTGGCCAAGATCAGCGGCAAAGAAGGTGAATGGTTTGAAGGACCCGCGAGAGTTTTTGATGGAGAAAAACAATTGATAGAAGGCATACATAGTGGCAGGATCAAAGCGGGTGATGTGGTGGTGATCCGTTACGTGGGACCGAAAGGTGGTCCGGGTATGCCTGAAATGCTGAAACCCACATCGGCCATCATTGGTGCGGGGCTGGGACATTCAGTCGCACTGATCACAGACGGGAGATTCAGCGGCGGCACCCATGGATTTGTTGTCGGGCATATAACTCCTGAAGCCTATGATGGTGGCACCATTGCACTGGTAGAAGATGATGACCACATTACCATCAGTGTGGCTGAAAAGAAGATCAGTTTATTGATCAGTGAGGAAGAACTGGAACAAAGAAGATCACGCTGGAAACAACCCGCATTAAAAGCAACTAAAGGAATTCTTTTCAAATATGCAAAACACGTTACAACAGCCGCAGAAGGATGCGTTACGGACGAAGCCTGAGAGCTTCAGTGGTTCTGAAGCCGTGCTGAATGCCTTTCTCGCAGAAGGCGTTCAGACCATATTTGGTTATCCCGGTGGCGCCATCATGCCCATCTATGATGCGCTTTATGATTATACTGACAGGCTGGAACATGTGCTGGTGAGGCATGAACAGGGTGCCATACACGCGGCACAGGGATTTGCAAGGGCTTCAGGAAAAACGGGTGTTGTGCTCGCCACAAGTGGTCCGGGTGCAACCAACCTCGTAACCGGACTTGCCGATGCGTTGATCGACAGTACACCGCTTGTTTGTATCACGGGACAGGTATTCGCACACCTGTTAGGCACTGATGCCTTCCAGGAAACAGACATCATCAATATCACCACACCTGTCACCAAATGGAATTACCAGGTAACAGATGCCAGTGAGATTCCTTCCGTTTTGGCCAAAGCATTTTTTATCGCGGGCAGCGGCCGGCCCGGACCTGTGCTGATCGACATCACCAAGAATGCACAACTGCAAAAGATGAATTACATCCCTTATGAAAAATGCAGTTTCATCCGCAGTTACCGACCCAAACCATTCATTCGTACGTCTTTCATTGAAGAAGCAGCACGCCTCATCAATGCTGCGGAAAAACCATTTGTTGTTTTCGGTCAGGGTGTGATCCTGGGAAGAGCTGAAAAAGAATTTCAAAATTTTATTGAAAGAGCAGGCATCCCTGCGGCCTGGACCATCATGGGTTTGAGTGCACTCGACTCGGATCACCCGCTCAATATGGGCATGCTCGGCATGCATGGAAATTATGCGCCTAATGTACTCACTAATGAATGTGATGTGCTGATTGCTGTCGGTATGCGTTTCGATGACCGTGTCACGGGCAGGCTGGATAAATACGCGAAGCAGGCAAAGATCATTCATCTTGATATTGACCCGGCTGAAATAGATAAAAATGTAAAAACCACGGTTCCCGTGTGGGGTGATTGCAAGGAAACATTACCGCTTCTTACAGCACAATTGCAGCAAAAATGTTACCCGCAGTGGATTCAGCGCTTCAAGGAACTGGAGCAGGATGAAATTGAGCAGTGCATCTATAATGAACTCAATCCCACATCAGGACAACTCACCATGGGTGAAGTGATCCGGGAACTGAATGAACTCACCCATGGAGAAGCCATCATTGTAACAGATGTAGGACAGCACCAAATGGTGACTTGCCGTTACGCGAAATTCAAAGAAACCAAAAGCAATATCACTTCAGGTGGATTGGGAACAATGGGATTTGCATTGCCTGCAGCGATCGGCGCGCAATACGGAACACCCGGAAGAACGGTTGTTGCCATCATTGGTGATGGGGGTATACAAATGACCATACAGGAACTGGGTACCATCATGCAATCGGAAGTACCTGTTAAGATTTTAATTCTTAACAACCGTTTCCTGGGTATGGTGCGCCAGTGGCAGGAACTTTTTCACCAGAAAAGATATTCGTTCGTGGAAATCGAAAGTCCCGATTATGTGCAGGTAGCAAAAGGTTACCGGATCGAAGGCAGCAGTGTGTCGGAAAGAACTGAATTGAGAAAAGCATTACAGGCCATGCTGGATCATGATGGGGCCTACCTGCTGGAAGTGATGACAGGAAAAGAAAATAATGTTTTTCCCATGGTGGAAGCGGGTACCAGTGTTTCTGAAATCAGGTTAAAATAAGATTATGCTCAAAGAAGAATTCACCATAACGGTTTATACTGAAAACCAGATTGGCCTGCTTAACCGCATCGCCATCATTTTCTCCCGCAG
This sequence comes from Bacteroidota bacterium, assembly GCA_023433755.1. GTDB lineage: Bacteria > Bacteroidota > Bacteroidia > Chitinophagales > Chitinophagaceae > Flavisolibacter. Next base: position 4,686 of record JAEYUA010000291.1, on the reverse strand, counting down.
GAAGGTGAGCATCGACAGTATCAATTCCTCGCCTTCTGAGATCGAAGGGATCTACCGCTTCACCATCGTGATCAACGAAACCGTGGAGATGGTGACCAAGATCGCGAGGCAGATCGAAAAGCAGGTGGATGTGCTGAAGGTGTATATGAACACTTCAGACGAGATCGTGTGGCAGGAACTGGCTTTATACAAAGTGGCTACCAGCGAGATCGCTGAAAAAGTGCAGGTGGAAAGACTGCTGAGGCAGTATGGCGCGAAGGCTGTGGTGATCCGTAAAGACTATACGGTTTTTGAAACAACAGGTCACCGGGAAGAGACCGATGCGCTGATTCACTTCCTTGAACCATTCGGACTTATAGAATTCGTGCGCAGCGCAAGGATCGCCATCATTAAAGACAGCAATGGCTTCCATGAAAAGCTCAAGGAGTTTGAGGCCATGGCACCCGGACCTGTGCTGGTGGAGAACGAATTTCTCAATGAGCGCGAAAAGGTATTTGATGTTTAATAACAACTGATCATAAACAAATTCATCATCATTAAAACAAACCGAACTACCATGGCAAAATTAAATTTCGGAGGTGTAGTGGAAAATGTAGTGACCCGCGAAGAATTTCCTTTATCAAAAGCACAGCAGGTGCTGGAGCATGAAACTGTAGCAGTAATTGGTTATGGTGTGCAGGGCCCGGGACAGGCACTCAACCAGCGTGACAATGGCATCAACGTGATCGTTGGACAGCGCAGGCACAGCAAGTCTTGGGACAAGGCCGTTAAAGATGGATTTGTTCCCGGCGAAACGCTTTTTGATATTGAAGATGCGTTGGAAAGAGGAACCATCATTTGTTATTTGCTGAGTGATGCGGCACAAATTGAATTGTGGCCTACGGTAAAAAAATTCCTGACGCCTGGAAAAGCTTTGTATTTCTCCCATGGTTTTGGGATCACTTATAACGAACAGACCGGCATCATTCCTCCTCCGGGTGTGGATGTTTTTTTAGTTGCACCAAAAGGATCGGGCACCTCGCTTCGCCGCATGTTCCTGCAGGGACGTGGACTCAACAGCAGTTATGCCATCTTCCAGGATGCCACCGGCCGTGCTTTTGAAAGAGTGGCTGCTATGGGCATCGCCATCGGCAGCGGTTATCTTTTTGAAACTGATTTCAAAAAAGAAGTGTACAGTGACCTGACAGGAGAACGCGGCACTTTGATGGGAGCCATCCAGGGAATTTTCGCTGCTCAATATGAAGTCTTAAGAAGCAAGGGTCACTCCCCTTCTGAAGCATTCAATGAAACAGTGGAAGAGCTCACGCAATCGCTTATGCCGCTGGTAGCTGAAAACGGGATGGACTGGATGTATGCCAACTGTTCCACCACAGCACAAAGAGGTGCACTCGACTGGTGGACCCGCTTCCGTGATGCCACACTCCCGGTGTTCAATGAATTATATGAAAGTGTTGCCGCAGGAAAAGAAGCGGCCAAATCAATCGAAAGCAACAGCAAAAAGGATTACCGCGAAAAACTGGAAGGTGAATTGAAAGCTTTGCGTGAAAGCGAATTGTGGCAGGCTGGGAAAACGGTGAGAAGCCTGAGGCCGGAAAACCAGGAACCAACACTTCCCGGGGCAGAAAAAAGATTTGAGAAAGTAAAATTTTCATCAACACTTTACCATGACTGATGATACGGTAAAGGAAAGGCGGATGGATTTTAAAGAAGCAGGGAAGCGTCTTGCCAAAGTCGTGAACAGGACGCCGCTGGTTTATTCACCCAATCTTTCCAAACGTTATGAATGTGATGTTTACCTCAAGCGGGAAGACCTGCAAGTAGTACGATCCTATAAATTAAGAGGAGCCTATAATATGATGAGCAGCCTCTCTCCTGCTGAATTGAAAAAAGGTGTGGTCTGCGCCAGCGCCGGTAACCATGCACAAGGTTTTGCTTACAGTTGCCGGAAGCTGGGCATTAAAGGTGTGATCTTCATGCCGGAGATCACACCCTTGCAAAAGATCAGGCAGACAGAATTTTTTGGCGAAGAACATATTGAGATCAGGCTGACTGGTGATACTTATGATGATTGCGCGGCGGCAGCTAAAGCATTCACTGAAGCCAATGGCATGAGCTTCATTCCACCCTTTGATCACCCGCTTGTGATTGAAGGTCAGGGTACCGTGGCAGTCGAAATATTGGAAGAACAGGACCAGTTGGATTTTTTATTTGTGCCAGTTGGGGGAGGTGGCCTGGCTGCCGGTGCAGGCAGTTATTTTAAAACCTATTCCCCACAAACAAAAATTATTGGTGTGGAACCCGAAGGGGCCCCTTCGATGAAGGCTGCTCTTGAAGCGGGACAACCTGTTACGCTGGAAAACATTGACCGCTTCATTGATGGCGCCGCGGTACAGCGGGTGGGTGAACTTAGTTTTTCTATCTGCAGGGAAGTGATTGACGAGATACAACTTGTAGCAGAAGGGAGGGTATGTTCTACGATTCTTTCTCTTTATAATGAAGAAGCGATCGTGGTAGAACCAGCGGGCGCTTTATCGATTGCAGCCCTGGATGATTACCGGGATGCCATCAGGGGAAAAAAGATCGTCTGCATAGTGAGTGGTGGTAATAATGATATTGAAAGAATGCAGGAGATCCGGGAAAGGTCCCTGCAATATGAAGGTCTCAAACATTATTTCCTGGTCAATTTCGCGCAGCGCCCCGGTGCACTGAAAGAATTTGTGAACCAGGTACTCGGACCTCATGACGACATCACCCGTTTTGAATACATCCAGAAACACAATAAGGAAAAAGGACCTGCATTGGTCGGCATTGAACTCCGGACAAAATCTGATTATGAAGCCCTGGTGAAAAAACTTGAGGAGTATCAATTCAGTTTTACGGAGCTGAATAAGGATGACCGTCTTTTTGGCTACATGGTCTGACCGTTGGAAAGCTGATTTTTGTCACGGTTTGGATTTTTATTCATATTCTCCCTATATTGGCAAAAGAAAGTCCACTGTGGAAACAGCGGACGTTAACGATTGCTTGCTATATGAATATTTTGACCTGAACCGGGTGTACTCCACGATTGCTTGCTTTTTTCGAACTTTGCTGCTGCTAAATTAATGACCGCAAGACCGGTTAGCGGTACAGTTTTATACCGTTTTCATGATGTCAAAAGAATGGCAGGTCCGGTCAAACCCTTGCTGCCATTGCATTTAAATAATTAGAAGCTCTTATGTCCAAGCGTTCTGCCGATATATTATTCCAGTTGATCAAGTCGATGGCGAAGTCGGAGAAGCGGCATTTCAAATTATACATCAAGCGCAGTTCTTCCAATGAAAACCTCAAGATCGTCCAGCTTTTTGATGCCATGGATAAACAGGAAGAGTATGACGAAAAAATGCTCCTCAAAAAATTGCCTGCCATCCAGAAGACACAATTATCTAACCTGAAAGCCCATCTCTATAAACAGGTACTTGCCAGTCTGCGCCTGCTCAAGAGCGCAGACAGCATAGACCTGCAACTGAATGAACAGTTTGACTACGCCCATATCCTTTATAAAAAAGGACTCTTTCATCAAAGCCTCAAATTGCTGGAGAAAGCCAAGGAAACCGCAAAGGCCAACCAGAAATTCACTTACCTCACCCAGGTCATTGCCCTGGAAAAAAGAATTGAGTCCCTGCACATCACACGCAGCATGCAGGACAGGGCTGAAAGTCTTTCTGAAGAGGCCATCCAGGTGAGTACGCATATTGACATGGTGGCAAGACTTTCCAATCTTTCCCTTCAATTGTATAGCTGGTATATCAGGCATGGACATGCCCGCAATAAGGAAGATGAAGCAAGGATCCTTGCCTTTGTAAAGGAGTTGTTGCCGGCGAAAGCCTGGCAACAGAAAGGATTTTATGAACGTCTTTATCTCTACCAGAGTTTTGGCTGGTATGCATTCATTCTCCAGAATTTTTTAAAATATTACCGTTACGCCCAGAAATGGGTGGAGTTGTTTGATGAACATCCGCTGATGAAAAGAGTTGAGACGGGTCACTATATCAAAGGCATGCATAACCTGCTGAATGCACATTTTAACCTGCGCAACCACCGCAAATTCGCTGCTACCCTTTCCCAGTTTGAAAAATTTGCCGGAACCGAAAGAGTGCAGGAGAATGAGAACTTCCGCATTCACTCCGAGTTGTATATTCTCCAGGCCAGGATCAACCAGCACTTTCTCAAAGGGACTTTCCGTGAAGGTGTGGCCATGGTGGCTGGCATCGAGGACAAGATCAATGAATACGCGGTGTATATTGATCCGCACCGCGTGATGGTATTGCATTACAAGATCGCGAGCCTTTACTTCTGTAATGGGGAGCATGGCACTGCCATTGATTACCTCCAAAAGATCCTGAATGATCATGTGGGACTGCGTTATGATCTTTTATGTTATGCGAGGCTGATGCACCTCCTTGCCCATTTTGAACTGGGTAACCATGAACTGATGGAACATTTATCCAAATCGGTTTACCGTTTTATGTCAAAAATGGAGAACCTGACTGCCTTCGAGGAAGAGATGCTGAAGTTTTTAAGAAGGTCTGCCTATATCCCAACCTATAAAATGAAAGCGGAGCTGGAGAAATTCCTGGACAAGGTTCAGCAGCTTGAAAAAAATCCTTACCAGAGCAGGGTGTTTGTGTACCTGGATATTATTTC
>JAEYUA010000290.1 GCA_023433755.1 Bacteroidota bacterium | reverse complement strand
GCGGAAGTTTCCATTCCTTATGATCCTGCAATTCGTCCCAACCAGATCGCGCAGGTGAGGATACAGGATTACGCTGCCAATAATGTGATCGTGATCCCGGTAAATACCGTGCAGACAGATGAAGCAGGCAAATATGTTTTTGTAGCCGTGCAGGAAGGCCAGCGTACCATGGCACGCAAGCGTGTAATTGGAGTAGGCCAGTTGAATGGTGACCTGATTGAAGTGAAGTTTGGATTGAAAGCCAACGACCAGTTGATCACGGAAGGATACCAGAATTTGTATGAGGGGCAGGTGATTTCGGTGGTGAAGTGAGTTGTAAGCTGCAAGCTACAAGCTACAAGCTACAAGCTGCACGACCTTATGCATACAAACATTACGAATAATTAAAGACTGTCAGAAACGGATGTCTTGAAGCTTGCGGCTTGCAGCTTGAAGCTCATCAAAAAAAACTAACGAATGAAAATCGTAGAAGGACTTGGAAAAAAGTTCAAAGAATTTAAACCTACAAGCTGGTCGGTTGATAACCGCACCGCTATCTATATCATCACCATCCTGATCTCGCTGTATGGGCTGACCAAGTTCAATTCCATGCCCAAGGAGCAGTTTCCTGATATCGTGGTGCCAACCATTTCTGTTACCACCGTGTATTTTGGAAACTCGGCTAAGGATATTGAGAACCTGGTAACCCGTCCTATTGAAAAAGAGATCAAGGCCATCAGTGGTGCCAAGGTTAACAAAGTCAATTCCATTTCACAGCAGGATTTCAGTATGATCGTGGTGGAATTTGATACCGATGTAAAAACGGATATCGCAAGACAAAAAGTAAAGGATGCCATTGACCGTGCAAGAGGTGAACTGCCCACAGACCTGACACAGGAACCAAATGTGGCGGAATTCGCCTTTAGTGAAATGCCGATCATGTTCGTGAACATCAGTGGTAATTATGATGGTGTGAAGCTGAAGGTGTTCGCGGAAAAAATGCAGGACCGCTTTGAAGAACTGAAAGAAGTGAACCGGGCCGATATTGTTGGTGCACCTGAACGTGAGATCCAGATCAATGTGGACCAGGACAAGATGCATGCTGCCCGTCTCACCTTCATGGATATCGAAAACGCTGTAAATTTTGAGAATCGTGATATTAGCGGTGGCCTGGTTGATGTGGGGGATATGAAAAGGACCATCCGTGTGAAAGGACAGTTTACCAGTTCACTCGATCTGAATAATATCATTGTAAAGGGTCCGGAAGGTGCTTCCATTTACCTGAGAGATATCGCAGATCTTAAGGATACCGTAAAAGAAACAGAAAGTTATGCACGCCTTGATGGTAAGAATGTAATCACGCTGAATATAGTAAAACGTGCAGGAGAAAACCTGATTAATACAGCGGCCGGTGTTAAGGAGATCATTGCAGACATGCAGGAAAGCGGAGAGATACCCCAGGCCGACCAGTTGAAGGTGGTGATCACAGGTGACCAGAGTAAACAAACCGCCACTTCATTTCATGAACTGGTGAATACCATTATTATCGGATTCATCCTGGTATTGCTCATTCTCATGTTTTTCATGGGTGTGACCAATGCCTTCTTCGTGGCTTTGAGTGTGCCTCTTTCTGTATTTGTTGCATTCATGTTTTTACCGCTGGGAGAGTTTATTACCGGTGGAGCTATCACGCTGAACTTCATTGTGCTCTTTGCACTATTGTTCGGACTTGGAATTATTGTAGATGATGCCATCGTGGTGATTGAGAATACTCACCGGATATACAACAATGGTAAGGTGCCGATTGTTCGTGCCGCGAAGGAAGCGGCAGGGGAAGTATTCATCCCAGTACTGGCCGGTACAGCCACCACGCTGGCTCCGTTTTTTCCTTTATTACTCTGGAAAGGACTGATCGGTAAGTTTATGATCTACCTGCCTGTGATGCTCATCCTGACCCTGGCAGCTTCACTCGTCGTGGCTTTCATCATCAACCCTGTATTTGCGGTTAGTTTTATGAGGCCGGAAGGAAAGGAATATGAAAAACCCAAAAATGCAATTTTCAAGATGCCTGTGTTTTGGGTACTGGTGGTATTCGGTGTACTATTTCATTTGCCGGGATGGCATGGCATTGCCAATTTTTTCCTCTTCATGGCCCTGCTGATGATCTTCCATAGTTATGTATTGAAGGATGTGATTTATGCTTTCCAGCACAGGATCCTGCCCGGACTGATGCGCCGCTATGAAAGATTGCTGCGCTGGTTACTGCATGGTAATAGACCCGCATGGATGTTTGCCTCACTTTTTGGATTGTTTATTATTTCCGTCCTGGCTTTGATGGTAAGAAAACCAGCCACGCCGTTCTTTCCTTCAGGTGATCCCAATATTGTTTTCGTTTACCTCAAAATGCCGGTAGGTACCAGCGCGGAAACAACGGATTCCACTTTGAGAATTCTTGAAGGCCGTGTAACAAAAGTTTTGGAAAAAGAAATGCCCGGCCAGCCTGGTGGCATCGTAGAAAGTATGATCTCCAATGTTGCTGTGAGTGCCAACAACCCGAGAGATAATAACCGGAGTACGCAGTCCAACCTGGGAAGGATACAGGTCTCTTTCCTTTCTTACGAAGAAAGACAGGGAAAGAAAACAGCGCCATTGATGGCTGAGATCCGGAAAGTGGTGCAGGGAATTCCAGGCACTTCCGTTGAGGTAGCGCAGGAAGATGGCGGGCCGCCCACTGATCCGCCTGTGAACATTGAGATCATTGGTGATAATTTCGAAAACATCGCGGAAGTATCTACCGGGTTAAAAAATTTCCTGGACACCAACCGGGTGGAAGGCATTGAGAATCTCCAGATGGATGTGGACCTGCTCAACCCCGAAATCACCATTAATGTTGACAGAACGAGGGCTATGGCCGAAGGGCTGAGTACAGGACAGATTGGTATGGCCATACGTACAGCAGTATTTGGTAAAGAAGTGAGCAAATTAAAAGAGGGTGAGGATGAATACAAGATCCAGTTGCGTTTAAAAGAAATGACCCGCAATGATATCAGCGCACTGATGAATATGCGGATCACTTTCCGTGACATGGCTACCATGCAGATCAAGCAGGTGCCGCTGAACGCAGTGGCCTCAATTGACTATACCAGCACACCCGGTGCCATCAACCGTAAGAATGTAAAACGCACCATCCAGTTGCAGTCGAATGTTACAGATATGAATATGACACCAGTGATTAACCAGCAACTGGCAGCGAAGATTGAAGATTTTAAAGCCAGGACAAAAATGCCTCCTGATGTCACCATCAGGCAAAGCGGGGAGAGCGAACAGCAGCAGGAAACGATGGAATTCCTCCTGACCTCGCTAATCAGTGCCTTGCTGATCATCTTCCTGATCCTGGTTCTTCAGTTCAACAGCCTGAGTAAACCATTCATTGTACTGACAGAGATCTTCTTCTCGGTGATTGGTGTATTCCTTGGCTTCGCCATCACGGGCATGACCATGCCAACCATCATGGTGGGAGTGGGTATTGTTGGTTTGGCCGGTATCGTGATCAAGAATGGTATCCTGCTGATTGAATTTACAGACGAATTAAGAGGACGTGGATACCGTACAAGAGAAGCAGCGATACAGGCGGGCAAGATCAGGATCATTCCTGTAATGCTTACTGCCATTGCTACCATGTTGGGATTATTCCCGCTGGCAGTAGGTTTCAATATTGATTTTGTTTCCATGTTCCAGCACCTCGACCCGGATATCTTTTTCGGAGGTGACAGCGTGGTGTTCTGGGGACCATTGAGCTGGACCATCATCTTTGGTCTCATTTTCTCTTTCTTCCTTACACTTTTGATGGTACCGAGCATGTACATCATCTCTGAAAGACTGAGAAGGCCAATGGAAAAATTCTATGGTACCAAGTTCGTGGCGCTCTTTGGATTCCTCGGGCCACTGTTCTTTCTCTTTGTAGGATTTATGTACCTGGTGAGAAGTTTACAGGGTAAGAAAGTGTGGACGGGTAAATTGAAGCCAGCACCGAAGAGAATATAAAAGTTTTTACCGCCAAGGGAAGAAGGGCGCCAGGATAAATCCTTGTGCCCCTTCTTCCCTTGGCGGTTTAAAAAACCTGGGTAGAAAGCTTTTTGTGGAAGTCTTTATTTTTTCCAATATTTATATGACAACTATTTCCAATGCCAGTTTTCGACTTTCATGTTCATCCCGCATTGAAAGCGCAGATGAGCGCCCCCGCCAGCCGCCCTTCACCCTGGGATACCATCTCCATCAAATTCAAAAATCCCACGCTGCTCACACGCCTGCTCAATTGCCAGGGCATCAATGAAGTGATCGACTCACAGGCATCATTAACACAATTGATCAAAGGAAAGGTCAACCTGATTGGTCTTGCCCTGCATCCACCTGAAACAGCCATGATGCGGGATACCCTGATCAATACACTCGCGAAACAGGAACAAACGCAATACATAGACCTGAACCGCATCCGCGATATTGCATCAGGTGATATCTATTTCCAGATGCTGAATGAAGAACTGGACAATTTAAAAGCACATACAACAAAGGCCGGGAAGAAACTGAAAATCATCTCCAAATTCTCAGAATACAATGCTGCTGATCTTAATACCATCCATGCCGTACTGATACTCGAAGGACCGCATGCATTCTGGGGGCTTCAGCAAGGCCAGGAAGAGGAAGACCGCAGGCGGGGGTTCTGGGATAATTTCGAAAAGTTCACTACCGACAACCGTATTCTCTCCATAAACATCGCCCACCTGCAACAAAATGATTTCTGCAACCATGCATTTGGTATCCAGATTTTTAAGCAGGAACCTTTTTATCCCACAGGTAATGGCATTACCCAACATGGATTCCGGCTATTGCAAAGAATGGAACAGAAAGGCATCCTGCTCGACATCAAACATATGAGTCTCTATGCCCGCCGCCAGTTGAGAGATTACCGACCGGGTACCATGCAAATGCCCATGATCTGTACGCATGCCGGTCTCACAGGAATTGAATATGATAAAAGAGGAAAATTTCATTACGATCATGATAATCTTTCGGGCGGTTTCCTGAGAGTGAAACATTACAAGCCCGCGGGTTACTTAGCCGGAACTGCTTTTAATGCCAGCAGCATTAATTTATATGATGAGGATGTGAGGGATATTGTTTTCTCGGGAGGGATCATTGGATTGTCCATGGACCAGCGGATCCTTGGTCTGCCGGATGATTTGATGCTGGGAGATGATTATACGGATGATTTTTTTGATATGGAAGTGATCAGTCCGCAGGAAAAGGATTTTTTCCTGCAGGCGCCACGGTCACAGCCTGTTGACAGTGATTACCTGGATGTGTATGATATTTTGCTGGAGGACAGGCAGAATTACCCGCGGTACCATGCCCGGCACTTTATGAACCAGGTCTTTCATTTTTTTATCATTGCGGATAAGTATAGGATCAATGCGGCCATGATGGCGAAGCGGATTTGTATCGGTTCTGATTTTGACGGCGTGATCAACCCTTTGGATGGCTGCCGGAATGTGACACAACTGGAGGCTTTCAAAAAATACCTGCTGAAAAATTTCGAAGCCTGGGAAATGGAAGCGATGTATGCTTTGCCTGTAAGGATCAGCAGTTTTATTAAGCCTGCCGATCTCCTGGAAAATATTTTTTACCGGAACGCGGTGAATTTTTTAAAGGAAAATTTCAAATGATCAGGAATTGAGAAAGTTTTCGATCATGTCTTCTTTCTCTGCTTCTGCTTCATATTTTTTGTACTGGTAGTAAAAAAGAAAGGAGACCAGCATAGCGGCTGAAAAACAAACCTCGTTGGCATTGTGCATCAGAATCTCGGAAAACCACATATCCTTATTTTTTAATAAAAAGACAAATACTTTGCCAATGGTTCAGAGGAGGTGGAGGGCTTTCCGGGTAGGATTTTGGGGAGGATTTTTACCGTATTTCTAAGTTACTAAAAATGGGGTGTTGTGGCAATCGTAAATCTACCTGTTTTGGCCCTGGAATCGTGTTTACATATCATGCTGTAATGACTTTACTTACCGCCTTCCCGCAGCGACAGCCGAAGCTTTAGCGAAGGCTTGCCTTCCCAGCCAAAAAAATATTGTTCTAGGAACCAACTGGTTTACCAAAACAAAATACATAGCCGGGAAGGCGCGAAGGCGGTAAGTAGTGGCTGCTGTTCAAACCTGTTCTTTGATACTAACATTTATCTTCAACCGTAATAACAAAATGAATATTGATTATGAATTTTAAAATTTATGTGGTGTTTCTATTGCTGTTTTTTGTACAAAATATTTTTGCCCAGGATAGCACGCAGCTCAAAAACATATTTGAAAGAATCACTTCCGAAGTTCAGTCTTATAAAATAGATACAACAGCCGTTGAAGAAGACCGCTTTACAAAAAAGGTAAGAGAATTAAGAGCCCTGAAAGGCGGTTTCAATATCAACGAGGCCATCGAATTCAAAATGGCGGAGGAAGCCAAAGAAGGCAAAACCTCCCAGGCCGAACTCGATCTGTTAAGATCATCCTTCACTAATGGAAAAGGAAGGCAATGGCTGGATAATGCTGTGGTACATATCTATCGCCAGCATTTTACTTACAAGGAAATGAAGCGGTTGGTAAAATTCTATAAAACATCGGCCGGCCAAAAACTTGCCAAAGATTTTCCCCTCATCATGATGAAAAGCCTTGCTGCCGCGCAGGTGATACATGATTGGATCGTTGGAGGCAGTTAAAAGTCTTGAGTTCAAAGTTCAAAGTCGGCGAACTAGAGAAAGGAGTTTCTGTCGTAAGTCAGAAAGTTAGAAAATAGAGGTTCCCACTGGATAAATAAGTTCTCTACAATCTGTGGTTATTTACTTACCGTCCTTCCCGGCTTTTTCTTATAGATAAATGCAAGGCCGGGAAGGCAGGAAGGCGGTAAGTAGTTATTAAAAGGATAAGAAGTCTGCCACTACCGACTACTGACTACCGACTTCTGACTAAATAGTACACATCATTCTCTCGTACTCTGACTTTGAACTTTGAACTCAAAACTTTGAACTGTCCTACTTGCTTTCCTTCAACACCATATCAATCGTAATAGCAGTAACTACAATATTCATCTTATTCCTGTCTTCTGCATATTCAGGTACAATGCTCACATGATATTTATCCGCCGAGGTAAAAAACTCCTTCGCAACACCGCCCCATTTTTTATTGATGGTGCCGATCTGTGAACCATTGTTATCAGTGATATTAAATACCCATGCCTTCCAGTCACCATTGATCTCCGCGATCTGGGTTTCATTCTGATCGAAGATCTGGAAGCGCGGTTTCAGAAAACGGAACTTCTGGCGGATGTAGCCAGAAACAGAACCATTACCATCCTTGATGGTGATCTTCGACATCCAAAAGGTCCAGCCGCGGTCAATGCTTGCCAGCAGTTTACCGTTGTTATCAGACACCTCGAGGTGGAAGGGAAACATGGCCTTGCTCAAAAACAGGCGCAGCACCTTATGCCATCCGGAAACATGCTGGTTCACCGACCCCACATGAAGTCCCATGGGATCATAGACCTTGTATTCATTATGGAATTTGAAGAACTGGACTTTTTCATCAATGAAGTATTCATTGCTTTCAAAGAATTCAGGAAAAAAAACAGACATGAGTTGAGTTTTGGTTGGCGCAAAGAAAGGAAGAAATATTAGGAATGCCAGTCAGCCTGTAACTCAATTGGAGCGATTTAAAAAAAGGTAAAAAATATATAGCGCATGTGTAGCCATTTTGAATTTGCCGATGGTAAAAAGTTGGTGTAGAGTTGATAAGGCCGTGTGGTCTAATTGAGACGCCTCAAATAATACCGTATTACTACGTATGAATTGAATGAATTACTGGGTTAAATTGTAATCTAAATTTATATTTTATGACATTATTTATTAAACGCACTGGATTATTAGTGTCAATTTTCGCATCCCTTACCTTATTGTCATTTACAAATACAAGTACAAATTTTAGTCAGGGGCAAACGTCTGAAAAAAAGGACCCCGTAGTAATTATTTTTAGTATTGTTCGAACAATTCAATGGCAGGGGTGCCTAGTTACAGCCACAATATCGGTTTCGGTTGTTGTGGACAAAGCTAAAGGTGAAGTATTATCTGCTTCAGCGCAGTTAGTTTCGGGTACGATTGATTGTGGAACCCCTACGATGACTGATGCAAAGGTGAATGTAGAAAACAACGATAGCGGATTGACATTGATCAACATTTCAGAATCCGATAATAGTGATTGGGAAGAAGGAATGGATACGCAAGAAAATTCAATGCTAATAGAAGCTAATGAAAGGATTTTGAGCGAATTTTAATCAAATCTAAAAAGCGGAGTTAAGCTAATATTAACTCCGCTTCTTTAAAAAGCGTATTATGGCTATTATTTTTTATTTATTATTATTGAATTCATCCTTTTCGACGAAGGATACACTCATTACAGCTGTGTATAAAACATTCATTGAATCTAAAGTTGAAATCAATTTTAATAATAGTAAAGACCTTGCGACGAAAGAAGATTCACTGTTATTTGAATTTGGTAGCGAGATTCTAAAAGGATTGGAGAAGGAAAAGTTTTCAATTACGATATTGGATAGTATTACGATATATAAGGACAGCGCTTTAATTTTATCTTATCCAACAGAATCAAAGCAATTTTATAAGGGTAATTCCATAAATATTGATGTAACGACAGTATTAAATATAGCTGGTAAGTTTTATAATTTGAGTAAGAATGGTACAAAATTACCTTGGGATGAAGACATTAATTTGAATTATATCAAAACTAACGATATTGAAAATATACTTGGATTCAATTGTGAGGTATTTCAGAGCGAAGATAAAAGCACAAAATTATGGGTTTGTAGTTCTTTAACTTATTTACTAAATCCCGGAGTTCAAATCGGCGGAATCAAAGGTGCGATTTTAAAATATGAAATATCAAAGCCGCATCAAATTATATCATCGGTTATTTCAACAATAAATTTTAAACATGAATAAATTTATTTTCATAGCATTTTTTACTTGCATGTTTATTGGATGTATAGAGACTAGTTCTGTTCAGATAAGGGTGATCGATGAAGATAAAAAATCAATTTTGACCAATGCAATTGCATATTATGATAATGGTCATAAGAAAGCTACAGCAGGTATAGATAGTGTCATAAAAATCGTAACTAAGGATGAACAAAATGTTATTATAAAATGCCCTGGTTATCTACAAAGTTCTTTCAAGCTGAATAAAGATGTGAGAGAATATACTGTGCTTTTAACAACAGCAAAATAATATAATTTTAAACTGCGTTGTTGGTGTTTCCCTAAAACTAGCATCAGACTGGTTTTTCATCCCAGAGAAAATGACCATCCTCCGCTAAGAAGCTTGTGCGGAGGTTATGATTTAAGTGCTCTACTTACCGCCTTCCCGTCTCCCCGGCTATAAATTTCAATTATTCAAAACAGTTTTGTGAATAGGTGTACGGTCAGGTAAATAACCCCATTCAATTCATCCCCTAAATCCAACAACCCGCCCATTCACTTCTTGACTTTCCGCCATCCCTGCAATTACATTCGCTCCCACGAAAACCTTAACCATGTCAATCAAACAAATATTATCCATCTCCTTGATGCTATGGATGCTGGCTTCCTGTAAAAAAGATGAAAAGGAATTACCTGTTATTCCTGTACCTGCAGGAACTGAAGTAGGTACCCCGGTGGGAACACCTGTCTCTAAGATTATTGGACCAGCAGGTGGCGAATTGCAAAGTGCTGACGGAAAAATAAAAATCATCATTCCGCCAGGAGCTTTGTCATCAGAAAAAAACATCAGCATACAGCCTGTAACCAAACAATTACCCTCAGCCCTCGGCATATCCTACAGGCTTTCTCCGCATGGCGAACAATTTGCCTTGCCGGTCACCCTTGTTTTCAATTATGATGACCAGGACCTCGAGGGCACCCTCCCGGAATTCCTTGACATTGCCTACCAGGATGATAAAGGAGTATGGCAGGCACTTACCAACAGTACGGTTGATAAAATAAATAAACAGGTAAGGGTCACTACTACCCACTTCAGCGACTGGACGTATTTCAAGAGTATGCAGCTCACACCATCTGAGGCAACTGTTGCACTCGGCGGATCAGTGGACCTGAAAGTAACCACCACTTTTCCTTACATGGATCCTGATGATGCTCCTCCCGGCGATAAAACAACCCCGGTTTATACAGCACCAAGAGAATTAAGGCCGGATGAAATTCTTGGCTGGACCTATATGGGTGATGGTATTCTGATTTCACAGGTGGCTAAAGCATTTTACACGGCACCCCAGGAAGAACCCGACACCAACCCGGAAGCGGTAACTGTAAAAATCAATATGGCACGCAAAGGACAATTCCTGATAGTTTCAAACATCACGGTGCTTTCTGATAAGAATATTGATTACCTGCATGTGGATGAGGATTGGGTGATGCCTCACAATAACGGGAAATGCGTTTTATACCTATATGGAAATTTTGGAAACGATCCGGGCACTAACAAAAGAAGCGTGACGATCAATGGCACACAGGTAAACGCTGATCTTTGGGCGCCAACGCTGATCCGCTGCAGAATCGACCAGGATATTTTTGGAGCGATCGAAGTGAAGTCAAATGGAAACGTTGTTGCCAAGTCAGTGCTTAGAAAATTCACCGGTTCCATATTTTATGAAAGGTTTCATGGAGGCGTGGCTAATGCAGGCAGCAGCAATCCCCTGAAAGAAACCACCCGCTTCGACCTGGTGTACCGTGGTTTTGGAAAACCCTGTCCTCCGCATATCAATGCGCTGCCTATTCAACTCAGTCTCGCTAATGGCACGGATGCAAATTTCACCCTGGGAGGCAGCGCTTCTGTTACGCAGCCCGGTCCCTGTCCCATTACTACAAGCACCAACCTGCCAACGGCAGCGGGCATACAACCGCTGAATCCTATTTCTGTACCGGCTTTATCAGGTTTTAAGGCATGGACGGAAGAAACGGAGGATGGATTGGTCATCGAATTTAAATACGCTATCAATAATGTAATTCCCGGTGCAAAAGTTGTCCGTTCTAATTGCAATTTCACCAGTGAATCTCTGCATAACCTGGCAGTGGGCCTGGAGGGATTCGAGTTCAAGCCGCTGGCTTTCGAATTTGATGGTGCATCAGGATTGAAATTAAAGAACAGTCCATTGGAGAGTGGCCGTATGTCGACTAATATTTTGATTGAAGCCTGGAGTGGGGTAGGCAATCCGAGTCATTATGAAACAGATGGATTGATGAAAGCAACTTTGAGGAATTTTTAAATGTATAAACATAGCCCTTTCGGCGGGAGGACTGTAAGTAGAGAATGATGTTAGGTATTTTTTTTCACCGCAGAGAAAAGGAGAAAAAAGAGATTGCGCAGAGATTATGAATTAAAATCACTACTTACCGTCCTTCCCGCCGTAACGGCGAAAAAATCCTGAAGACAAGCCAGTAGTTATAGAATACGAACACTTTATACTCCTTTGCGTTTCTACTTTGCGCTACTCTGCGTCCTCTGCGGTTGATTAGCTAAAAAATGAAACCGCGGAGAAAAGGACCAGCCTTCGCTAAAGCTTGCGCCTCCACTATAGCTTCAGCGCACGCGGACGGCTGGCGAAGAAAAAAGAGATTGCGCAGAGGAGACCAATAAGATCTTTACCAATTCCTTAATTTCACACCAAACAAATCACCATGAACGGTTACAGCCAATCGGCACATGAACTCGACTACCGCATCCTTGGAGAAGAAATGCAATGCGTGGAGATCGAACTCGATCCACAGGAAACCGCGATTGCGGAAAGCGGCGCATTCATGATGATGGATGACGGGATTGAGATGCAAACCATTTTTGGTGACGGTACTGGACAGAAGCAGGGCTTTCTCGGCAAGTTGATGTCCGCCGGCAAGCGCGTGCTCACTGGTGAAAGCCTTTTCATGACCACTTATACCAATGTAGGTCACGGAAAGAAAAAAGTTTATTTCGCTTCTCCCTATCCAGGTAAAGTCATTCCCCTCGACCTGATGCGCATGGGGGGGAAGATGATCTGCCAGAAAGATTCATTTTTATGCGCAGCCAAAGGAGTAGCGGTGGGAATCGAATTCCAGCGCAAACTCGGCACCGGCCTTTTTGGTGGTGAAGGTTTCATCATGCAAAAACTGGAAGGCGACGGACTCGCTTTTGTTCATGGAGGCGGTCATATTGTAGAAAGAGATTTGCAACCGGGTGAACTGCTCAAGATAGACACCGGCTGTATCGTAGCCTTCACACCAAGCTGTGATTATGATATCCAGTTCGTGGGCGGCATCAAGAATACCATCTTCGGAGGCGAAGGATTATTCTATGCTACGCTCCGGGGACCGGGTAAGGTCTGGATTCAAACCCTTCCTGTAAGCCGTCTTGCCAGCAAGATCATTGCCTACGGAACTTATAACCGCAAGGAAGAAGGAAGCATCCTCGGACCCATCGGAAATATATTTGATGGCCGATAAGATTCCTGCATAGGGTCTGGGTAGACTAGCTGACTACCGACTACCGACTTCAAACTCCAAACTGTGAACTTTCAATTGACGAGTCATGCCCCCTCGAAGTCATCTCATTCTTTGAACCGCCGACTTTGAACTTTTAACTGTGAACTTTCGAATGGCGTCTCATGACTTTCCATCCTTTCAGCCGCCAACTTTGAACTTTCAACTGGATCTCATGACTTTCTCATGACTTTCCATCCTTTCAGCCGCCGACTTTGAACTTTCAACTCAGAACTTTCAACTGTTTTCCCCTGGTTTTTGATAAATGGCAACCCCCCATACCCGCTTTTAACCTAATTTACCGGCCTGCAAAATAATTATTGGATATAATGAACACCTTTTCGGACAGGATTCTGTTTGAAATATTCTTGTTCGCGGAATTAAAAATCAATTTAAAAATGAAACAAAAATTACTGTTGCTTGCTTCGTTTCTCCTGGCAGTTTCTGCCGTTTTCAGCCAGGCGAAACTCGTTGAGAAGGTCACCAAAAAAGGCAATGAGGTTGTGATCCCTTATGAGAAGTATGTTTTGCCGAATGGTTTAACCCTGATCGTTCATGAAGACCATAGCGATCCTGTAGTGCATGTTGATGTTACCTACCACGTAGGTTCCGCACGTGAAGAAATTGGCAAATCAGGCTTTGCCCACTTTTTTGAACACATGATGTTCCAGGGAAGTGATAACGTAGGAGATGAACAACATTTCAAAATCATCCAGGACGCAGGTGGTACCCTCAACGGAAGTACCAACCGCGACCGCACCAACTATTACGAGACCCTTCCTTCCAACCAGCTTGAGAAAGCACTGTGGCTGGAAGCTGACCGTATGGGCTTTTTCCTGGATGCGGTAACACAGAAAAAATTCGAGATCCAGCGTTCTACCGTTAAGAATGAAAAGGGACAGAACTATGAAAATGTTCCTTACCGTGGTGCACTGGAAACACAAGCCAAGACCATCTATCCTTATGGTCATCCATATTCCTGGCTTACCATTGGTTACGTGGAAGACCTCAATCGTGTGAACGTAGATGACCTTAAAAATTTCTTCCTCCGCTGGTATGGACCTAACAATGCCGTGATCACTGTTGGTGGTGATGTAAAACCTGCTGAAGTAGTGAAGCTGGTTGAAAAATATTTCGGTGTGATTCCTCGCGGTCCCGAAGTGAAACCAATGACACCACAGCCCATTGAATTTGAAAGCAACCGTTATGTTTCCTATATCGACAATTTTGCCAGGCTGCCACAGATGTCCATTACTTATATGACCGTTCCTAACTATCATAAGGATATGGCCGCACTGCAATGCCTTGCACAGGTACTTGGCCAGGGAAGGAACTCCGTGCTTTACCAGCAACTGGTAAAAAAGCAGGAGGCAGTGAATGCGCTTGCCTTCAGTTCACTGGCGGAACTTTCAGGTGAATTCAATTTCATTTTTACTCCCATGCCTGGTAAAAGCCTGGCTGATATTGAGAAATTATTCCGTGCGGCGCTTGATTCTTTCGAAGCAAGAGGTGTAACAGAAGAAGATGTTCAAAAGTTCAAAGGCGGCCAGG
Source organism: Bacteroidota bacterium (assembly GCA_023433755.1). GTDB lineage: Bacteria > Bacteroidota > Bacteroidia > Chitinophagales > Chitinophagaceae > Flavisolibacter. Next base: position 12,226 of record JAEYUA010000290.1, on the reverse strand, counting down.
AAGCACAATTGATCAATGGCCTGCAGAGTGTAGCCGGAAAAGTTTCACAGCTTGCGGCTTTTGAAACTTTCACTGGCAATCCCAATAAGATTTCTGACAATCTTAAGGCCTATACTTCTCTTACCAAAGAGGATGTAATGGCTGCGTATAATAAATACATCAAGGGCAAACATGCTGTGATCATGAGCGTAGTGCCAAAAGGCCAGGAACCCATGATTGCTGCCAATGATAATTTCAAGCCAGATTCCACAAAATATACCGCTCCTGATTATGGTTATGCCGGGTTGAAATATGTGAAACCAAAAGATAATTTCGACCGCAGCAAGGTTCCGGGCAGTGGTGAGAATCCCGTAGTGAAAGTGCCGAAGTTCTGGAAGAAAGAACTTGCAAATGGCGCCAAAGTAATCGGAACACAAAATACCGAGATCCCAACGGTAACATTTTCTGTTACTATTCCTGGCGGACACCTGGCCTCTTCCGGAGATTTGAGCAAGGCCGGACTTGCCTCCTTCTTTACGGATATGATGATGGAGGATACAAAGAACTATACTGCAGAGCAGATAGCCGTTGAACTGCAAAAGCTGGGAAGTTCCATCAATGTCACCAGCACAACTGATGGCGTAATGTTCTCTGTTCAGTCACTCAAAAAGAATTTTGACAAGACCCTGGCTTTGCTACAGGAAAGAATGTTCAATCCAAAATTCTCCCAGGAATCTTACGACAGGATCCAGAAACAGGCGGCGCAATTCTTCAAATCACGCAAAGGACAACCTTCAGCCATAGCAAATGAAGTTTTCGCCAAACTGAATTATGGCAGCAATCATATTCTTGGCATCAGTGAAGACGGAACTGCGGAAACTGTTAAGAACATCACGCTGGATGATATCAAGGCTTATTACAATAACTACATGACCAGCATGGATGCCAAGGTGGTTATTGTGGGAGATATTACTGAAGCAGAAGTATTGCCTAAATTATCCTTCCTGAATAAATTACCTAAGAAAAAAATCAACCTGCCCAAACCTGAAGCCACTCCGGCTGTTGATAAAACAAAGGTTTACCTGGTTGATATTCCCAAAGGTGCCCAAACAGAATTCCGCATGGGTTATGCTACCGGTTTGAAATATGATGCAACCGGAGAGTTTTACAAAACTTCACTTATGAACTTCCCGCTGGGAGGTGGTTTCAGTGGTCGCCTGAACCTTAACCTGCGCGAAGACAAAGGCTGGACTTATGGAGCCCGCTCCAATTACAGTGCGGATGAATATTCAGGTGATTTTACTTTCAGCGCTGGTATCAAGGGAAATGCAACAGACAGTGCCCTGGTGGAAGTGATGAGAGAAATTAAAGAGTATGCACAGAATGGTCCAACTAACGAAGAAGTTGTGTTTATGAAAAACGCAATCGGCCAGGGCGATGCGCTGCGTTATGAAACCGGGCCGCAAAAGGCCAACTTCATCCGCCGTATCCTGGATTACAACCTGCCTGCGAATTTTGTAGAACAGCAGAACAAAATCCTGCAGAATATGACGAAGGAGCAAATGCATGAAATGGCAAAAAAATACCTGAATCCTGAACAGATGAACATCCTGCTGGTGGGTGATAAGGCAAAGGTGCTTGAGAATATCAAGAAGCTGGGATATGAAGTAGTAGAGCTGGATGCTGATGGTAATAAAGTAGATGGTAAAAAAGCATTCTGATTACTTTTGAATTCATTCAACGTCCCGTCTGTGTACGGGACGTTTTCTTTACCGCCAAGAAAGAAGGACGCCAAGGGCTTACTTTACCCTAACTTGGCGCCCTTCTTTCTTGGCGGTTAAAAAATAAACATATGAAAAAACAAATCATACTCCTGCTTGCAGTTTGTCTTTGTACTGTAACTGCATTCACCCAGGCAAAGCTCATAGAAAAAGTCACCAAGAGCCCCAACGGCCTCGTGATCCCGTACGAAAAATACAAACTGCCCAATGGCCTCACCCTTATCATACATGAAGACCACAGTGACCCCGTGGTACATGTAGATGTTACTTACCATGTAGGATCATCAAGAGAACAGATCGGCAAGTCAGGCTTTGCGCATTTTTTCGAGCACATGATGTTCATGGGTTCAGAAAATGCACCTGAAAAACTGCATGATAATATCACCATCGGTGCAGGTGGCAGTAATAACGGCACCACCAATTTCGACCGCACCAATTATTATGAAACCGTTCCATCCAATGCACTTGAGCCGGTTCTTTGGCTGGAAGCCGACCGCATGGGTTTTCTGCTCGATGCTGTAACACAACCTAAGTTTGAAGTGCAGCGATCTACGGTTAAGAATGAAAGAGGGCAGAATTATGACAACCGTCCTTACGGCCTGGTTTATGAAAACATCCTTAAAAATCTATTCCCCTACGGTCATCCTTATTCCTGGCCCGTGATCGGTTACCTGGAAGATCTTGACCGCAGCAATGTGGATGATCTTAAAAACTTTTTCCTTCGCTGGTATGGCCCCAACAACGCGGTGCTCACCGTGGGCGGTGATGTAAAACCTGCGGAAGTAGTGAAACTCGTAGAAAAGTATTTTGGTTCCATTCCCGCAGGTCCGCGTGTAGACCCCGTACAGGTAAACCCGGTGAAGCTGGAAGCCAGCCGTTATGTGTCTTACGTTGACAACTATGCGAGGTTGCCGAGGCTATCAATTGCATACCCAACTGTTCCTGATTTTCACAAAGACAAAGCTGCGCTGGAGTGCCTGGCTTTAATTCTGGGAAGGGGACAGGCTTCAGTACTTTACCAGCAGCTTGTAAAAAAACAACTGGCTCTGGAAGCTTCAGCCTTCAGCAGCCTTTGGGAACTGGCAGGCATGATGAATTTTTCCATTCAGCCACCGGCAGGTAAAAGCCTGGCTGAAATGGAAACTTTATTCCATGCGGCCCTTGATTCATTCGAAAAAAGAGGTGTCAGGGAAGAAGATGTGGCAAAATTCAAAGGCAGTATTGAATCACAGTTGATCAACGGTCTTCAAAGCGTTGATGGTAAGGTGTCACAACTGGCCCATTTTGAAACTTTCACCGGCAATCCCAATAAAATCGGTGAATTGTTGCGCCAGTACACTTCTTTAACGGTGCAGGATGTAATGCGTGTGTATGAAACCTATATTAAAAATAAGCCGGCTGTGATATTGAGTGTGGTGACAAAAGACAATCCTGTTATGACTGCCAAAGCCAATAATTTCAGGATCGATTCTACCGGTTACCAGGCTCCTGATTATGGTTACGGCAATTTGAAATATGTAAAAGTACAGGATGCATTTGACAGGAAGCAACAGCCGCCACTGGCCGCGGTTCCTGCACTCAAGGCCCCGGCTTACTGGAGAAAAGACCTTGCGAATGGTGCAAAGGTGATCGGCACGCTTAATAATGAGATTCCAACTGTCACTGTTTCCATTACCATTCCGGGTGGGCACCTCGCTTCCGCCAATAATCTGTCAAAGGCAGGACTTGCTTCTTTCTTCACCAGGATGATGAATGAGGACACCAAAAATTATACGGCTGAAAAATTATCTGTTGAATTGCAGAAAATGGGAAGTGCCATCAGTATATCATCCGGAGTTGACGGGGTAACTTTCAATGTACAAAGCCTGAAAAAAAATCTTGACCGGACATTGGCCTTACTCCAGGAAAGAATGTTTAATCCTTTGTTTAAGGAGGAAGCATTTGATAGAATCAAAGCGCAGGCATTGCAAAATTTCAAATTGCAGAAAGCCCAGCCTGCCGCGGTAGCATCTGCTGTTTTCGCCAAACTAAATTATGGAGATGGTCATATTCTTGGAATCCCCCAGGAAGGCAACGAAGGCACTGTTAAAAATATCATGCTAGAAGATGTCAAATCATACTACAACAATTACATGACTTCGCAGGATGCAAGGGTGGTGATAGTGGGTGATATCAAACAGGAAGAAGTGCTTCCCAAACTTTCATTCCTGAACAAATTGCCAAAGAAAAAAATCACGTTGCCAGTACCACCGGCTGCACCTGCTGTTGATAAAACAAAGGTTTACCTGGTGGATGTTCCAAAGTCTGCCCAGTCTGAATTCAGGATTGGATATGTAACGGGAATGAAGTACGATCCTGTTGGCGATTATTACCGCAGCTACCTGATGAATTATCCCATTGGTACAGGGTTTACCAGCAGGTTCAACCAGATGTTGCGGGAAACCAAAGGATGGACCTATGGCGCCCGTAGTTCTTTTACAGGCGATAACTACACCGGGCTTTTCCAGTTTAGCTCCGGCATCAGGGCTGACGTTACCGACAGTGCGCTGGCAGAAGTAATGCGTGAAATGAATGATTACCGGGCAAACGGTCCAACAGATGATGAAGTAAGCTTTATGAAAAACGCGGTGAGCGCGAGTGAAGCGCTCAACTATGAATCCGCTTTTCAGAAAGCAGCATTCATCAGGCGCATACTGGAATATAATCTCTCGCCTGATTTTATCAATAAACAGAACCAGATTCTCAAGGGTATGACGCCTGGCCAGATGAAAGCTCTTGCCAACCAGTACCTGGACCCTGCCAAAATCAACATCCTCCTTGTTGGAGATAAGGCTAAGATCTATGAAGGTGTCAAAAAGCTGGGTTATGAGATCGTTGAACTTGATGTGGATGGAAATAAGGTAGATGGTAAGAAGGCTTTTTAAGCCAATGGCTTGGTGAATTTAACCGCAAAGGACGCAAAGGGCCAGCCTATGTTAAAGTTTTGTATAGCAAAACGCAAAGGAAACGCAAAGTAAGGTCGAACCTTCTTTGCGTTTCCTTTGCGCAGCGCCAGCCATAGCTTTAGCGAAGGCTGGCCCTTTGCGTCCTTTGCGGTTAAACAGAAATTTTTTCACATAAACCGTTTCACTTTTTCTTCATGAGATTTGCAATCGTTCGCTGATTATAATTACGAGGCAGTTCAACAAACATCCTTTCATCATCAATGCCTTTGATTTTGTAGGTATACGTCATCATCATAGGTCCTTCAGCACCCGGGAATGAAAAACTTTCATCTTCATATTTCACCAACAGCAGGATGGCATTGGATGTATCTTTTTCCAGTTCATACTGCGCGGCAATGGCATTGCTTTCCTCAACAACATTCACAGTAGAATCTGTAAGGAACTGCAATGAGAATTTTTTTCGGTCAGCCACAAAATCACGAAACATTTTACTGGTATCCTTCATCTCACCCGACCACATGGGCGGTTCCTGCTTACCCATAAATGTCTGGATAAAACCAACTTCTTCTGTTTCAAAGGCATGCCCTGCAATTTTCTTCTTTACATCCTCCATGCTCACGGGTGCGGCTGGCAGGCTGGTAACCTTTTTGGAATCAGTGCTTTCATTGTTGCAGGCCATTGCCGTAAAAAGGCAGGCAAGAAATATGATTTGTTTCATGTTGGTGGTTTCCGCCAAAAATGAAGGTTTGGCAGCAATTATGTAATACCAGCTAAAGGGTATATTAAAAAGGCATCAATATGAAGCTGGCAGAAAAACTGGTGAAACTGATTAACCGTAAATATGAACCCGGAACCATGGTGAGCCTGCGTTTCGGGCAACAGGATATCCGGTTGCGCACCAATAAGGATGGCAATGCCGTGCAAATGTTCATTGGAAGGGAAAAAGAGGGTGTGATCCGTGGTGACCGTTATTCCAGGACTATAATAACTGATCGTGGGGGGCAGCCACTGAAAGATTACTGGGAAAGAAAGGGCAAAGCCAGTTAGTTGGTTCTTTTGCCGGGAATTGGGGAAAATTTGAGGAATGCGATCCCTGCAGGCGCTTAACTTTGTTTGCATGGAACGCAAGCAGGAAATCTTACAGGATGTGGTCATCAAATTTGCCGGCGACAGCGGCGATGGCATGCAGCTCACCGGAACCCAGTTTACCAACAATACAGCATTGCTTGGATCTGATTTGTCAACCTTTCCGGATTTTCCTGCGGAGATCCGTGCACCCCAGGGTACACTGCCTGGTGTGAGTGGTTACCAGCTTCGTTTTTCAAGTGACAGTATTTATACGCCTGGTGATAATCTTGATGTACTGGTGGCCATGAATGCCGCAGCACTCAAAACCAACCTTAAATCACTTAAAAAGGGAGGCAAGATCATTATCAATACCGATGGTTTTGATTCCAAGAACCTGCGACTCGCAAACTATCCTGATGGTATCAATCCCCTTGAAGATGAATCCCTCAATGGTTACGAAGTGATCCGCATGGACATCACCAAGATGACGCGTGAAGCGCTGAAGGATTACCAGATGGGTACCAAGGAAAAGGACCGTGCGAAGAATATGTTCGTGCTGGGTTTCCTTTACTGGATGTATGGCCGTGATATGGCTAACACAGAAAAATTTCTGCAGGATAAATTTTCTAAAAAACCAGATATTCTCGAGAGCAATCTCAAGGCGCTGCGTGCCGGATATAATTATGGAGATACCACTGAAACCTTTACCACGCAGTACAAAGTAGAGAAAGCAAAAATCGAAGCGGGTTCGTACCGGAGCATCATGGGTAACCAGGCGTTGGCCTATGGACTGATCGCCGCTTCTGTAAAAAGCGGGCTTACCATTTTCCTGGGAACCTATCCTATTACACCTGCTTCTGATATTCTGCATGAATTGAGCCGGTATAAAAATTTCGGCATCAAAACCTTCCAGGCCGAAGACGAGATCGCGGGTATTTCTTCGGCTATTGGTGCCAGTTATGGAGGTCACCTGGGCGTGACCAGTACTTCGGGACCCGGTCTTGCGCTGAAAGCAGAAGCCATGGGATTGGCCATGATGCTTGAGATTCCCCTGGTGATTATTGATATCCAGAGAGGCGGACCTTCAACCGGACTGCCTACTAAAACTGAACAAAGTGACCTGCTGCAGGCTTATTACGGAAGAAATGGTGAATCGCCCATGCCGGTAATTTCTGCCTCTACACCGAGCGATTGTTTTGAAGTAGCTTATGAGGCAGTACGCATTGCTGTGGAACATATGACTCCCGTGATCCTGCTTAGCGATGGATACATCGCCAATGGCGCAGAGCCGTGGAAATATCCATCCACCGATATGCTCCCTTCCATTCATGTAAAGTTCAAAACAGAACTGGGCCATGGTGAAAGCAAATTCCAGCCTTACCAGCGTGATGAAAAACTGGTAAGACCCTGGGCGCTTCCCGGCACACCGGGGCTGGAACACAGGATTGGCGGACTTGAAAAAGAAAATATCACGGGCAACGTGAGCTATGACCCGGAGAACCACCAGTTGATGGTGAAGATCAGGCAGGAGAAAATTGACAAGATCGCGGACAATATTCCTGAACAGAAACTGGATAACGGTCCTGAAAAAGGGGATGTGCTGGTGCTCGGATGGGGATCTACGTATGGCGTGATTAAAACGGCTGTGGAGCAGATGATCAGCGAAGGTCATAGTGTGGCGCATGCCCATCTCCGTTATGTACGGCCATTCCCCAAAAATCTGGGTATTATTCTCTCCAATTACAAAACAGTGCTGATACCTGAGATCAATAATGGCCAGCTTATCAAGATCATCCGTGATAAATATTTGGTGGACGCAAAAGCTTATAATAAAATCATGGGTGTACCCATCACCAAAACTGAACTGGTAGAAGCGATAAAAGCAGTGATGTAAAAAAAAGCATGTACCTGGCGTGGGTACATGCGTATCTTGTTTTTAAGTAATAAGATCAATAGTCAATAACCGTTGTGGTTCCGGTTGAAGTAATTGATGATCCATAAACCGCAGCAATACCGAAGGCAATCACCGCCGCTATCATGCCCCACATAAATATGGTATAGGAGATCCTGATGAATTTGTACTTGCGCGCCAGCACCACACCCAGGAAATAAATATCCTTGATCATGCTGTCATACAGGTATTCACGGTCTTTCAGCATTTCATTCATGGCCCAGCTATATTCATCCGCCTTCATACGGTGAAAGTTTCCAAAAAACAGCAGGTTGGTTTTTTTATTACGTATATCTTCTTCCGTGAATTCACCCCTGCTCACCGAAGGCCGGGTTGCAAGGATGGCGAAAATTATAGATGACAGGCAAACCAGCAGTAAGATCACTGTTGGGATAATGTATTGTGGATAGAAGGCCAGCCTTGCCACCAGTACCGTAAGTGAAATGGACATGATGATGGAATTCACCGAGATCATGATATTTCCTTTGCCATCTGCCAGGGAACTGAGCTCAAAATGATTATTGGAGGTGGTTCTGAACATGGTCTGTATACCACGCTCAGTATTTTTGCGCTGCTGCGCCAAATCAATTTTTTCATCAGGAGAAGAAGCGTTTGTTACATAAGGAAACACTTCTTCTTCCTTTTCTGCTTCTTTTTTTACTTCTTTTTTCTTTTGCAGGCTATGGAGGTTTTCCTGTTTTTTGGGCTCCAGGATTTCCTTGCCATAATCTGTAAAATACCGGTGGGTACTCAAAAAATCCACATTGTTCTTTCTCCAGTCTTTTTTGGAAATCTTTTGTCCGAGTACCGTTTCCTGTTCCTGCTTCAGCAACTGGTTCCGGGCATTGAAATCGTTGGTAGCAAGGTGAAACAGGTCTGCATCGCAAAGAATTTTCTCTACCTGGCTCATAGGTGATTGAGGCATGCGTGTGGCCTTAATACAGGAAGTGACCCGCTGGATGGTCTCATCATCAACGTGATGGTTCTGGAGAAAGGCCGTAGCTATTTTTACGCTTTCCTCTTCGTGACCCAGAGCGCTGCCCGATTTATAGCCGGTATCATGGAACCAGGCGGCCAGGATCAGCACAAAACGGTCTGCATCCTCAATTTTCAGATGATCTGCGATCTGGCTGCAGGCTTCCGCCACATCTTCCGTATGATCAAGGTTGTGAAATACAAACCCGGGATCAACCTGGTGGGCGTACAATTCGGTCACGTAATGACGGGCGGCCGATAAAATTTGTTCCTGGGTTTCGTTCATGTGGTGCGCTGTTTGATATTTAAAATTATACTGATGAAGAAGTTTATTCAAACCAAGTGCCCGCTTTATGCGCTATGCATCGTTTACGCGGTAACGTTACTGCCTGGCTGTGATATGCAAAGCTATGAGTCCCCGGCAGGCTACGATCTGGCCAGACCCCAAAAATTTGAAATGGGAAAAGTTCTCAACGAAATTTCAGGTATCAGTTACAATACCAACGATAGTTCTCTCCTGGCCATCTCCGACAGTGAAAAGAAAGTTTTCGAAATAAGCCTGGCCAGGAAACGGCTGCGTGACTATACCGGGGAGATCATTCCCGGGAAGCAGGACCTCGAAGGTATAGTAAACCTGGAGCATACCCTCTACCTGCTGAGCAGTAAAGGCCTGCTCTATGAGGTTCCTTTGAATGATTCAGATTCACTCAACGTGGTGGAACATCCCTTCTGGTCTTCAGACAAGAATGATTTTGAAACCCTTTATTATGATAAAGAAGCCAACGGGCTCATCATGTTGTGTAAGTCATGTGCAGGAGATAAAGGCCAGCAGCAGCGAAGTGCATACCGCTTCGACCTGGAAACCAAGCAGTTCGATACCACGGCATTTTATGTGATCAAGACGGGTGATGTAAAGTCACTGATCAAGGACGAGGATGCCAAATTCGACCCTTCCGACGCGGACTTACATCCCATCAATAAAAAATTGTATATCCTTTCCTCAGCAGGTAACCTCCTGGTGATTGCGGACCCTAAGGGAAAACCGCTGGAAGCTTTTCATCTCAACCCTGATGAACATCCACAGGCGGAAGGCATTGCTTTTGCACCTGATGGCGATATGTATATCACCAACGAAGGAAAATATGGAACTGCCACCCTGCAGATATTTCCCTTCCTGGATAAGAAAAATAAACAGCAAAAATGAAATCAGCATTCCTGACCGGCTTTATCCTTTTACTTGTACTGAATGGCTTTTCCCAGCAGCCGGATACTGCTGCCAAAGTTCCGGATAGCATCAACCAGCGTATTTTTCTTGTTGGTGATGCAGGAGAATTACAGGGTGAGACCCATCCTGTGATCGACTGGCTTAAAAAAAATGTTGACTGGAATGAAGAAACCAATACAGTCCTTTTCCTGGGAGATAATATCTATCCTTACGGACTTCCGCTTGAAGGCGATCCCACTTATGATATTTCGAAAAAAATCCTTGATTACCAGATCAACCTTGTGAAAGGAAAGAAGTCGAAAGCTTATTTCATTCCTGGTAACCACGACTGGCGCAATGGTAAACTGGGTGGCTGGCAGCAGGTGATGAACCAGCAGGATTATATCAATTCCATGGAGGAAAAGAATATCGAAGCCTGGCCGCATAATGGCTGTCCCGGACCCATAGAAATAGAGGTGAGTGATAAAGTGGTAGTTGCTATTGTTGACAGCCAGTGGTTTTTGTTTGTACATGACAAACCCGGCCCCGGCTCCAACTGCGAATCAAAAACGATCGAGGAATTCGAGGTGCAGCTCAGGGAGATTGCCGCGGCACATCCCAACCAGTTGCTGGTTGTGGCCATGCACCACCCGCCTTATACTTATGGGGTACATGGAGGTGATTTTACCTGGAAGGACCACATTTTTCCCCTCACTGCCATCAACCCCAAACTTTATATTCCATTGCCGGTACTGGGTTCTGTTTACCCAATCACCCGTGGCATTTTCGGTAATATCCAGGATGTGAATCATCCCTTATACCGTGCCATGGCCAATACCGTGATCGATGCCATCAAAGATCATCCTTACCCGATAGTCGTGGCAGGCCATGATCATAGTTTGCAATACATTCTCAAGGATAGCATTCCTTATGTTGTAAGCGGGGCAGGCATCAAATCAACAAGGGCAAAGAAGGCCGATGATCTTTTATTCTCCGATGTAACGCAGGGTCTCTCTGTAATAGAAGTGTGGAAGAGCGGAAAGGTTAACCTGAAGTTCTTCAACATCAACAGCAGGGATTATGATAACCCAACTTATGATGCGCCTTTGAAGACTATTGTGCAGGTTACCCCTCCGGCAACGATGGACACAACCAGGCCGGTTTTTGACTCGGAAATCGTAATTGCTGCCAACCCGGAACTCAAGGGTAGCGGCCTCAAGAATTTTTTGGTAGGAAAGAATTATCGTAATGAATGGACCCAGCCTATTAAAGTACAGGTGCTTGATATGTCGAAAGAACTGGGTGGACTCACGCCCGTAAAGCAGGGTGGTGGTAAACAAACCCGTTCCCTGCGCGTGGTTGACAGTTCAGGTAAGGAGTGGGCTTTGCGTTCTGTAGAAAAGGATCCAACGGCGGCTATTCCTCCGGACCTCAGGCAGACTTTTGTAAAGGATGTGGTGCGTGATGGTATTTCCGCTTCTTATCCTTATGGTGTATTATCAATGGCAACATTTTCGAAAGCCGCCGGCGTGCCTTACATGCGAAACAGGCTGGTTTACCTGCCAGATGATCCAAGGCTGGACCGTTTCAGGGCTGATTTCAAGAATATGATGGCACTGATGGAAGAAAGAAAACCACCTGGGGTTGAAAAAACAGATAATACCGATGAAGTGGTTCTGAAAATGGCGAAGGATAATGATGACCGTGTAGACCAGAAAGAAGTGCTGAAGGCAAGGCTGCTCGATAATTTTGTAATGGACCTCGACCGGCACGAAGGCCAGTGGGAGTGGGCTACAAGAGATACCGGCAAGGGAAAGATCTACTATCCCATCCCAAAGGACCGCGACCAGGTGTTCTATACCAACCAGGGTCTCATTCCGCGATTTGTAAGAAAACCATGGTTCGCTCCGGAGTTGCAGGGTTTCCGTGCAAAGGCGCTTAACATCAATACATTTAATAAGGCAGCCCGCAATTTCGACCGGGCTTTCCTGAACCAGCTTACCGAAGAGCAATGGAAAAAACAGGTGGATAGTTTCCTTACTACCATGACGGATGAAGTAATAGAAACTGCATTGAACCAGCAGCCTCCTGAAATTCACCAGTATTCGAAGGATAAGATTGTGAACACCCTGAAAGAAAGAAGAAAATATTTCGCCAGTGAAATGATGGAATATTATCGCTTCCTATCAAAAACAGTGACCATAGTAGGATCCAACCAGCGCGAGTTGTTCACGATCACAAAATCTGATGATGGCGCTGTAAGGGTGGTGGTTAACAAGATTGCAAAGGACAGCAGTATTTCTTCGGTTATGTATGACCGTAC
>JAEYUA010000270.1 GCA_023433755.1 Bacteroidota bacterium | reverse complement strand
TTTCTGCAATTGCGCTGGCATTCAGTCTTATAATTCAATTTATTTTCAGAAGTAAGGCAGCATAGATTCGTCTCAAATGATTGACCCATGAAAAAAAAATTTTACTTTCTCCTGGTTGGTGCAAGTTCATTTTTATTTTCCTGTACTACCATGCTGCCATTGAATAACCATTATGAAAAAGCAGGCACCCTCAAAAAAGGTAACGTGGAATTATCCGGCCACCTGACCCGCTATGATGTGCATCATTATGGAAGGAAGGAGCGTACGCATGATAATTTTGGTTTCAGGGCCGGCATTGGACTCACCGAAAGATTTGACCTGAAGCTGAGGTATGAAAAAATGCAGTTCACCAAAAATTTTGATCATAGAATAACCCGTGCGGATTATTTCAGCCTGGTACCCAAACTAGCCCTGGTTCCCGAACGACTTTCCCTGCTGATCCCGGTCAGCACTTTCAGGGTGCAAAGCGTGGCTGATAATTTCCATTATACCAACAGGGTAAGCAGCATTGCACCCCAGCTAATTTATACTTATACCAATTCCAGGAAAACATTTGATATCAGTTTTGCTTCCAAGATCGATTACCTCTTCGAGCTGGATGATGATTCCGAATCCAACACATTTTTTGGAATGACACTGGGAGCGGGCTTTAGTACTGATCTGTCTAAATGGGCTATCCGTCCTGAAATAGGACTGGCCAGCGAACTGGATGATGCCAAGTTTATCAGTTATGGTATAGGGTTCCAGTGGATTTTACCCACCAGGAAAAAGAAATAACTATTGCGGTTTCGCGTAATTTTTTTCGCCGGCCCTGATATTACATTTCAAATAATTGGCGGCAGGTGGGATGGGACAACTATAATATTTTACATAAGCGCAGTAAGGATTATAGGCTTTGTTGAAATCTATCCACGCGATGTTGTCAATGATCTCACCTTCCCTGAGTTCGAGGTAGCGTCCGGAGGCATACGATTCATTGCCATTGGTTGAATCCGTAAAAGGAAGAAACAGATAGTCCCTGTATTGGGCCTGTCCCATCAGGTCCTGCGACTGGTACAAGTGCAGCGAAAAAGAATCCTGCTGAAGCCTGAAGTTCAGCACGGCATAAACCCGGTAGTTTTTACGGGCGCCTGATGAAGTGGCAAAGGCCTCCCAGGGAGATTGGTCAACGTACGTGACACGAGCCTTCACCCGGTATGATGAATCAACGGGAAAGAACTGCATATACCCTTTGTCTTTTCCCTGCACTACCTGGTGTTGGGCCACATAATTTTCCTGGTAGGTCTTCATGCTGTCGCTATAGGATTGGCCGGAGACCAGCATTCCCTTCAATAAAAAAATGATTACCAGGGCAATTAGTTTCATGTAATAATTTAAAGGGGTTAGCTCATCATCAATACATTCACACTTCGCTGCAAAATATTGAAGGCGATTTCCGCCATCAGGTTTTCTTTATCCAGCGTGGGATTCACTTCCGTGATTTCGAAACAGCAGACCTTGCGGTTTTGCATCAGTTTACTGATCAGGTCTTCCATTTCTCTTTCTTTCAGACCGTTACCAACGGGGGTTCCGGTTCCCTTGCTGATAGAGGAATCGAGGCTGTCCACATCCAGTGAAATATAAATATCGGAGCAGTCGCTGAAATACCGGGTCAGTGCTCGTACAACGTTCTCCGGCCCCTTGCTGCGCACTTCCTTGGTAGTGATCACCTTGATGCCGTATTTATCAATTAGGTATTTTTCTTCTTTTTCAAAATCACGCAGGGAGATGTAAACAATATCTTCCGGAAGCACTTTGGGAGCGATCTTACCGATATTCTTCAGGTAATTCCATTGTTTCACGGTCTCAGCGTCCAGTTCATGCACAGCGCTGTCGAGGTTGTCCTCATTGATGGCAATGGCCAGGGGCATCCCATGCATGTTACCGGAGGGTGTCGTATAGGGGGTATGCAGGTCGGCATGCGCATCGATCCAGATCACCCCGAGTTTTGCCTTTGGTTTGGCAATCTTGATGCCCGCGATGGTGGCGCCGGCAATGGAATGATCACCGCTGATGACCATGGGAAAAAAATTATTCTTGATGGAATCCGCCACCGATTTGCTCACCTTGTCATACATAGTGGCTATGCCTTTGATGCGTTTGGCATAAGGCGATTCTATGGGTTCGTAAAGCAGTTTATTTTCAACAGGAATTTTTTCCGAAGGAAAGTGAATAAAAAAATTACTCATGAAATCCAGCGCCGCGATCTTGATCGCCTCAATGCCCAGGCTGGCGCCGCGGGTGCCGGCTCCGATTTCAGAAGGGACTTCGATGATTTTGATATTCTTCATACAGGCAAGGTGTAAGGTGGAAGCTTCGAGCTTCAAGCTGCAAGCTGCAAGACTCGAAGATTTCAACCTTTAACAGGGTAAAAATAGGGAAAGTAAAATGGAATGCATAGTGAGTGGGGAGGAGTATTACGACTTTTTGGTTTTCAGATTTTAGCTGATGGAAATACGGAAGATAGCATTACCGCGAAGCCTCGTTTTGAGAAATATTTTTTTGAGATATCATGCCTTTATGCCGCCAACGGTAACCGGCTTGCTGCAGTAGCGGCATTCTGTGTCACGTCAACTTAAATTTAGTACTTAGTTCAATAGAATTTCTCTTGATCAGCCTTTGTTCTTCCAGCCGCTATTGAAGCAAGCTGCTGTTAGCGGCTTTAGAAAGGTATGTCATCATCCTCAGGCCCTTGTACATTCAAAATATTTTTCCGAATTGCTTTAACTAATTCCTTTCCGTCTGAGGTTAAAGTCCAGTATTCTTTTGTATCCTTTAAGCTTCTCCTTTTATCCGATGGCCGCACAAGGTCAAGCACTGCAAAGTCTGCCAAAAGCTGTTTTAAAACGTTGCTTGGGATGGGATAATACTTACGTACTTCTCGGGTGTCACTTTTAGGATTAAGCATATAACCAATGTGAAAAGCTAAGTCCTCTACCCATACATCAACCATCATCTCTGGAGCTATCAACTTAAATAAGTCATAGGTGGGAAACTGTTTTATTTCCTCCCAATCTTGACTGTCATTAAACCAAAAGCTAATTGAAATTTTATGCTTTTGAAGAATTCTTATAATGTTGTCATATTTCTCGTTGTTCTCCTTGTTAAGAGTTTCTGTTAATTCATCTAGCTTTGATCGTAGTTCTGAATTTTCCTTGCTTAGGCGTGATAACTCCACTAAAACTTCTGGGCCGACCGCCTCGTTAGCTTTGATCCATCCAACTCTTGGGTTAGTGGTGAATTGTTTCATGAGGGCAATCGACACCTTGCCGTACAAGTCTTCTTTAGCATTCCAATAGCTGATTATTTTTTTCTTTATTTTGCTCTTGAACCGATCAAGTTTTTGCTTCTTCTCACTTTCGGTATCACTTTTGGAAACTGGCCAACTTGCTCCATCTTGTATGACAAAACCTAAAGCGGGCAGCCCAATTGAGGTTGCATAATCGTATTCCTTCTCCGTGTAGCCAATTTTACCATCCATTGAACCATATCGATGTGCGACAATAACAACATAATAGTCGCAATCTTCGATCTGTTTTTTAATCAGTTTCCACTGCTCTTCATCTCCGGCACTAAACATTTCCATACCAACAGGAATATGCCCCATTTCCAAAATAGATCTAATAACTAATTCTCTCTCTTCCACTAAATCCTGATAGGTGGAACTTACGAAAATCTGGTACTTAACTTTCATTTCTAAGGTATCTTCTATTTGCCGGTAACGTTGAGGGCTTGGCGTTGTTGGGGAATTTGAAAGTCGTCCGCCCGGTGCTGCTAGCCAATAGAATTACTGCTGATGAAATTAAGAACAAAAAGCCAAATAGATATTCGTCAGCCGGAACAAAAGATGCCATGTTGCTGAAGTTGATTTTACAAGGTCATGCCCCAATAACGCCAAACCCCTTGTAATGTG
>JAEYUA010000247.1 GCA_023433755.1 Bacteroidota bacterium | reverse complement strand
GATTATTTGTTGCAGAGACTGAAGAAAAGAAAACTTAAACATTTCAGTTATGCCATGGTGGCTTACTACCGTGCGGATACCAGTTATAATGGTAAAAGCATTGAGGAGATCAACCGGCTGATGGGCCGCAAACATAAAGCGAAAGAAGAGGCGCATACTATTGTTGACATGATGCTGAAAGGTGGCGCTGCCATGGTCTTTCATGGCATGAGTGACAAAGATGTAAAACAGATCATGCAATACCCTTTCAACATGTTTGCTTCCGATGCTTCCATCCGGATTTACGGGCAAGGCGCACCACACCCCAGGGGTTATGGCACCAATGCAAGGGTATTGAGCCGTTATGTAAGAGAACAGCATGTAATCAGCCTGGAAGAAGCCATCAGGAGAATGACCTCACTGCCTGCGCAGAAATTCAGGCTGGCTGACCGCGGTTTACTGAAAGAAGGGTTTGCAGCGGATATCGTAATCTTTCAGGAAAATGAAGTAGAGGATCTTTCCACGTTTGAAAAACCGCATGCCTATTCGAAGGGTTTCCGGTTTGTAATAGTGAACGGGCAGGTTGTCGCTGAAAACGACAGGCACCTCGGTGTGCGCAGTGGCAGGGTCTTGCATGGTCCAGGTTATGGGTTATAAAAAGCCACGGACCCGAAAGTCCATGGCTCCGTTAACAACTGGTCCGCATGGTGGCAGACCGCCATTAATGGGTTGATACACCCAATTGTTTCATTAGTACTTCAGTCAACATATAGATGCGGGCTTCTTTTATCAGGCCGTTCCTGAGATCATAGGTAACGCAAATAGGAACATCCACTTCTTTTTCTGTAAGTTTTAGTCCGGCTATCTCCCCAATATGCCTTCCCTTAAAATAACCTTCAACAAATGCCTTATCTTCTGTAATAAGGTAATTGAATTTTTCAGCCTTCGCATCAAAAGCCACGTGATAGATGTAATGCAGCATGGCGCCGATCTCGGCGTGGCCGGTAAACACCTCCCCGGTACTGAGATTTCGGAATACCGCATCTTCTGCTACATAAGCGATGTCATGGCTGTCAAAATAGGCAAGCAGGTTCTGTTCTGCCACATGTTGTGCTGCCAGCTCTGATACTTCGTGCATAAAAAGATTTTAAAGGTTGTCAATCTTCCAGGGGGCACAAAAGGGGGGTTCAAAGGAGAGGACTCGTTTGGAGGGGGCACGTTTCCTTTAAGTTAGCACAAATTGGGCAGGTTCGATTAAAAGGGCAAAAAAAAGCCGGGCAAACCCGGCTAATATTTTAGAACCACCAATCATCATCCTCATCTTCCTCGTCTTTCTTTTTCTTCTTTGATTTTTTAAGCTTTTCATTTCCCAGGTGAATCTGCAAGCCAACACCACCCTGAACTGTCTTGTACCAGTTAAGACCTTCCATTCTATCGGCCAGGTAACTTACAGTAAACTCAAGTCCTACATTCCTTCCAATGAAAACCACGGGGCCGCCCATTACTCCATAACCTTCCATATCACGTTCAACAGTTCCGCTTTTATAAAGTCCTTTTGAATAACTGGCATCAACGAAAAAATTCACTTTGCCATACCTTGGCAAAACGTAGTAACGGAGAAAAGGAGCAACAGAATGTCTTTCATTCTGACCACTGGTATATTTTGTTGTAGTGGAATTGAACCTGGCACCAATCGCCAGCTTCCTAAGGAAAAAATATCCGAAGTTGGGAGAAAGTGAGAGGGTGGAAACGGTCTGCCCGTCGCCGTTAGGAATTTCTTCTGTCCTGGATGCATAGGAAGCGTTGCCGCCTAAAAGGAACTGTCCTCTGCCTACCTGCGCGAAAGAAGCCTGGGTTGCTAAAACCACCAGGGCAAGTGTAAAGATTCTTTTCATAAGGGGTTGATTGAAATTAATTTTGACTGCGCAAGATAGGGTGGGAATCTTTGATATGCAAGAATAACCGCCAAGAAAGAAGGGCTAAAGCTATGGCTGGTAAGACGCCAAGGATATGAACATATGTTTTGAATAGAGACACTACTTACCGTCCTTCGCTGAAGCATCGGCTACCGAAGACGGTAAGTAAACGCTAAAAAAACAACCAGTCATTAATGAAATTCAATATTTGAAACCACCGTTTTGAATTTTTACTTTTGACTTATCAATCTTTCTTAAAATAAAATCTTTACCAAACCGTTACCCAATCCATGAAACAACTGCTTGTCCTGGCCCTTGTAATGCTCAGCCTTTCTGTGTCCGCGCAAAAAGAAATCTTCAAATCCGGGCAAAAATTCACGAAGTCCCAGTTCGAAAATTTTTATTCATCTGTCACCATCCACGACAGCATGGTGTATTTCAAAGCCAATGACTATACTTTGTATGCCTACAATAAAAATCATCATCAACTGGCCTGGAAATATTATTTGAAATATAAATCCAATACAAAGGTTTACCACGCTGCGAATTACCTGTGGATGAATACAGGAGAAACAGATGGAATGAGGTTGAACCTGGATGGAACCCATCCTAAAACACTTGACTTTAGTATCGATTCAGAGCCAATAGTAAAAAACAACATGTTATATGCTACCGGGATCTTTGAAGCAGGCAATGTGTTTGCTTACGACCTTGCAGCGGATTCCATTGCCTGGTTCCGGTTTATTGCACACGGTTGTGATACCAGGCCTTACTACCTCGAGGATAAGATCATTGCCAATGCAGAAGGACAAAACTGGATGGAGATGGATTATGCTGGCAAACTTTCAAAAGACTGCAAGGAAGAAGAAGGATATGATTTTCCATCTGGCAAGGATTGCATTAGCGAATATGCTTTCTTAACACATGATCAGAAAACGGTTTCAGTAGGTGAACTTGAGAAACTGGGACTGGATGTATATGGCAGCCGGGATGTGGTAACCACGGGCAGCCATACGATCGTGCTTGAAGAGGGCAGGCTGGTAATCCTTGGCAGTAAAAAGAAAAAATATTTTTCAATGCCTCTTTATGAACTGGCTGAGGAGATTGAAGATAACAGTTATGCTTATTCTAAGATCCTCCGGGCGGATAAGGAAACGGTTTGGTTGAGTTATGATGATAAGCTGTTGAAGTTTGATATTAAAAGCAAATCCATTAAACAGGTTATTGATCTGAAAGCATGGAACCCTCACCAGGTTGTGCTGGATGGAAATGTTGTTTGGTTGATAAGCAGTGAGAATGGTTTGTTGTATGCATTGTCTGTCTGAAACTTGATTATTTGATTCTGAGAATTGTTTAAAATTTTTTCACCGCAGAGAAAATGAGGAAAAAGAGATTACGCAGAGATTTTTCAAATACAGTTAAATTTTCTTTGCGTCTTCTTTGCGTCTTCTTTGCGTTTCCGAACCATAGCTTCATCGAATCCTGGAACTTTGCGTTCTTTGCGGTTTGTAGTTTCAATAAACAGACTTCAGACTTCAGACTTCAGACTTCAGACTTCAGCCTTTTGACTTTTGACTTAATATCCCATCAACTCCTCCACCATACCAGCTAACCTTGCTTTAGCCATATAAGCTTTCTCCAGTTCCATGTTGAAAGGAATAGGTGTATCCAAAGAAGCGCAGCGTTTAACAGGACCATCCAGGTATTCAAAACAATGTTCCGCGATCCATGCAGCAAGTTCACCTCCAATACCACCGGTATGGTTGTCTTCATGCAGGATCAAAACCTTTCCTGTTCTTTTTACGCTGGCAGCAATGGCTTCATAATCCAAAGGCAATAAGGTTCTCAGGTCGAGGATATCGATTGAATAATCCGTGTGCTCCGATGCATAATCTTCAGCCCAGTGAACACCTGCCCCATAAGTAATGATGGAAAGATCATCACCCTGCTGCACCTGCCTGGCTTTCCCAATCTCCACTTCGTAGTATTCTTCCGGTACAGCACCGGAAACACTCCTGTAAAGTGCCTTGTGCTCGAAATACATCACGGGATTGGGATCATTGAAAGCAGCAATGAGCAAACCTTTCGCATCCGCGGGTGTGGAAGGATAAACCACTTTTAAACCAGGTGTGTGGACAAACCAGGCTTCATTTGACTGTGAATGAAAGGGCCCGGCCCCCACACCGCCACCCGTAGGCATCCTGATAACCACGTCGGCATGCTGACCCCAGCGGTAATGGATCTTCGCGAGGTTATTAATGATCTGGTTGAACCCGACGGTGACAAAATCAGCGAACTGCATTTCCATCATGGTCTTGAAACCTTCGAGTGACATACCCAGGCAGGCACCCACGATAGCGCTCTCGCAAAGAGGTGTGTTACGCACTCTTTCTTTCCCGAATTCATTCACAAATCCTTCCGTGATCTTGAAAGCACCTCCGTATTCAGCGATGTCCTGTCCCATCAGCACCAGGTTGGGATGCTGCTGCATGCTTTGGTGCATCCCCTCCTTAATGGCATCAATTAATCTCAGGTTACGGTCACCCTTTGACGTTAGCCGGGTATCATCATACTTCACAGTATTTCCTGCAGGTACTGGCGCATATACATCTTTCAATTCATCTTCCGCTTTTACTACAAGTGGCTTGCTGTCAAAACCAATGCGCAGTTCCTCTTCAATCTGTACCTTCATTTTTTCACGGACCTGGCTGATATCTTCTGCAGACAATATTCCACCCGCGATCAAAAAGGTCTCATAGTTTTTGATGGGATCCTTGATGGCCCACTCATCAAACATTTCTTTAGGAACGTATTTGGTGCCGCTGGCTTCTTCGTGCCCGCGCATGCGGAAGGTCATACATTCTACCAGGTAAGGACGCTGGTTTTCGATGCACCATTCCCGGACACCTTTGATGGTATCATAAACAGTCAGCACATTATTGCCATCAATCACCACGCTTTCCATTCCATAACCCTTAGCGCGGTCAGCCAGTTGGGCGCAGCGGAATTGTTCATTCACCGGGGTACTCAGTCCGTAACCATTATTCTCAATAATGAAGATCACGGGCAGGTCCCATACCGAAGCCACATTCAGTGCTTCATGAAAATCTCCCTCGCTGGTACCACCATCACCTGTAAAAGCAAGTGACACTTTGTTTTCTTTCCGGAGTTTATAAGCCAATGCCACACCATCGGCTATCGCGAGCTGCGGGCCCAGGTGGGAGATCATTCCGCAGATATGGTGTTCACGGTTGCCGAAATGAAAACTTCTTTCGCGGCCCTTGCTGTAACCATCCTGTGCGCCCTGCCATTGTTTGAAAAGTTTGTGCAGCGGCATGTTCCGCGAAGTGAACACACCCAGGTTGCGGTGCAGGGGCATGATCCATTCATCTTCCTGCAACGCCAGGGTGGCGCCAACGGAAATGGCTTCCTGGCCAATGCCGCTGAACCATTTGGAAATGCGGCCCTGCCTCAGCAGCACCAGCATTTTTTCTTCGATCAGCCGGGGCCACAAAAGATTTCTGTAGATATGAATTAACTGGTCTTTGGAGATGTCCTTGCTTTGAAATTCCATTTTGGCAGGATAATGATGCAAAATAGAACTTATCAATAATCTTCTGAAGAAATGAACCTACAAGCTGTCCCTGACCTTATATTTTTCTCTAAGAGAGGGAAGTTTTCTTTTATAAACTTCCGCATCCCATTCAATATTCCAGATTCTTAAATAAAACTTTATAGAATCCCATCCTACTGATTTTCTCCAAGCATCCACACTATCCACATTCATTAATGGGTATAACTCAGGAACATTATTTTCCATTGTTAACTGGGTTCCATAAACCTGTGGTATTCTCTTCCCCATACTGATCCTGTCCAGGTACATAGCATAATTAGCCGGGGCAATTCTTCCTTCATTGAAAGCTTTTTTCAGCAAAGGCAGGTAAGCTTCCTGGGTTTGAATATCGGCATGCTGAATAACTGAAAAAAGAGTCTGGCTTGCTTTGAATCCCACATCTTTTGTCCCTAACCAACCATGCTTTTCAATAATACCTTTTACAATTTGAAGATTGCGCTGATCTATTTTTTCAATTTCATTTCTATTGGCTAAAAACGCTTTCATATGCGCTTTCTTTTCACTTTCCGTTGACAGGTGTGCATCGTATCTAAATTTCTGATCATTATAAAAAACACTGTCTAAAATAGGAATCAGATATTTCAGGGAATCTGCAATCCCATAGGCAGTAGGGTCTTTTATTAATAGAAGATGATCTATTCCTACTGCATTTTTGTTTTTGCATGTAGCCATCAAAAAGAAAAATGATAATATGGTTATCAATTTGACCTTCATTTATTAAATGGGAGTTAAGGGCCAGCCAATCCTTCAAAATTTTCTCAAATAATGGGATTAGGTTATTTACTAATAACTTTTGAATAGTTAATATAAACAATATTCTAAATATAAATATTTGTGTAGAATGGTCTTATTTCGTTTTCTCCTTAGCCAGCCCATTCAAAATGGCGCTCACAATGGAAACGATCAGGGCGAATAAAAGAGCCCAGCCCCATCCGTCAACCGTAAATCCATCAATTAATTTATCAGCCCATATCACCATAAGGGCATTGATCACTAAAAGGAATAACCCAAGTGTGATGACCGTTACCGGGATCGTGAGAATGATGAGGACCGGCTTAACAAAAGTATTCAGCAGGGCCAGCACCAGCGCAACAATGATCACCGTTTTCCAGTCATCATTGATTTGTACGCCGCTAAGGAGGAAGTCTGCAACAAAAACAGCCAGCCCGGTTACGATTATTTTTACGAGAAATCCCATGATTAAGTTTAAAACAAATGTAAACCTGGCAGGTTTAACCCGGGATGGTTTATTTACTGCCTACATTTGCATATGGACCTAACTGCCCCGGGCATCGGCATGCAACAAAAGGAGTACAACCCGGTCATACGCATAGCGGCCAGGATCATTTCCTACCTCTTTCACCCGGTATTCATACCCGTTTACCTGGGCATGTTCATCATTTTTGAACTGAGGCTTTTTTTGGAAGCCACCGCATGGGAGCGCACCAAACTGCTGATCATGTTCGTGATGTATTACGCGTTTTTTCCTCTCGTGGTTACGCTCCTGCTTAAAGCCCTGAATTTTATTGAATCCATCCAGCTCAAAACACAAAAGGACCGGATCATTCCATACGTCATCTGCCAGGTATTCTATTTCTGGGGCTGGTATGTATTCAGGAACCTGCCGGGGGCACCTATGGAAGCGGAACTCCTGGGCCTTGGTATTTTTTTGGGTGCGGCGCTCGGCCTGATCCTGAATGCTTATATGAAGATCAGCATGCACGGTATTGCGGTAGGTGTGATGTCGGCTTTTATGATCGTGGCGGGTATCACGACCGGTGTTTCTTTCGGGATCTATATTGCGATCGCTTTATTCATCGCTGGTCTTACCATGACGGCCAGGCTGATCGATTCCAATCATACGCCTCATGAGATTTATTTTGGATTTTTCAGCGGGGCGCTGATGCTGTTGGTGGCGTGGGTGTTTGTGTGAGATAAGTCAAAATTCAAAAGGCAAAAGGCAAAAAATGGACACGCAAGGTCATGGAGGGTTTCACGCAAAGGCGCCAAGAAAAAAGACGGAATTTTTTAAACCCTTCGATTATTGAAGTCATGTAAAAATTTCAGAGACTACTTACCGCCCTTACCGCCGTAACGGCTAGTACCTTTTTTACCGCAGAGAGAAGGAGAAAAAAGAGAATGCGCAGAGTAAGATCATACAGGTTACAATACTTCGCAACAAGCACCGACTACCGACTACTAACTACCGACTACTGACTACAGCTCCTTCCTCAACCTCGCTACAGGAATATTCAACTGCTCCCTGTATTTGGCAACTGTACGGCGGGCGATATTATATCCTTTCTCTTGCAACAACTCTGTAAGTCTTTCATCACTCAGCGGTTTTTTCTTGCTTTCTCCCTCGATCATATCACTCAGGATCTTTTTTACTTCACGGGTAGAAACTTCTTCACCGGTATCAGTTGTAAGTGATTCACTAAAGAAAAACTTCAGCCTGTAAGTGCCAAACTCTGTCTGCACAAATTTGCTGTTGGCCACACGGCTCACCGTAGATATATCAAGACCGGTCTTCTCAGCAATATCTTTCAGGATCATCGGCCTCAAAGAAGTTTCATCACCTGTAATAAAAAAATCATACTGGTGATTCATAATGGCGGTCATGGTGCTCAGCAAAGTATGCTGCCTTTGCTTGATGGCATCAATGAACCATTTGGCCGCATCAATCTTTTGTTTGATGAAGAGTACCGCCTCTTTTTGCCTCCTGTCCTTTTTGGCACCCCTGTCATATTCTTTAAGCATATCACGATACCCTTCGCTGATGCGCAGCTCAGGAGCGTTCTTGCTGTTCAGCGTAAGTTCAAGCTTTCCCGCATTATTGAAAATGAAAAAATCAGGCACCACGTAACTTTCGGCCTTATTCACCTCGCCCACGTTTCCACCAGGCTTTGGATTGAGCTTGGTGATCTGCTGCATCACTTCCTTCAGGTCTTCATCATTAAGATTGAGACCACGCTGTATTTTTTCGTAATGTTTTTTGGTAAACTCATCGAAGTATTTGGTCAGTGCCTGGATGGCAACTTCCACATCCTTACCTTCTTCCTTCATGCGCAGTAACTGCAGCAGCAAACATTCCTGAAGGGTACGTGCAGCCACCCCTGGCGGATCAAACTGCTGAATGCGCCTGATGATCCCTTCTACTTCTTCTTCGGAAGATTCAATATTCTGGCGGAAGGCCAGGTCATCCACGATGGCCGCGGTTTCTCTCCTGAGATAACCATCTTCGTCTATGCTGCCAATGATCTGTTCTGCAATCCTGAATTCACGGTCATCCAGTTTAAGCATGCCGAGCTGGGCTTCCAGCACTTCATAAAAGCTGGTTTCCACTTTATAAGGCATGGTGGTCTTTTCTTCCTGCTCACCGTAATTCTCGTCGCGTAATTTGTAATCCGCTATATCATCATCTCCTTCCTGCACGTAATCGGATATATCAATGTTTTCGTACTGGTCCTCGCTGCTTAATTCACTTTCTTCATACTCCGCTTCTTCCGTTGTGCTCTCAGTGAATTCATCCTTGGCCTCCATGCTGTCGTCATGGGCATCATCTGAAAGCTCGAGTGCCGGGTTCTCCTCCAGTTCCTCCTTGATCCTTTCGTCCAGTATAGCAGTGGGCACCTGCAGCAGCTTCATGAGCTGGATCTGCTGGGGAGATAATTTCTGAAGTAGTTTCTGTTGTAGACTCTGGCTAAGGCTCATCTGGTTTCTTTCGTGGCAATCGATCTCAGCCTCTGCTGAAAAAAATCCGCCGGGTTCACAAAAATCAAGCCGTAAATTTACTGCAAATCCTAATCCATGGGCAGATGCGTTGTTCTTTTATTGGTCACATTCCTGTTAAATTCCCTGGAAGCCGCGTCACAGCTACATTCCAGGCCACAGGCGGATTCATCAGCCCTCATTATCCACAGGTATTCTATGCCGCAAAAATTCTACAATCAAACGGCTGGCCTGGTTCTTCCGGGGCCTGTTGATCACCTGGGTTTTTTCTGCCGGAAGGAATTGCAGTTACAGCAGGCCATACGCCTGCCCCTTTACTTCCGCCTTGGATCCAAATCATACGTTGACTGGATGGAAAGGAAAATAAATGCGACGGGGAAAGACTGATTATTTCCTGCTTTTTTCCGAAGGTGCCATGATTGCTTTAGGACGGGTAAAGCCTGTTGGATCCGTTGTTGACCTGTTGGGGTTCTCGGGCAGCCATTCCATGGGCGGCACTTCAGCCCTGATGCTGTAATAATTATTCCTCAACGAATCTGACCAGCCATTTGGATTGGATTCAAAGGATTTGCTGCTGAAATAAATGCTGCCGTGTATGTTGGGATAATTTCTGAGCAGCTTGATCTGGTTGGGTAATTCATTAGGATTCTTCCAGGCTACACGTGAGGCACCCTTCTCCAGCGCCCGGTAAATTCCCTGCCCGATATAAAGATGTTTGCCATAGGTATGCTGGCTCCACCATTCCACCAAAGTTTCAAAAGCGGCCAGCTTGTGACCTGTTTCCCAGTAAAGCTGAGGGGCTACATAATCGATCCAGCCTTCCCTGAGCCATAACAGTATATCGGCATAGAGGTCATCATAATTGGTGACACCGGCCTTGGTGGGACTACCGATCGGATCCTGGTCCTGGTTGCGCCAGACACCAAATGGAGAGATACCAAACTTCACCCAGGGTTTTTCTTCCTTGATCACGTTCGCGATCTTAACAATGATACTGTCCACATTACTTCTTCTCCAGTCGGCCTTGCTTAACCCTCTTGAATTTTTTGCATAGGATTGCGCATCCGGGAATTCCTTACCGGGCACTTTATAAGGATAGAAATAATCATCCATGTGAATAGCATCCACCTCATAACGTTTCACGATATCCCGGATCACTTTGGTTACCCAGGCCTGACCTGCAGTATTGCCCGGGTCGAAATAAGTTTTACCACCATAGTTTAAAAACCATTCAGGATGTGTTTTAGTTATATGGTTAGGTGCGATGGATGCCTTGCCTATAGAAAAATTCGCCCTGTATGGATTGAGCCAGGCATGGAATTCCATTCCTCTTTTGTGTGCTTCCTCGATCATGAATTGCAGGGGATCATAAAAAGGGGAAGGCGCCTTACCCTGCTTGCCGGTAAGCCACTGGCTCCAGGGTTCGTAGGGAGAAGGATAGAATGCATCTGTTGCTGGACGCACCTGTACCACTACGGCATTCATACCATTGGCATGATGCATTTCCAGTTGCTGGATGAAGTCGGCCTTCTGTTTCTCTACATCAAAAACATTTCTTTCAGGCCAGTCGATATTATCCACTGTTGCGATCCAAACACCGCGGAATTCATATTGCGGCTGGGCAAAAGCAACGAATACAGTAAGTGATACGATAAGGGTGGTCAGTAATTTTTTCATGTAGATCAGATTCTGAAACGTGAAGATAGTTTATTGACTACCACGTAATTTATCTAATAAAAGACTTAACATTTCCGCATCATTCTCATCCAGCTTTCCCATAATGGAATCAATATGATCTGCTTCCATGTCCAGCTTCTTTAAAAGCCTTTGTCCTTTGTCCGTTATGGTAACGTCCACCAGCCTTTTGTCTTTTTCGCAAATGGTTTTTTTAACAAGTCCTTTGATCACGAGCCTGTCAACGATGCGGCTGGTGTCGCTCATTTTATCAAGCATTCGCTCGCGGATCTGGAGTGTAGATAATGGCTGGGGATGCGAGCCGCGCAGTATGCGCATGATATTAAACTGCTGGTGTGTAATGTCTTCCCGGGAAAGGAACTCCCTTACTTTTTCAATCACCCATCCATAAGTAAAGAGGATGTTGATCATGGCCTTCTGGCGGGCACTGGTAAAATTTTGTTGCTGGATATCTTTTTCAATTCCCATTTTATTAGCTGATCCAGGGGTAATTTGGATTGTATATCAAAATAACAAGAATTTGAATGATATCATACAAGGCTAGCCCCAGACCTTCACGCCTTCGGAACAATTGGCGCAGATGTCAATGTTTTTTCTTCCCTGCAATACCTGGCTACGGAAATTCACATAAGCAGGATTATGCCATAATTCCTTGAAACTTTGCTGCTTCAAATCACCCAGCTTATGCTTTGCATCCTTATCAAAACAACAGGGTACCACCGAACCATCCCAGGTAATGACAGGATCATGATGCAGTCGCCAGCAATGATTATCGATGTTGCCTTTGAATGACATCTTCCCGTTCTTATCTTTTTTATACCTGCTGTATTTGGCCAATGTGGGAATCAACTGGTTGGGATCATTTTCATAATCATAAACCTGTGCTGTCTTCAAACGCACTTCATCCACGCCGATTTCCCTCGCGAGTTGCCTCACTTCATCAATCTGGTGTTCATTATGCCTCACCACCAGGAACTGGAAGATGATAAATGGTGTTTTGCTTTTCAGTTCTTTTTTCCATTTCACAATATTCGCAGCGCCCTGGAGCACTTTGTCCAGTTGTCCGCCTACACGATACTGCTGGTATGTATCCTGGGTTGTACCATCAATAGAAATGATTAGCCGGTCCAACCCACTTTCAACTGTGCGCCTCGCATTGGCTTCATTCAGGTAATGCGCATTGGTGGAAGTTGCTGTATAGATCTTTTTGGAAGAAGCATACTGCACCATGTCAAGGAAAGCAGGATTGAGATAAGGCTCACCCTGGAAATAAAAAACCAGGTAGACCAGTTCTTTAGAAACCTGGTCAATGGTTTCCGTGAAAAAATCTTTTTTCAACATGCCGGTAGGACGGGTAAAGGCACGGAGACCACTCGGACATTCGGGACAGCGGAGATTGCAGGAAGTGGTAGGTTCAAAAGAAATGGAAATGGGATAACCCCACTGGACAGGTTTTTTGGTCCAGCGGCTCGCATAGTAACTCGCTAAAACCTTTGATGCATTCAAAGCCCTGCGCCAGGTCATCTTCGATAAAAAATTCACACTGTCATTCCAGTTGAAGGGCATGAGTGCAAGATAGTGAATAGTCTATGATGAGGGTTGATGGTGAATGCTGCGCCCGCCATAGCTTTAGCGAAGGCGGGTGAATTGTGAATTGTGAATGAATGGTCGTTTAAAGATTTGAGTTTATCACCGGGTTCACTCAACAATCTGTACCCAAAGTTTTCTTCCCTGGTCCATGGTCTATGGTCCATGGTCTTTCACTATCATTGCACTGTGACCAGGCGGCAAAGGAAAAAATTTTTGAAGGCTTTTGTTTATGCCACCCTGCTGGCGGTGGTTGGCTTCGTTGCCTGGCTCTTTTACCTGTGGCTGGAACGCAAGGAACTCTCTTTTGTAAAGTATCCTGAATTTGGTATTGAGATTCCCGGTGCTTACGAGATCCACGGCATTGATGTTTCCAAATACCAGCAGCATATTGCCTGGGACCTGGTGAAGCAAATGCAGGTGCGTGATATCAAAATTGGCTTTGCTTTTATCAAGGCTACAGAAGGTATCAGCAGTTCCGACAGTTATTTCCGCCGCAACTGGAGAAATTCAAAAAAAGCCGGGATCACCCGTGGCGCTTACCATTTTTTTATTGCCAGCAAGGATGGAAAAACGCAGGCAAGGAATTTTATAAAAAGAGTGGAAATTGAAAGTGGTGACCTGCCGCCCGTACTGGATGTGGAACAGAATAATGGCACTCCCGCCACGCGGCTGAGACAGGAAGTGAAGGCCTGGCTGGATGCGGTGGAAGCTCATTATGGTGTACAACCTATCATTTATACCAACGTTGATTTTTATAACACCTATTTGAAGGGGCATTTTGATGATTATCCCTTGTGGGTGGCGCATTACCTGCAACCCCATAAACCGCGGATCAGCAGGGAATGGTCCTTCTGGCAACACAGCGAATCGGGCCGGGTGAACGGCATTGTATCAAAAGTGGATTTCAATGTATTCAACGGTGATTCCCTAAAATTTCGTGAATTACTGGTTCCCTAGCTCGCAGCTTTTTCTTTACATTTCACTTATGGACGAATACAATTCAGGAATGGATCCCGAGGTAAGAAAGTACTTCCAGAAGATCATGAGTTCATTTTTCTGGGGACTTCTGTGGCTGCTGGGTATTGCGACTGCCGGAATATTTTTTAAACTTGGTGCAATAACAGAAGGCGTCAGGTGGTACCATATTGTTTTTTACCTGCTGGCAGTTGTAACATTTATCCTGCTCATACGTAAATTCTATATTACCTGGCGTAAATAATCAGCATGGAATTCAGGAAGCTCAGTAAAAAGATCATCATTACCGGGATACTCATAATCTGGTTCATCAAATTCATTGTGAGACCTTATATACCCCTGGAAGGTTTCCTGGAATTCGCGGCCGGCATCGCACCCAATTTCCTCGGATCTTTACTGGTGCCCTTTGTGGCTTCCTGGTTGTACACCCACCCGCAGTTTTTCAATGGAAGGCTGCTGCGTTTTTATTTTTTTTCTGATACCCGGATCGTTTGTCTCACCGGTTTTTCACTGGCCCTTATCAACGAATACCTTCAACTGATCCCGTTTTTCGGCCGCACTTTCGATTATTTTGACCTGGTATTTTCGGCATTTGGATTAATCCTCTCATTTTACAGCTTCAGTTTTTTGCAGAAAAAACTTACCGCTGCATGATCAGGAACTGTGATCAGCAACAATCACCCATTTACCCTTGATCTTGCGGTACAGCAGGTTGTAATGCCCGCTCACATCACCAATGCTGCGCGTGAGCATCCATTTCCCTACCACATAAAAATATTCAGGTGAAAGTTGTTTTACCTGGATCAGTTCAAAAGCCAGTTTACCCATGGCAGCCGTATCAGGATAACCCCTTTTATAGTTTGCCAGCGTGGCTTCCCAGCCCCAGTTGACACCGCTCTTGCCGATGAACATCAGGGAATCATTTTTCCAGTAGGTTTCCATGAACCCCCTTAAGTCCCCCTGGTTCCAACTGGCTGTCTGCCTGGCGAGAGAAGCACGGATCTGTTCTTCATCAGACTGGGAAAAACCTTCCAGGCTTATAAAAACCAGCAGGAAGCATATTATTGATTTCATAAAAAAGCAATTCAGTTGGTTAAATATAAAGAATAGCGATAAGCCGAGCATCGTCCGCCGTAGCCTTAGCGAAGGTGGGCTTCGTCCGCCGTAGCCTTGGCGAAGGAGGACATTTCGACTTTTTAACTTTTACCTTTTGACTTTTAACTTCCACGCCGGTTTACCTTTGCGGCATAATTCACGGCCATGTCTAAAAAAAGGATTTTTTACATCGTATTCTTTACGATCCTGGTGGTTGGATTCTTTTTCACGATCTCCGCGATCATTCCGGAATATGGTAAGGGACGCATGAAACCGATCAGCACCGTATTGCCTTATAGTTTTACCACCCAGGATGGCGGCGTATTTACTGATAAAGATGCATTAGGTAAAGTGACTGCTGTCAATTTCTTTTTTACAACCTGCACCAGCATCTGTCCTGAAATGAACAACAACCTGAAACCGGTCTATGACCAGTTCAAAGACGAGCCTGACTTCCAGTTGATGTCTTTCACTTCTGATCCCTTACGCGATTCTGCAGCCCGGCTCAAACGCTATGCAGATTCGATGAAAGTGGATACTAAAAAATGGATCTTCCTTACCGGCAGGAAGGACAGCCTGTATTCCACTGCAAGGCATAGCTATAAACTGGATAATCCAAAGAATTTTGTAGAAAACATCGATGATGATTTTATTCATACACAGTTTGTGGCGCTTGTCAACAGGAAGGGTGAAGTGGTAAAGATCTATGACGGTCTCAAACCTTCCGAATTGAAATCAATTGATGAGGACATTATTAAATTGCTGAAAAACTAATGAACCCCGCTTCTACCAGGAATCTCGGTAACAGGCTCAATGAGATCCTGCGGAGGAAACATCTGAGTATTACCGACAGCCGGAAAAAAATCCTTTCTCTTTTTCTCAATAGCAAGGATGCGCTCACGCATGGTGATATTGAAAGCAAGGCCGGTGAAAAATTCGACCGTGTAACCGTTTACAGAACTCTTCAGACTTTTGTTGAAAAGGGCATCGTTCATACCATTCCCACTTCTGATAACTCCATCCGGTATGCGCTGTGCAAGGATTGTGAAGAAGGGCATCACCACGACAACCATGTGCATTTCATCTGCAGCAATTGCAATAAAACTTTTTGCCTCGATGATGTGGTTTCGCCTAACATAGAATTACCCCACGGTTTTATTGCAGATAATGTGCAGGTGGTGATTAATGGGGTTTGTGAGGAATGTGGAGAAAAACATTAACCGCCAAGAAAGAAGGGCGCCAAGCCCTGGCGTTCTTATTTTTTCCTGGCGGTTCAAACTCTGGTCATTTTGTAAAGTAAAGGCAAGTACACACATTCACCATTCACCATTCACGCCTCACGTTTCACGTCTCACGAATGCGGTCTTGTCAATTCCTCCATCTCCTTCTGTACGAACAACATCAACTCATTGATATATTCCGGTGCAAAGCTGAATTTTAGTCCTGCTGCCTCATACAAATGCGGTAAGGTTTTGGTACCACCGAGTTTCAATGCTTTGATATAGTTGCTGATCGCTTTTTCCTTGTTCTCTTTGAACTGCTTCCATAACCCTATGGCACCGAGTTGCGCAATGCCATATTCGATATAATAGAAAGGCACTTCGTATAAATGCAACTGCCGCTGCCAGGAATAACGGCGGAATTCTTCCAGCCCGGTTACATCCATGGAATCAGAAGTAAATTCATTCAGGATCCTTCTCCAGTTCTCTGTTCTTTCATCATTACTATGATTCGGATTTTCATAGACCCAGTGCTGGAATTTGTCAATCGTGGCGATCCAGGGGAAGATGGTCAGCACCCTTTCGAGTTGTTGCTGCCTGGCTCTTTTCAAATCCTCTGGGTTATCAAAAAACACATCCCAGTAATCCATGCTGAACAATTCCATGGTCATGCTTGCCACCTCGGCGATCTCCATCGGGTATTCCTTAAAAGAGGTCAGTGGCAGGTCATGCGCAAGGAAGGAATGAATGGCATGGCCGCCTTCGTGCACCATGGTAGTCACATCTCCCATTTGCCCGGCAGCATTCATAAAAATGAAAGGCGCGCCTGTTTCAGGCAGTGGACAATTATACCCGCCGGGAGCCTTGCCTTTGCGGCTGTCGAGGTCGAGCCTTCCCATCTCCTTCATCTTCACCAGGCATTCTCCAAAGAAAGGATTCATCCTGTTGAAACATTCAATGGTCTTGTTCACCAGTTCCTCTCCTGTGCTGAAAGGCGTTAAAGGTTGTATGCCTTCCGGTTCAGCGTCCACATCCCAGGGCCTTAGGCTGTCAAGACCCAGCTTCTGGCGTTTGCGGTCATAAATAAAACTCACAAGCGGAAGCACACTGTTCTTCACGGCATCGTGAAACTGGAAGCAATCTTCTTTTTTATAATCGAATCTTCCGAGGTCAGCGAACTTATAATCCCTGTAATTGGGAAAGCCTGCATTTCGTGCAACCTGGTCGCGCTTCTGCACCAGTTTGGTGAAGAGTTCATCGAGTTGCTCCTTATCCTGCAATCGTCTTTCCATGATCTTGCGGTACACTTCCTCGCGCAATTCACGTTTGGGATTCTCAAGGAATTTGCTGGCCTGCTGCAAGGTGTATTCCCTTCCTTCCACTTCCACGCTCATTTTTCCGGAGATCACACCATATTGCTGTGCCATTACAGCTATTTCAGCCTGCAGCGGAATATTTTCTTCGCGGAACAATTCAATATTCTTCCGCACATTTCTCAGGTACACTTCGTAGGCCTCTCCCTCAAGTGTAGCCGTAAATTCATTCTCCACCAGCTTGCGGTTAAGCTGGTCAGCATAAGGCTGGATCTTGGGCTGGATCTCCATCACAAAAAATGTGAAAGCATCTTCCAGGCTTTTGTTTTCTGTATCGCAGGTCATGCGGATTTGCCGCCAGGCCGCATCTTCTCCTACCACTGCTTCCAGCTCACTCACATCCTGTAGCCATTGCTGCAATACCTCCTTTGTAGGAAGGGGGCGTTCAAGCAGTTCCTTAAAATAAGGTTCGATGGATGACCAGTCGGTAATACTGAGATCCTGTGGCAGGTATTTCCTTGGAATGCTGGTGATCTGCGCGGTATATTGAAGTTCCTGTTCCTGCATGTTGGGATAAGGGTTAAAGGGTTTTTTCAGGGTTGCGTCAATGCATATGTCCTTGTATCAATCTTCTTTTTTCTTCCTGGGCTTTTTAGGTTTTTCTTCTGCCGTATCACTATCAGATTTTTCAGCAGTAGCCTTAGCCTTGGTTTTCGTTTTTTTAGCCGCAGGAGCTTCTGTTTCTCTTTCTGTTTCTGTTTCTTCTTCTTCCTCTTCCGATGAAACGGTAAAATCAACATCATTGTTCTTTAACACTTCATACCATTTCACCATTTTTTTCATATCGCTGGTATACACCCTTTCGAAATCCAGTTCCGGGTACACTTTTTCGAAATAGGATTTTATCGACTGGTTATCCTTAAGGTCAGGAAGGGACTCTTTATTCTCCTTCATCGCGATGAATAGCTCAGAGAGGGCTACATTTTCGCGGCTGGTGTACACTTCAATACTTTCAAGATGGGAAAGATTATGGATCCTCGAGGAAATGAATTTGGTACTCTTATCATCGAGGGAACGCACGATCGCGCCGTCTGACTTACTGCTTAACACTTCATACAATCCGGGTAAGCCTGTAACGGCTACAATTCTTTTATACTCCATACTGTGATTTTTGGGCCTGCAATATAAACCGATTTATTAGCATTAATTAACCTGCGCTACCCCCCGAAGGGCATGGTTTTTAGTTAATTTACCACAAGCAAGTTAGATGTTTAATGTATGATGAAAAGAATAGCTTTCGTTTGCCTGGCCTTTTTCTTCTTTATTAAGGGATATGCCCAGGACCGTACCGTCAAAGGAATTATCAGTGACCAGCAGGGTAAATTTCCCCTGGCAGGCGCCAATGTTCAATTACAAAATCTTTCCGACTCCACCCTCCGCCGCACACTCACGGATTCCACCGGGCAATTCAGTTTTATGGTTCAGCAGTCAGGCAGTTACCTGATTTCATTTTCCTATATCGGATACCAGTCCTTTTCCAAAACTTTTGTTGTAGACTCCGCTGATGTGGAAATTGATATTGCAGCAGTGCCCGCATCTTCTCCTGACCTCGCTACTGTAATCATTCGTACAGCAGTATCGCCGGTATCACAAAAAGGTGATACACTCCAGATCAATGCCAACCAGTTCAAAGTAAATCCGGATGCGAGTGGGGAGGACCTGATCCGGAAAGTGCCGGGTGTAACCGTTGAAAACGGGCAGGTGAAAGCCCAGGGTGAAAATGTTCAAAAAGTAACGATTGATGGTCGGGAACTATTTGGCGACGACGCAACCGCAGCATTAAGAAACCTGCCTGCCGAGATCATTGACAAGATCCAGATCTTCGACAGGCTGAGTGACCAGGCCCAGCTTACTGGTTTTGATGATGGCAATACCACTAAAGCAATCAATATCGTAACCAAGGCCAATATGAGAAATGGCCAGTTTGGAAGAGTATTCGCAGGTTATGGAACAGACGAGAGATACCAGGCCGGTGGCAACACGACGATCCTCAAAGAAAACCGCCGCATTTCCATCGTAGGCAATTTCAATAATGTGAACCAGCAGAATTTTTCCCAGCAGGACCTGTTGGGCGTTACCAGCAGTCCACAGCGGGGTGGTGGTGGCCGGCAGGGTGGCGGCAGGCAAGGCGGGCGTCCCGGGGGATTCCAGGGAGGCCAGGGAGGTTTCCTGGTGGGGCAACAAAATGGCATCAACCGTACCAATGCCTTCGGTATTAATTTTTCTGATGTGTTCAATCCAAACCTGACCCTTAGCGGGAGTTATCTTTTCAACAACACCAGGAATACCACCAGGCAGCTATCAAGCCAACAATTCTTTAATGGGAACCTCTTCAACCAGGAAGATAATTCTGTTGGAACTAACAATAATCACCGGGTAAATATGAGATTGGAGTGGAAGATTGATTCTTTCAACCAGCTCATCTTCACACCTAATCTTAGTTTCCAGTCCAATGAAGCCGAAAGAATCAGTACGACCAACAGTTTCAACCCGGCTAAACAGATCAGCGCCACCACCAATACCACCAATAGCAACCGCACCGGCAACAACCTGAATAATTCCATTTTATACCGCCGTTCTTTTGCCAAAAGAGGCAGGAGTTTTTCCATCAACCTGAATACTTCCTCCAATAGCAGAACGGGCGAAGTGTATGTAAATACGCTCCAGAGAAGTTTTGATTCACTCAACCAGCCGGTTGACTTAACCACCAGCCGGTTTACTGACCAGGTGAATGGCGGCTTCCAGGTTTCTGCCAATCTCGTATATACAGAACCGTTAAGCGAGAAAAGCCAGTTGCAGCTCAACTACCAGCCTTCTTTTTCAAGAAACAAAGCAGACCAGGAGGCTTACCGTTTTAATCCAAATGAGGACAAGTTCAATATTTTTGATACCACACTTTCCAACCGATTCGACAACAGGACAAGAGCACAGAACGCAGGTGTTACCTACCGTTATGGTGATCGTGACAACCAGTTTTCTGTTGGCGCCACTTACCAGCGAAATACTTTGATGAGCGAACAGGATTTCCCGAGAGCGCTCAGTGTGAACAAAACATTCAACCGCATTTTACCCAATGCACAATTAAGGCTGAAATTATCAGCGCGGAGCAATGTCCGTTTGTTCTACCGTTCCAATACCAACAACCCATCTGTTACACAGTTGTCAGATGTGATCGATATTACCAACAGGCCTTTTATTTCCGCGGGCAACCCTGATCTGCGCCAGCAATTCATGAACATCATGAGTGGCCGCTATACTTTCACCAATACAGGAAAGGGCCTGCTGATCATGGGTAATGTATTTTACCAGACAGCCAGTGATTATATTTCACAGGCATCCTATTTCAACGGGAGTAGCAGTGATACCGTTTTAAGTATCGGCAGCAACCAGGTTTCACTGGCTCCAGGTGAACAGTTACGTGTACCGGTTAACCTGGATGGTTACCGGAGTGTGCGTTCATTGGTAACTGTGTCCTTCCCTTTACGTTTCATCAAATCGAATATCAATTTCAATGGCGGTGTGACCTTTACAAGGCTTCCCGGAAGTTTGGATGGTGTTACCAATATTTCAAACAATACCATGTACAGCGCAGGTGCTGTGGTTGCCAGCAATGTGAGTGAGTTTGTTGATTTCACGGTTTCCTATACGGCTAATTTCAATAAGGTGAATAACAATACCCAGAAAAATCTGAATGATCATTATTTCCAGCATGTAGCCGGTGTGCAACTGAACCTGCTTTCCAAAAACGGGTGGTTTTTCCAGAATGATGTGAACAACCAGTTGTACAAAGGACTTTCCCAGGGCTTCAACCAGAACTATACTTTATGGAATATGTCTGTTGGAAAAAAATTCCTTGAAAGCAGGAAGGGAGAACTGAAGCTGAGTGTTTTTGACCTGCTGAAGCAGAACAGGAGTATCACAAGAAATATTACTGAATTTGGAATTGAGGATGTGCGGAATGAAGTGCTTACGCAATATTTTATGTTGACATTTACTTATAACCTCAGGAATTTCGGAACGGCTGCATCAAGAGCAGCGAACAGGCAGGAAAGGCAGGGTAGTACAAGGTTTTGATTTAATAAAGACAATAGCCGTTACGGCGGGAAGGGCGGTGAATAGATTCAATTGTGAAAGAATAGCTTTATCGATTCATAAAGATAGTTTTCGAAACCCAGCTTCTACTTACCGTCCTTCCCGCCTAAACGGCTATTTTAATTAGTAGTTTTGAGTTCTGTCAAAACTTTCTCTATTCTTGATTGTAAAGTTTCATAGTCTGTAAACCCACTCGCCAGTAAAAAAAATTTAGAATCACTCACCTGCATCAGCACACAGGGAAAACCAGACACTTTTAATTGTTTCACCAGGGCAAATTCATAATAGGCTTTCTCCTGGTACGCTTCCGAACCCAGTTTCTCATAAAAATCTTTTTCAGGGATATTATATTTTTCAAGGAGATGCCTGTACGCTTCCTTATCAGTAAGGTCACGCCCTTCATAGTTCAAAGCATATTGAAGATCGGTAGCCATGTATATGGCCTGTTCAGGAAAGTACTCCTTAAAAATGCATAGCGCAACGGCGGCCATTGTTGAATCAGGATACCAGTCTGTATCATCAGGATGATTAACATGCCATAAAAAATCCTCACCGAATTTGATTCCCGTCAGTTCTTCCACCCGTTGATAAGCGGATTGGATATATTTTGCCATCGGCCCAAAATGGGTAGGCGTTTCAGGCAGGATCATTCCACCGGAAAGCACTTCAAAACCCAGTTGGTCTTTATATTCTTCAAAAATCTTTTTGATTACCGGGCTGAAGCCATAGCACCAGCCACAATATGGATCATAACAATAAAAAAGGATAGGCGTATTCATTGGTCTGCAAAAGTAAACTGATTCAGGGGGGGCCTAAATAAAATTTTACACGGGGGCGGGGTACGTTAATGAGTTCTAAAATTTTACCCTGGCTTTAAACCTCGCCTGGAATTTGTGACTCTGCATCTCCCGCCTCCAACTGCCAACCTTTAACCTTTAAAAACACTTAAAAATGATCAGAAACATTTTTTCCCGCAGCTCATTGATGTTGAGCCTTGCTCTTGGCTTTGGTTTTTTCCTTGCTTCGTGTAATAAAAACAAAGATGATATACAGCCCACCCCGGTTGCAGCCCTGATGGCTTTCAATCTCGCCCCGGACCAGCAGGCTGTAGCGATTGGACTTGATGGAAACCTGCTCCCTGGCGGACCGCTGGGTTTCGGTAATTACACCGGGCAATACCTGAATGCTATTCCCGGGAACCGCAATATTGCTTCCTATAATGCGGTGAGCAGTGAATCGTTAGATTCCTCCACTTTCAATTTCGAGGTCAATAAATATTATTCCTTGTTTGTTGTAGGTTATAACGGTTCATATACCAATATCGTGAGCGAGGATAATTATGATTCGCTCACGGCAAGTTCCGGAAAAGCCTACGTACGTTTCATCAATGCCTTGCCCAATACAACTGCTTCTACGGTAGTACTTGAATCTTCGGGTGCACAGCTAGTAAACAGGAGCAGTGCCTTTGGCGAGGTTTCTCCATTTTTGGAAGTGGATCCGGGTAATATCACTTTCCAGGTAACGAATGAAGGTGGTGTTGATGTGAACCGTACCATTTCACTGACACAAACCAAAGCGTATACGGTATTGCTGATGGGCTCACCCAATGAAACTGATCCGGCAAAAATTCCACAGATCAAGTTTATTGAGAACGGAACGGTTACTGACTAATTCATGTACCTATAAAAAAAGAGGACTCCATATTACAGAGTCCTCTTTTTTTTATTACGAACAATTCACCATTCATTTTTTCCTTGAATTTTATCAGGTGACCGATGTTATGCCTCAAGTTGCATTACCTGTTTAGCTGAACGCTGCTTTCCTTCGTTTCTTTTTTGGAAAGATGGCACTCTTGTGCCTGCCCTGGTCAGGCCGAGGTACAAAACAATAGTAAGTGCAAATAATACAAACATTCTAATGATGCTCAATACTTCCCACAATTTAGCGCGGCGTGTAAGATCCGGATCCACTTCCGTGGAGAAAGGGGTCTGGACGATGGTCAATAATTCCGGAACAAAATAGATGGCCGTGATTATAAGGATACTGATATAGCCGGCCAGTACTATGATTAAGCTTTTCTTCCGCTGTGTTCTCCAGCACATGGCAAGACTGGCAGAGAATAATAAAAGATTAACGGGATGAATCAGCATCCAGAAAGTTTCGGCTTTCAGCCCGTATTCACCCTGGAACATACTTAATGAAAGGGGAGGTGCCGCAGACCATGATGGTACTACACAGAGGTGTTCA
Organism: Bacteroidota bacterium; assembly: GCA_023433755.1. Lineage (GTDB taxonomy): Bacteria > Bacteroidota > Bacteroidia > Chitinophagales > Chitinophagaceae > Flavisolibacter. Next base: position 7,688 of record JAEYUA010000247.1, on the reverse strand, counting down.
TAAACAGCTCCACCCACCATGATGGAGAAAGTAAGACAGGTTATCGCATAAAGAATATCCTTTTTCATAATGTTGTTTTTAAATGATTTTTTCAATTGTTGCACAAAACAATATAAATTTGGACATTGTCCAAATACCATCATGAATACACGGGAAAAAATACTGGATCAAGCGTTGAAAATGTTTAATGAACGGGGGATTGAATATGTAGGGCTCCGCGAACTGGCCGCTGAACTGGATATCAGGGTCGGCAACATCACTTACTATTTTGCCACCAAGGACGACCTGGTATTTGAGCTTTCAAAGGAACTCAGTCAAAGGAATGGGGAAGCGATGGTGGAAGAAAAGGAGATTACCCTGCTAAGGTTCCTGGAAATGATGAAAGGAATGTTTTATAACCAGCTTCATTACCGCTGCCTGCTGCTCAGCGTGGTACATGTAATGCGACAGAATAAACTGGTGGCCGCGGCTTACAAAAAAACCTATGGCCAACGTACCGCCACCATACAGGTTAACCTCGAAGCGTTGCACGAGTCAGGTTACCTGGTATTTGAAAATGAAGAGGAAAAGGAATACCTGTTGTCGATGACTTCCATAATCGGCCGGTTCTGGATATCCGAAGCCGCTGTTTCTTTCAAAAACATGCCCGAAGCCGCGCAGGTAAAATTTTATCTTACACAACTGGCTAAAACCATCCATCCCTTTGCATCAGTCAAGGGACGAAAGGAAATAAAAAAATTCATTGAAGGATTGTCCTGACCGCTCTCTTTCTCTTTCTGTTTCTCTTTCTCCTAGTGCGCTTCCAGCCAGTTTACCCCTTCACCTACTTCCGCAATCACTGGCACACCGTTAGGTAGGGTCATTGCTGATTGCATACATTCCAGGATAATGGGTTTAAGACTTTCAGCTTCTTCTTTCAGGGCATCAAAAACCAGTTCATCATGCACCTGCAAAATCATTTTAGATTGGAAGCCTTTATCCTTAATAGCCTGGTGCAGCTTCACCATGGCCAGTTTAATCATGTCTGCCGCAGTACCCTGGATGGGTGAGTTGATGGCGTTCCTTTCTGCGTAACCTCTTACGGTAAAATTGCCTGAATTAATATCCTTCAGCCAGCGTTTGCGTCCAAGCACCGTTTGTACATAACCATTTTCCCTGCAGAAATTAATCATGTCATCCATATACTTTGTAATGCCGGCAAATTCTTTTTTATAATTATCAATGATGGTCTTGGCCTCTGTTCTGCTGATGCCCAGGTTCTCTGCCAGTCCAAATGCTCCCTGTCCGTATATGATACCAAAATTCACGCTCTTGGCTTTGCGTCTCATGTCCTTGGATACAGCTTCTTCGTCCACACCATAGACCTTGGCGGCAGTGGCAATGTGCACATCTTTGTTATTCCTGAAAGCCTCACACATTACCGGGTCGGCGCTAAGTGCAGCAACTATCCGGAGTTCGATCTGTGAATAGTCGGCGCTCAGTAAAATATGATTCTCGTCTCGCGGAATAAAGGCCTTGCGTATTTCTCTTCCCCTTTCAGTTTTGATGGGAATATTCTGCAGGTTGGGATTATTACTGTTCAACCTTCCTGTAACTACAGCCGCCTGTCCGTAAGTAGTATGAACCCTTCCTGTTTTTTTATTGACCAGTAGTGGCAGTGCGTCCACATAAGTGGAGCGGAGCTTGGTGAATTCCCGGTAGGCGAGAATATCTTCTGCAACCGGGTGCAGTACTGCCAGTTTTCTCAATACAAATTCATCTGTCGCGTACTGTCCTGTTTTGGTTTTTTTTGCCTTGGGATCCAGCTTCAGTTTTTCAAACAACACTTCTCCCAATTGTTTGGGTGATCCAAGGTTGAATCTTACTCCGGCGGCTTCATAAACTTTTTCTTCATGCACGCGTGCTTCTATTTCCAGTACCCTGGAATATTCCTGCAGGAATTCCATGTCAATCCGCACACCTTCGAATTCCATATCGGTGAGCACTTTCACCAGGGGATTCTCAGCTTCTACAAAAACCTTTTCTACTTCCAGTTCTTTTAGTTTTGGTTCGAATATGGGTTTGAATTGAAGAGTTACATCCGCATCTTCTGCGGCATAATCTTTTACTTTTTCAATTTCGATATCCTTCATGCACAACTGGTTCCTGCCTTTCTTTCCAAGGAGTTCTTCAATATGTATCGGTTCATAATTAAGATATTTCGCGCTGAGCCAGTCCATATTGCTTTTGCCATCAGGCTCAATGAGGTAATGCGCGAGCATGGTATCAAAAAATTTACCTTTCAGCTCCACACCGTACCATTTCAGCATCAGGAGGTCGTACTTGATATTGTGGCCGATCCATAATTTGCTTTCATCACTGAAAAGTTTTGAAAACCTTGCAAGGATCTTATTGGTGGCTTCCCGGTCGTCGCAGGGTACCGGTATATACCAGCCGTGGTGGGGACGTACAGCGAAACTCAACCCAACCAGGTCGGCATCATTGGCATCGATGCCAGTGGTTTCGGTATCAAAAGAAATTTCCTGGTGCCGGTTCAATTCTTCCAGGAGCGCCGTGAATTCCGCTTCACTTTCCACCAGTTCATAATCATGCGGTGTGTTATGAATATTATTGCCGGGTTGTACAACCGTTATCACTTCCGGGCTATCGGCTGTTGCAGTTGCAGTCGTTCCATTTCCAAAAAGTTCTGCCTGTATGCCTCCTGGCTTTTTTTGTCCTGAAGCATCACCACCCTCTTCACCAAAAAGTCTTTTCGCAACCGTTCTGAATTCAAGTTCATTGAATACTTCCATCAGGGCTTTCTTGTTCCAGTCGCGGATCAAAAAATTTTCTTCATGAAATTCAACAGGTACAGAAGTAATGATGGTTGCCAGTTTTTTGGAGATCACCGCGTCATCTTTTCCCTTGCGAATCTTTTCTCCTAAGGCTCCCTTGATATTTTCGGCATTCGCCAACACATTTTCCAGCGTTTTATATTCTGTCAGCAGTTTGCAAGCGGTCTTTTGTCCAACACCGGCGATGCCAGGAATATTATCCACCGCATCACCCATCAGTCCAAGAATATCGATTACCTGGTCAACTGATTCAATGCACCATTTTTCGCAAACTTCTTTCGGACCCATGATCTCCACATCACCACCCTGGTAGCCTGGTTTGTAGATTTTAATTTTTTCTGAAACCAGTTGGCCATAATCCTTATCAGGAGTTACCATGAACACTTCATAACCCAGCTTCTCTGCCTGTTTGCTAAGTGTTCCAATCACATCATCCGCTTCGTACCCATCACTTTCAATGATGGGAACATTCAACCCGCTAATGATCCTTTTAATATCCGGTATGGATGCGGTAAGGTCTTCAGGCGCTTCCTGGCGGTTGGCTTTATATTCTGTAAAATCAGTATGACGTTCGGTTGGTGCCGCGGTATCAAAGCATACCGCCATGTGTGTCGGCTTCTGGTTATTGATCAATTCAATGATCGTATTGGTAAATCCAAATTGCGCATTGGTATTTTTTCCTTTTGAAGTGATCCTCGGATTCCGGATCAGGGCATAATAAGCGCGGAAGATCAAAGCATAGGCATCGAGGAGAAAGAGACGTTTGTCCATGCCTCAAAAATACATCACTCGCAGCTAGTGGCTAGCAGCTAACAGCTAGTCGTTAATAAAACAAACCCCGCATAAGCGGGGTAGTTTCTAAATAATTAGTAAAGAGGAGGGTTAGTAAAAAAATTTCAGTTGCTCAACTGGGCTGTGTTGGCTACTTTATTCTCTGTCTTCATAATGTATTGCTCTGGATGTTCAACCAGTACTGTACCTTTTACGGTAGAAGCAGATGACTGTGGCGCAGGCACGGCGGCTGATACATTGTCCTTGTGAATGAAATTGAGATAAAGTGCGAAGAACAGTAGGTTAAATGCAAAGAAGTTAAGTACCCTGGAAATACGCTTTTTCATAAAATAGGATTTTGGAGGTTCGGCCGACAAAATATAAATAGTAACCCCGGCTTGCAAGCATTTTTCAGGGTTTTCTTTAAAATCGGGTGAAACCCCGACGAAAAACCCTCGTAGTTTTACGTTACTTCATTTCCTTTAGCTTTTTCTGTAGACCGAACATTTCATCTCTTAACCTCGCCGCTTCCATAAAATCCAGGTCTCTTGCAGCTTTTTCCATTTCTTTTTTGGTCCGTGCTATCAGTTTCTCCAACTGTGGGATGGTGTTATATTCCACTTCAGGTTCCGCTGCCCTGGTCACGATCTCGTCAATAGCAAAAGGCGAATCAGGATCATAGCCTTTAATATCAAGCACCGAGGTCTGCGCCATCACCTGGTCAATTGATTTTTTAACCGTGGCAGGAGTAATATTATTAGCAAAATTGAAAGCCAACTGTTTTTCTCTCCTCCGGTTGGTCTCATCAATGGTCCTCTGCATGCTTTCCGTGATCGTGTCAGCATAAAAGATCACGAGTCCATCCACATTCCTCGCCGCACGGCCTGCCGTCTGGGTCAGAGAACGTTCATTTCTCAAAAAACCCTCCTTGTCAGCATCAAGAATGGCCACCAGTGAAACTTCCGGGAGGTCGAGTCCTTCTCTTAAAAGGTTCACACCCACCAGTACATCAATCTTACCCAGTCTCAGGTCACGGAGAATCTCGATGCGTTCCAATGTATCCACTTCGCTGTGTATGTATTTGGAGCGGATATCGATCCGCTTCAGGTATTTATCCATTTCTTCCGCCATTCTTTTGGTGAGGGTGGTCACCAGCACGCGGTCTCCTTTTTTTACAGTCTTGTCAATTTCATCCAGCAGGTCATCAATCTGGTTCACGCTCGGCCGCACTTCTATGGGTGGTTCCAGCAACCCGGTAGGTCTTACCACCTGCTCCACCACTACGCCGCCTGTCTGTTCAAGTTCATAATCACCCGGGGTGGCGCTCACGTAAATGGTCTGGTTTAACAGGTCAGAGAACTCATGAAAATTCAACGGGCGGTTATCCAGCGCGGAGGGTAGCCGAAAACCATAATCCACGAGGGTTAGCTTGCGGCTGCGGTCACCCCCATACATACCACTCACCTGGGGAATGGTCTGGTGACTTTCATCAATCACACATAAAAAATCCTTTGGAAAATAATCGAGGAGGCAGAATGGCCTTGTTCCGGGACGGCGCCGGTCAAAAAACCTTGAGTAATTTTCAATGCCATTGCAAAAACCCAGTTCCCGGATCATCTCCAGGTCGTATTCAACTCTTTCTTTCAGTCGCTGCGCTTCAATGAACTTACCCATGCCCTTGAAATATTCTACCTGCGCATTCATTTCATCCTGGATCTCGTACATCACATCGTTGATGATATCCTTCGGTGCCACGTAAAGATTAGCGGGGAAGATGGCCGCGTCCTGGAGTTTGCCAATCCTTTTCCCGCTTGGGATCTCAATGCTTTCGATTTCCTCGATCTCATCACCAAAAAAAGTCACCCGGTACCCGTAGTCAACATAAGGAAGGTTGATGTCAATTGTATCTCCTTTCACACGGAAGGTGCCCCGGTTGAAATCGATTGAGGTACGGTTATATAAGGAATTGACCAGGGCGTGCAGAAATCCCTGCCTCGAAATATTATCTCCTTTGGAAATTCTAACGATGCCGCTTTCATAATCTGTCGGGTTTCCCATACCATAAATACAGCTTACAGAAGCCACTACAATAATATCCCTCCTGCCCGAAAGAAGGCTGGTGGTGGCGCGCAGTCTCAGCTTATCCAGCTCCTCATTAATGTTCAGGTCTTTTTCAATATATGTATCTGTTGTGGGCATGTAGGCCTCCGGCTGGTAATAATCATAATAGGAAACAAAATATTCCACCGCATTGTCCGGGAAAAACTGCCTGAACTCACCATAAAGCTGGGCCACAAGGGTCTTGTTATGGGTCAGCACCAGGGTAGGCCGCTGAACATTCTGAATTACATTGGCAACAGTGAAGGTCTTGCCGCTGCCGGTCACCCCCAGGAGCACCTGGTGTTTTTCATTACGCAACACGGATTCCGTGAGTTCGGCAATGGCTGAAGGCTGGTCACCCGCGGGCTGGTATGGAGACTGAAGCTGGAAGGGCATAATTGCAAAATTAGAGTTCTGGAACCGGATTTAATGAAATGACCAGGTCTGCAAATCAGCAGCCAAATTGATTTAACGTGTTGATATGTACGCTCATACATATATGGCAGCATCTTTGAATAACAAAGCATGCGCCAATCACCTGCCTCGTGTTGAATCCAATCCAGTCATAGAAAGTATTAAAACATTCAAACCTATTAAACACCCGGAACAGCCTGTTGATTTCAGCAGGCTTTATCAATCAGAAATGCCAGCGTGCATCTGAATGATGGTCTCTTATATGGGTCGCAGATTTCCGTGTCAATGGGGTCGACACATGGACCACAAAAACACGGAATGGAAGAGATTTAATGAACATCCCTATGATCTGCGATAAAAAAATTCCCGCCCTTTTCAGGACGGGAATCTTATTTTAAAGAAGTTTATGCCTCCTGCAGTTCCTTGATCTTCTCCCTGATTTTGGCTTCGAGTTCATCAGCAAGCGGAGCATTATCATGAAGCAGGGATTTCACGGCTTCGCGGCCCTGGCCGAGCTTATCACCGTTATAACTGAACCAGCTTCCGCTTTTCTGAACAATACCCATCTCAACACCCATGTCAAGAATCTCCCCGATCTTGGAAATACCTTCTCCGAATACAATATCAAATTCAGCGGTACGGAAAGGAGGCGCTACTTTATTCTTCACCACCTTAACCTTTACACGGTTACCAATGGCATCATCTCCGTCTTTGATCTGGGCCATACGGCGGATGTCCAAACGTACGGACGCATAGAATTTGAGCGCATTACCACCGGTGGTCGTTTCCGGGTTGCCAAACATCACCCCGATCTTTTCACGGAGCTGGTTGATGAATATGCAAATGGTATTTGTCTTGGAAATAGTAGCAGTAAGTTTTCGCAATGCCTGCGACATCAGCCTGGCCTGGAGTCCCATTTTGGAATCACCCATCTCACCTTCCAGTTCACCTTTTGGAACAAGGGCGGCAACAGAGTCGATCACCACTACATCAAGGGCGCCGGAGAGAATCAGGCGGTCTGCAATCTCCAGTGCCTGCTCACCATAATCAGGCTGGGAGATCAGGAGGTTGTCAATATCCACACCCAGCTTTTGGGCATAGAGTGAATCAAAAGCATGCTCGGCGTCAATGATGGCGCACATGCCACCTTTTTTCTGTGCCTCCGCGATTACGTGGGTGGCAACAGTTGTTTTACCAGAGCTTTCCGGGCCGTAGATCTCGATCACGCGGCCGCGGGGAAGACCGCCAATGCCCAGGGCGGCATCAAGACCGATCGAACCTGTGGACACCACATCCATCGGCTCCTGGGACCTTTCGTTCATCATCATCACACTGCCCTTACCAAAATCTTTATCGATCTTGTCCATGGTAAGCTTGAGCGCTTTTAATTTTTCAGAATTTGACATATTGTTAGGTTGAATAAGTTAGGAGAACGATGGTCCTAAGTTAGGTTGATCTGTCCATCCCGCTCCGGAATTTTTGTTACGCGAAACTAATGATTTTAGCAAATATTACGAAAAGATTTGGGAAAGAAAAAAGGAAAATCCTCATAATATTTTGGGAATTTTC